>CAMAYU010000123.1 GCA_945862235.1 Schlesneria paludicola DSM 18645
CAACTGTCACCGTCAACGTGCTGCAACAGTTGGGAGCGGCGTATCAGTCGCTCCCCGGAATGGGAATGGCGGGGTATCAGACCGAGGTTGATGCCATCGAAGCGGACACGTCGGCGCTCAGTGCGCTGATCAACCAAATCCTCCCGCTGCTGGTGTCGCTCGACGCGAAGGCCGGACCGCTCGATGGCAAGAACAAGAAGGCGCTGAAGACGCTCTCGGGACTGCTGCAAACGTCGGCCGAAAAGACGCTGCTCGATCAGATCACCGGCCCGACCGCCCAAGGCGGCGGCAGCTCGCCGACCCCGCCTCCACCGACGCCGTAATCCGCTCACGCAATGATCTTCGGCGACACAAAAATGCAGTGACCCGGACGCTGGTGGCGTCCGGGTCATTCAGATCAAACCCTCGTCACGGTGCCAGGCAAGCGCTGGGAACGAGGCAGGTCAGCGGTAGTCGTGGCGTTACTTCTTCGCCTGAGCGTCAGTCACCTTCTTTTGCACGTCGATCGCTTCTGCGTTGACGGTCTTGGCGACTTTTTCGGAGAGCTTTTTGGCGAGCAGGCCGCTGGGGTCGCAGCCGGCGGCGACCGAGACGATCTTGCCTCCCTTTTCGATCAGGAAGTTGGTCGGCATCGTCTTGGTTTCAAACGTGGTCCACGCGTCGCCCTTGGTATCGACGGTGTAGAGCATGTTGAGCTTCTTCTCTTTGACGTAGGCGGCGACCTTCGTATCGGGTTCGCGGAAGACGGCGATCGAGGTCAGGCCGAGGTCTTTGTAACCCTCGTGCATCGCCTGGAAGTAAGCCAGCTCCTTGTCGCAGCCGGAGCAGCCACAGGTCAGTCGCACGAGGACCGGGCCCTTCGCGGTCAGCTCAGACAGACTGACCTCTTTGCCGGTCGCATCCTTGAACTTGAAGTCGGGAGCCTGCGTCCCCACATCGACCTTCTTCGGAGCAGCCGCCACTTTCTCAGTGGACTTGGCAGCAGGCTTGGCCTCCTCGGCCAATGAGACACTGGTGACGAGCAACAACGCCGACGCAATCGCAACGAGACTCTTCATGAACAACTCCAAGTGAGAAACGGGGTGGGAGGCACAGAACGCCTGTTGGCAGTGCGAGGGAGCTTAACCCCGTGTCTCACATAAGCCAAACCCGAAGTGACTGTTTGGCCGATGAAGGGGGGCCGTCGCCAATTGGTGGTAGCCCTGTCGCTCCGCGACAGGAAGCGAGAACAGACGAGTGGCGTTTGCCGCTGATCCGAGGTGACTTGGCAGATCAACGCCCCCTTACTGATCGCGCTTCCTGTCGCGGAGCGACAGGGCTACCTTCCCAGAATCGCTGGCCCAGCAGTGTTTCTTTGGGGACCACCAATTGACGACTGCACCCACTGAGGGGTCAGACTAAATAAGTGCATTCACGCGACGCGGCCAATGCTTGGCATGGGGAGGATGTCCTGCGGCTCGTCTTCCTCGAACGGAAGTTCGATGGGCGTCGCTGCGGCGGGCGCGGGGTGGTTGGAGTGAGGTTCGTCCCACGAAGTCGCATCGAAATGAGGGGCGGCGCGGCGGTGGCGACTGAGCCACGCGAGGCAGGCGGGGAGCGTGACCAGCGACATGAGGACGCAGCTTGCGACGCCGATCGTCAGGACGATGCCCAAGCTGTGCAGGCCGCGATGGGCCGAGATCATCATGCTGCCGAAGCCGACCATGCTGGTCGTTTGAGTCAGCGTGATCGCGTTCACCATGCTGGGTGACGCGCTGTAGACCTCGTGCGGTTTCGAGTGGAAGTCGTGCAGCACGTGGACTCCGTTATCGACACCGATGCCGATGATCAGCGGCAGGATGATCAGGTTCGCCGGGTTCAGCGGGATGTTGAAAATCGTGAGGACTCCAAACATCAGCAGCATCCCGACGGTCGGCGGGATGATGGCTGAGATCGTGTCGAGCACGCCGTGTCGGTCGGAGAAGAGTCCGATCACGAACGTCATCGCGACGGCGACGATTGCCAGCGGCAAGACGGGGATCGCCTGCTTCTGAGCGAGACAGACCGCCACCGCGATGCCGACCATGACGAGCGGCGGCAGGAACGTCTGGACGAGAACCTGCTTTCTGAGGAAGTCGATCAACAGGACGAACAGGATCACGACCAGCGAGTAGATCGCACAGATTTCGTAGCTCTGTTTGATCTGGAGAGCGGCCTCAAAGTTTTGGAGTGGCGTGCCGGTCACTTCGGGATCGACCGAGCGAATGTCGGTGACGAAGCGTTCGAGCGGCTCCATGTCCCAGATCGGATCTTTTGGGAAGACTTGCAGCAGCCACTTCCCTTCGGGGCTGACGTACCGCGACCGCAGCTCTTTCGGCAGGTCATCGGGCGTCACCGGCTCGGGGTTCGAGGCGGCGTTCAACGCTTGGAACTGTGCGAGTAACGAGTACCTCAAGCGGAACTCGAACTCGGTGAGGATCGACATCTGTTCGCGCACGTCGAACGCGTCGAGTTGATCGAGGAACCGATCGAGTCTCGCGGCGATCGTCTTGGCTTCCGGCTCGGGGCGCGTGCGTGCGAATTTAAAGAACTCATCCAGTTGTCGTCCGGTTTGAGCCGGCATGACGGGCGACGGAGCAGGGGGCTGCTCGGGGAGACGAGCGAGCAGCGCGTGATAGCCTTGCACCATGAGCTGCGTTTCGGACGGCGGGATCGTCGGGAGTCGTGACGCGAGTTCCTCGACATGATGGACCGACGGCAATGCCTCAAGCTGTGCCTTCCGCTTCCGCGCGTCGTCGGCCGAGTCGGCCAGCGAGATCGCGTAGAGGAGCGAGTTGCTTGAGGACTCGAAGATGCGCTTCTGCGCTTCGACCGACTCCAATCCTTCGGCCTGCAAGTGGAGCAGGTTGTGATCGTATTGCAGCAGCGGGCGCGGCCACGATCCGAACGCGATCGGCCCCGTCCAATCGAACGACTTCCACGCGACCGTCCCGAGCAACACGGCCGACAGGAATAAGACGACGCCGGGATAGCGACTCGTCGCGTGACGGAGCCACTTTCCTTGGAAGGGGACCGGTAACGCTTGCTCGCGACTGTTGCGGTCGGCCACCGCGATCATCGCGGGAAGACACGTGAACGTGGCGAGCGTGCAAAGAAGGATTCCGCAGCCCGCGATCAGGCCGAGTTCTGCCACACCAAGGAAGCTGGTGAACGAGGCACAGAAGAACGCGAGCGCCGTCGTGACCGATCCCGTAACGATGCCGGGGCCGAGCGTCTGCGCGGTCTCGACCAACGACGCGCGGAGCGAACGTCCGTGATGCCGCAGGTCGAGATAGCGCGACAGAATATGGATCGCGAAGTCGTTACCCAGCCCAATCACAATCGACGCGAACGACACCGAAAGAATGTTCAGATGACCGACGATCAGCGTAGTGACGCCGAAGCTCCACGCCATCCCGACCGCCAGCATCGTCATGCCGAGTGCGGGGTGCATGAACCCGCGAAAGCCGACGAAGAAGATCAGCGCGACACCGACGAACGAGATCAACGACGCTTGAGCACTGTCGATCTGTGACCGACGCATCTCGTCGTTCTCAAGGACCGGGATGCCGGTCAGCAGGATGTGCGTCTGCGGCTGCTCCGACTCCGTTTCGACGATCAGCTTCCGCAGCGCGTCGATCGCCTCCGTCGCCCCTTCAAACCCGTCGCTCTTCTGCGTCGGAGCCGTCATCAGGAAGCCCATCGTTCCCGCTTCGTTCAACAGATAGACGGTTTGGTTGGCTTGGTCGCTCAGCTTGCGATCGACCTGCAAGATGTCGGGCCACGGATTGGTGAAGTCGTTGCGGTCGGCGGTGAACCGCGCGAGCGATTCCGTCAGTCGATCGGTGTGCGCCCAGAGTCGTTGGGCTTGATCGGGCTGGGCAACATCCAACTGTTTTTTGAGGCGAGTCAGCATCCCTTCGAGCTTGACCAAGTCCCACTTGCCATCGAGAACTGGCCCGTAGACTTCGAGTCGCTCCAGTCCGTCCGCGAGCGAGTCGGGCGGAAGATACTGCAGCCCCTTCTCACGCAGCGTTCCCGGTTCGACCTTGTAGAGGATGCTCCCGAACAACTCGGGCCGCTTCGCGATCTTGGCACCGAGGGCATCGAGTGTCTGCTTGATCGCTTCGGGTTCGTTCCCCTCGACCGCCACCACCATGTCGGCCGATTCACCGAAGCTCTCGGTGTAACGGAGCCAGCGCTGATGAAAGGCCATCTTCGGATCGATCAGATCCGAACGGTCGGTCTTGAACTTGAGGAACAGCCCCGAATAGACAAGGCACAGCGCCGCCGAAAGGGCGACCAGCCCGAGTGTCCACTTGGGATGAAGCACACACGTCTCGGTGATGCCACCCAACATCTGGGCCATCAGCGACGGCGACGAGTCATCGTTGTTCGGCTCAGACATGCGAGCGACTTTGCTCCGATGAAATGGGGTGTGGCGTTCTGCGAGCGTCAGCTCTTTTCAATCGGCTGCTGAGCGGGGTGGCGTCCGCCCCCCGGTTCTTGGGCGTGAGCGCGTTCTCAAAGAACCGGGGAGCGGACGCCGCCCCGCTCAGCAGCGGACACGAGGGCTGACGCCCAAGCGACCGTTTTAGAAAAATCATCACGAGGCCGCGATAGGAAGCTCGGCTCTCTGACGGTCTCGTCACGTCATTCGGCCGTTGCCAGCAATTCGGCCGCGCGTGTCGGCGAACCTTGCCGAATCCAGCCGCCGCCTAGCACGCGATCGCCGTCGTAGAGAACCAGCGCCTGGCCGGGAGCGACTCCAAACTGGGGCTCCTCGAACCGGACGGTCACTTCCTCGCCGCGAACCTCAACCCGCGCGGGAGCGGCCGTGTGCAGATAACGAATCTGGGCGAGGCACTCGAACGACGATGGCACTTCATCCAGATGCCAACTCATGCGGTCCCCCTCGACCGTCGTGCAGGCGAGATCGGCGTGAGTCCCCAACACGACGCGGCGCGAGTCCGGCTCGATGCGGATCACAAATCGAGGCTCACCAAACGCCATGCCGAGTCCCCGTCGCTGGCCGATCGTGAACTGATCGAACCCGCTGTGCTGGCCCAACACTTTCCCCGCCGGATCGACGAACTCGCCCGACAAATCGGGGCGGCCCCGATACCGATCGAGGAATCCGACGTAGTCGTTGTCGGGGATGAAACAGATCTCCTGGCTGTCAGGCTTCGTCGCCACGCGCAGTCCCGCTTCGCCCGCCAGCTCGCGAATCTCCGGCTTGAGGAAGTCACCCACCGGGAAGAGGATTCGGTCGAGGATGTCCTTGTTGATCCCGGCCAGCACGTAGGACTGGTCCTTCGACTTGTCGCGGCCTCGCACCAACGCGGGCTGGCCATCGAACTCCTGGATCCGCGCGTAGTGCCCCGTCGCGATGTGGTCCGCACCAACACTGACTGCGAAGTCCCACAGCTTCCCAAACTTCAACCAGTTGTTGCACATCACGCACGGATTCGGAGTCCGCCCCGCCAGATACTCATCAACGAAATAGTCCTTGATCCGCCCAAAGGCATCCGAAAAGTTGAGAGCATGAAACGGTATATCGAGCACATCAGCCACTCGCCGCGCATCAGCCGCATCCGACGCCGAACAGCAGCCCTGCTTGTTAGGCTTGAGGCCGATGATGGGGAGGAGCGGTTGAGGGTTGAGGGTTGAAGGTTGAGGGGCAGCAGAAGAGGTTGATGGACCAGAGTCCGTTGGCGAGTTCTTCAGCTTTGTCCCCTCGCCCCGGCTCTGCGGGGAGAGGGCTAGGGTGAGGGGGCTTTTCTTCTCTTCTTTCGTCCCTTGCCCCTCAGCCTTCGCCCCTTGGCCCATCTCCAACCGACACGCTGTCTCCTTCTCGGTCTCGCCCGAGCGCATGAACAGCCCGATCACCTCATAGCCCTGCCGCTTAAGCAGCACCGCCGAGGCCGAGCTATCCACTCCACCACTCATCGCCAACACAACACGCTTTGACATCGAACTCACTCGGGCAAGACAGACTTTTAGGATGGGCACTCTTGCCCGTCCGCTCTTAAATCAAAATGTGGACGGGCAGGAGTGCCCATCCGACAACATCACTTTCCGCTCGGAGCGACCGACGCCGAATGGGGTTTAATCATCGCCGGTTCCATCAGCAGCTTGCCGATCTGGTCTCGCATGGCGTATCCCGCGACGCAAGTGATGGAGACGAGGGCGAGCCACAGGCACACGTCCAGGATGAACGACGGCGTGAGGCGGCGGTCGAGCTTTTTGTAGCGGAAGTAGATCGCGGCGGCTGAGATCATCGGCAAGGTCAGTGCCTGGCCAAAGCCGCCGACGACGACCATCCATTTCGGTTCCTTGAACGCCAGGAACAGGCTGAGGGCGATGACGGGGATCAGGATCGACATCCAATGGATCATCCGTGCTCGGTCTTTCGGTTCGCGATACTTCGCGAAATGGGCGAGGCCCAGAAAGTCGGCGACGAGGCGGCCGTTACCGGCACTCGAAAGGTAGAGCGTCTTGAACAGGACCGCCGCCGCGCCGATCAGGAAGACCAACTGAGTCCACCCGCCGAACGTGTCGATGAACATCCGCGACAGCGTTTCGATCATGTCCTTCTTCTCGGGCTTGAGTCCTTGCGGATGCAGGACCGCCGCGCCCATGAAGTAGAACGCCACCGTTGAGACCGTGAAGACGATCATGCTGACCCACGCATCGAGGTGCATCACGCGGACCCAGCCTCGGGCACGTCGCGCCCACGCTTCGCTCTCGTCACGCTTCCCGGCGTACCGCGCGTAGCCTTTCTCCAGACACCAGTACGGGTAATAGAACAGCTCCGACGCACCGACTCCCGTGATCCCGAAGACGCCGAAGGCCACCGCGAAATCGGCGGGGAGACCGAACAACAGTCCGCTCCCGACCTCGTTCCATTGGATCGGATATTTGGTGAACGGCAGCGCGAGAGCCGCCGTCACGGTGAGCAGTGTCACGCCCACGACGAGGGCGGTCGTGACGATTTCGATCCGCCGATAGTCGCCTCGCCACAGCAGCGCGATCGTGGTGAGACAGGTCAGGATCGCCCACGGATATTCGGGACGTTCGCGGATCGCGGCGGCGAGGCTCGGCAAGACGCCGTCCAATCCGCCGGCAATGGCCTTCGACAGAAACGGGAACGTCAGGTTCATCGCCTGCCCAATCGTCCCCGTCATCGCACCGAGTTGGAAGATCGTCGAGAGCATCATGATCAGCCACCACCACGCCAACCAATGGGCACCGAGCCTCAGGCCGGGCAGTTCGTCGATGGCCCCGAGCGTCGGCTTGCCCGATGAGATCGCGTAACGACCCAGCTCCGTTTGCACGAAGACCTTGATGACGCAGCTAAACAGGATCAGCCACAACAGCATGAAGCCATGCTGTGCCCCGAGCGATGTCGTCAGCAGCAACTCTCCCGAACCAACGATCGTCCCCGCGAGAATGATCCCCGGCCCGATCTTCCGCAGCGCGGCCCACAACGAAACGGGCGGCTCTTGAATCTCGCTCGCGGGGAGAGCGTAGGGATCGAACGACGTGGCATCGGACATGAGCGAGTCCTCGTTGTAGGACGGGCACTCTTGCCCGTCGTCATGTGGGTGTTGGAATTGAGAGGGCGTTGCCGCGGAGGGCCGGTCCAGACGATCAGGGGTCAGGTGGTTCAAAGTTCATTTTTCGCGGCGAAAAATGAACTTTGAACCACCTGACCCCGACTTTCATCTCAGAAGACATCCAGAATGAAGCCGGGCCGCATCGGTGGCATCTCGGGGTGATAGCCCGTCGTGTTGAGCTTGATCCGGTACAGGCCCTGTCCCGCCGTGACGTACAGCGTTTTCGAGTCGGCTCCCGTGCCGAACTTGCAGTTGGTCGGCAGCGGCTCGGTCGGGATGTAGGCGAGTTCCTTGCCCTCGGGCGAGAAGACGATGATTCCGTGACGCTCGTCTTTGCGGACCGCGCAGTAGATTCGACCGTCGGTGTCGGTCGTCATCCCGTCGGTCCCCGTTCCCTGACCGAAATCGACCACGACTCGCTTCGGCCCCAGCGAACCATCGTCCTTGATCGGGAAGGCATTCAGTGTCATGCGGCCCTGTGAGGTCTTCGTCCCCGCTGGTTCGAGGCCCGTCGCGCCGTTGTTGGTCTCGGCCACGTAGAGCGTCTTTGCGTCGGGCGACAGGCTCAGACCGTTCGGCTTCTGAATGTCGGTCGTCGCGCGGTGGACCTTGCCGTCCGGATCGACGCGATAGACGGACATGTGGTCGAGTTCCAGCGGCTCCTTGCCGACATAGCGTGGATCGCTGAAGTAGACCCAGCCGCGCGGATGGACCACCAAATCGTTGGGCGAACTGAACCGCTTCCCCTCATACTTGTCGACGATCACCTTCATCTTGCCATCGGCCGTTACTTCGCACAGACCCCGCAGACCGATGTTCGCGCCGCACACGGCGAGCAGCCGTCCCTTCGTGTCGAAGAAGAGGCCGTTGCTTTGTCCGCTGTCCGCGACGTGTACCGTTGTCTTTCCCGAGGCCGGATCGAACTTCATGATCCGTCCGGGATTCTTCGCCTCGATCGCGATGTCACTGAAGTAGACAAGGCCCTCTTTCGAGACAGCCACGCCCTCGGTGAACTCGCCCTCGTTCCAAAGCCGCTCCAGCTTGGCACCGGCGGGAAGTATTGCCGGATCGCCCGATGGAACGGGATTCTCCGCGAGACTCACTGATGTCGAGGCGACACCCAATAACAGCAGGCACGACCAACGAATGAACGCGACCAAGATGCTTCTCCGAGGGGGTGGGACGTTTGTCGTGTCAGCATAGCCGTGGCCTCGGCATCGCGACAGCGGATCACTCCGTCTCTTCCATCTCGGCCTGCAACTCGCACCAGCGTTGTTCGGCGGCATCGAGTTGCGTGGTGAACGCGGTCACTTCTTCGTGGAGCCGCATGGCCTCTTTGGCGTCCGAGCAGTTCATCAACAAGTTGTTGGCTTGTTTCTTCTGGTCGTCGAGTCTGGCGATTGTCTTTTCGATGGTCGAGAGTTCTTTGCGGACGGCGCGTTCGTCACGGCGGACGGCGCGGGCGACGACTCCGGGAGATTTGGCTGCCGTGGACTTGGCCATCTCGGGCGGAGCCTTGCTCATTTTGGCTGCTTGCAGCTCGCGTTCGCCGTCCTCGATCTCCTTGTTGACCGCGTAGAGATAGGCGTCGTAGCCGCCGCCATAGTTGATGACGTGGCCGTCGCGGACCTCGATCACGCAGGTCGCGACACGCTTCATGAAGTGGCGGTCGTGCGTCGTGAAGATCACGGTTCCCTTGTATTCGGTCAGAGCCTGAGCGAGGGCCTCAACGGTATCGACATCGAGATGGTTGCCCGGTTCGTCGAGGACCAGAATGTTGTGATTGCTGAGGAGCAGTCCGGCCAGACAGAGCCGCGCGCGTTCGCCTCCGGACAGGACCGAGATCGGTTTTTGAATGGCCACGCCACGGAAGAGCATCGCGCCGGCGATGTCGAGGATCGTCTGCGGCTTCGTAAATTTGGCGGCGTTCAATTCGAGGTATTCCAGCACGGTCTGCTTGTCGGGCAGGCTGGTGTAGACGTGTTGCGCGTACGTTCCGATCTGGCAGCCGTGTCCCCAGCGTGTTTCCCCGGCGAGTGGTTTCAGCGAATCCACAACTGTTCGCAGGAACGTCGTCTTCCCTTGGCCGTTGTCTCCGACGATGGCCGCGCGTTCGCCGTGGTCGATCTCCAGCGTGATGCCGGTGGCGACCTGTCGTTCGCCGTAGCCGATGGCCAAGTCACGACAGCGGAACGCGGCTCCCCCGCGCGGCTCGACTTGTGGTGCGCGGATGCAGGCGGTCGGTTCGTCGACGGCGATGTCCGACAGCTCCAAGCGTTCGAGTTGCTTTGTCTTGGAGCGAGCCTGCGTTGCGGTGCTGGCGCGCGCTTTGTTCTTCGCGATGAAGACTTCGAGGTCCTTGCGCTTGGCCATGACGGCGGCGTTGGAGCGGACGAGATGCTCTTGTTGCTCGCGCTGATAGTTGAGGTACGCATCGATCTTGCCGGGGTACATCGTCAGCTTGCCGCGCGTCAGGTCGAGCGTGTGGCTGCATGTCGCGCCGAGGAATGACCGGTCGTGTGAGACGATCAGACACGCCTGCTTGAAGTGCCGCAGAAAGTGTTCGAGCAGAATTTGCGTGCGCAGGTCGAGGAAGTTGGTCGGTTCATCGAGCAGCAGCAGGTTCGGCTCGTGCAGCAGCAGTGCCGCTAGTTTGACGCGCGTCTGCCAACCGCCCGACAGTCGCGAGACGGGGCCGTTGAGATAGTCCCCTTTCAACTCGAACTCGCCCGCCACTTCGCCGCACTTCCATTCGGGCTGCCCGCTGTCGCGGATCAGAAAGTCGTGCGCCGACTCGCCGGGCAGGAAGGGATCGTGCTGTCTGAGATACCCGACCTGCAAGTTGGGATGCCGCATGACGTCACCGCTGTCGAGTTCCTCCTCGCCCAGCAGAATTCTCAGCAGCGTACTTTTGCCCGCTCCGTTGCGACCGATGAAGCCGACCTTCGTGTCGTCCGAAATCGTCGCATCCGCCCCGTCCAATAACACTTGCTCACCATAATGTTTGTGAGCATTCCGAATCTGCATCAACACGGCCATCAGCCAAAACCCCTCGCAAAGAACGATCGAACGCGGCGGGATTGTAGCGGGCAGGTGGCGAGATGTGGACTCGCGCGTCGAATGAGAATTGCGGCTCGCGGCAGGCTCGTTAATGAGACCACGGCCACCCCGATTGCGAAGTGGCCGTGGAGATTGCTGTTGATGAATTACATTTCCCAAACGTCATTTGGGTTGGTCGGAGTTTGAGTCTGCGGGCTTGTCCGTGGCCGATTTGTCCTCGGGCTTGGCTGGAGCGTCCGGCTTGTCGTCCTGGGGGGACGTGGCGTCGCCGAGCTTCTCCGTCGCGGGCTTGTTTTCAGTGGAGTCTGGTTCTGTCGTTGTGGCGTCGGCAGCCGGTGCGTCTCCGGTCGGTTCGGCTGCTTTCACGGCGGGCTTGAACTCGGGCATGTGAATCGGCGTGGGGTCCGCTTCCATGACTTGGAGTCTACGGGCCAGCATCAGGATGCGCCGCTCGCTTTGCTCTTCCTCATCGAGTTCCTTGCCGACGACCAGTTTCTGAACGCGGTTACGCAAGTGTTGCAGGGTGTCGAGAACTGCCTCGGCCTGATCACGCATGTCGGACTGCAACTGTTGGTCGAGCGCAGCGACGAGTGCGTCCAGTGTGACATCCGAGAGGTCTTCGCTGTTGGCCAGTTCATTGAAGCCCTTTTCAACCAGCTCGCGGTTTTCTTGAATCGTAGCGCGGAACTTCTCTTCAGTGATCTTGGTGGTCTGAACGAGCATGTCGTCCGTCTGTGACAGGATGTAGTCCTCCAACTTTTCTCGTGCGGTGGGAATGGACTGACGCAGGTTCTGACTGACCTGCTCTGCCCACGCGGGAGCCGAATCGTTGACGAGCTGGACCATGCGCTGACGCGCGTCGGGCAGGTTGTCCTCGAGCATCCCCGCTCCGTAGGGGACGAGTGTTTTCGGCTCCACGAGTTTGGCGATCTCGCCGTAGCCGAAATAGAAGTACGCGGTCAGCAGGGCTAGGGCGATCACGCCGACGACCATCGTCACGGTTGTCGAGCGGCTGATACTCGCCTCTTGCTGCGACAGCTTTTGGGTAAGGTCATTAATTCGATCCGACAGTGAGCCACTGCCGGTGGACGGATTTGCGGTACTCATGAAGAATTTCTTTCTGCAAGAAAGCGAGAAAAACGGATCAATTGAAGAACGTGTGGGCCGCGAGACTCCACAGGCGAATGCTATTCGGCCACGGTGTGTCCGGTGCGGTGCCGCGTCAGCTTGATGGCCACGAGGTCCAGCAGTTCCCCGTAGAGAGCTTCGCCCAGCAGTTCCTTGTGGCGGGCTTGTTCCTTTTCGACGGGAAGGTCCGCCAGCGGGAAGTCGTCCCACGAAGTACTCATGGCAAGCAGCTCACGCTTCAATTCATCGACGTAATACTTCTTGATCAACCGATCGAGTGCATTGCAGACGTTGTTCATCATGCGGTCCCGAATTTCGGGGTTCTGCACTGAGGGAAACTCTTCTTCGATGAGCTTCTCGTGACGGCGAACGAGTTCGCGGTGATGGCCTTCCACTTTGTCGGTCATGCGTTCAGCGAGGCTGTTCATCAGACTCTGGCGTTGCTCATCAATCGTTTGCATGAACAGCGGCATGTCCTTCTCGGACTGCTTTGCAAATGCGGTCGTCACCACGGGCGTGACGCCGTTCACAAAGTGCTCGGCCTCACGCTGGATCAGGTCTTGGTTCCCTTCGAGCGACTTCTGTAATTCGGCCGTGAGCGTCCGTTGGTACTCCTCGCTGCGGATCATCTTGGCGAGCGCGTAGAACCTCCAACCGGCCCACAGAACGAACACGAGAAACGCGACCACGATGATCAGTCGCGTATTCTTTGACCGCGCGAGCGCGCCCGCCAGTGCGTCGGCCCGACGTTGAAGCTCATCCACCTTGGCGGTGATGAGTTCGAGTTCTGTTGTCCCGGTTGAGGCGGGAACACCTTGTCCAGCATTTGACATGACAGCCCTTTTCACAAAGACGTGAAGCATCGGAAACTCGCAGATGTTGGCCCCAAGAAAGGGTGGCGAGCGGCCGGAGTGTACAGGGGCTACTCAGCTACCTTCTCTACGAAGGGCGTTAAGAAGTGATGAGTTTTCAGAAAGACCGTGTGACGCGCGGTGGGCAGAAAATCGAGGCCGCTTCCGGTGCGTTTGTCGGTCAACGGTCTGCACGTCCACTGCTCTCGGAAGTTCTTGTGAGCAGTGAAACACCTTTCCAGACTCATTCTGAGCAAACCCGTTCACACATACTGTCGGCCCAGCATCTCGGCCGCTGTTTCGTCGAGTTGATCCGCGCGGCGGACTTCTTCAAACCGGGCGAGCAGGTTTTCGGGAGTCAGTCGGCGTTTTTCGGCGCCTTGAAAATCATGATGGACCCGGCCGCGGACCATCATGATCAAGCGGTCGCCCAAGTGAGCCGCCTGGTGCATCGAGTGCGTGACCATCAGGGTTGTCAGACGGTCGCGGCGAATGAACTCTTCCGTGAGCCGGATCACTTGGTCGGCACTTTTTGGGTCGAGTGCGGCGGTGTGTTCGTCGAGCAACAACAGGTCCGGCTTGAGCAGTCCCGCCATTAGCAGTGTCAGCGATTGCCGCTGTCCTCCCGAGAGGCTGCCGATGGCGTTGTCGAGCCGGTCTTCGAGGCCCAGTCCCATCGCGCGGATTCGTTCTCGCAGGTCGTTCTTCGTGGAAGACGACAGCGCCCAGCCCAGCCCGCGCGTGCGACCGCGCTTGGCGGCGAGCGCAAGGTTTTCAGCAATCGTCATCGACGGCGCAGTGCCGGTGAACGGGTTCTGGAAGACGCGGCCGATGAATTGTGCGCGGCGATGTTCGGGCCAGCGAGTGATCTCGCGCCCGTTCAACTTCAGCCGTCCGGTATCGACAAGGAACGAACCGGCCACCGCGTTGAGCAGCGTCGATTTCCCCGATCCGTTCGTGCCGATCAGGATCACAAACGAACCCGGTTCGATTTTCAGGTCCACTCCGCGCAGGGCGCGCACCTCGTTGGGCGTTCCCGCATGAAACGTCTTGGCGATCTGTTGGATGTCGAGCATGGTGATTCTTTCCGGCGTGAGTTCCGCACTCGGAGTCTCAAGAAGCGAGAGGACTGGAACGCTGCGCAAAGTGTTTGCGTACGATGGCTATCGCACCCGGCAGGACCAGCGCCGCGAAGACGAACAACGCGGTGACTAGTTTCAGGTCGTTCGGGTTCAACCCCCAGCGGAGTGCGATGGCGACGAGCAGGCGAAACAGGATCGACCCCATCACGGCACCCACGAGCAGCAGGCCGATCTGTCTCGATCCGACCAGCGACTCGCCGATGATGACGCTGGCGAAGCCCCACACGACCATGCCGATTCCCATTTGTACGTCAGCGAAGCCTTGGTACTGCACGAGCAACGCGCCGGCGAGTGCCACCAAGCCGTTGGACAGCGCCAAACCGAAGGTCGTCATCCATCCGACCTCAACTCCCAGCGCGCGAATCATCTGTTCGTTGTCGCCCGACGCGCGCATCGCCAATCCGAGGTTCGTGCGAAAGAAGGCGTACATCGTTACCGCGACCAGTCCGATCAGCAGCGAGATCATCGCCACGATCGCCACGTCCTGCACGGGAACCTCCCAGCGTGAGAAGCTCCACCGGGCGTCGGACGCGGCAAATCGTTGAGCCATCGTGATGATCGTCTGCTCCTTCATCAGCGGCAGATTGCTCTTGCCCATCACGCGCAGATTCACCGAATACAACGCGGTCATCACGAGGATGCCCGCCAGCAATCCGTTGATCTGAAACCGAGTCGCCAGCACTCCGGTCACCGTTCCGGCCAACGCCCCTGCCAGACACGCGGCCGCCGTCGCGAGCCACGGGTTCCAGCCGGCGACCAGCAGCGTCGCCGCCACTGCGCCGCCCAGCGCGATGGAACCGTCCACGGTCAAATCGCGAAACGCCAGAATCCGAAAGCTGACTAAGACACCCAATGCCAAGAGTGAAAGGATCAGTCCCATCGTGAACGAACCAACAAGCAACGACATCTCAGTAACTTCCTCCACTTACATTGGCAATCGGCCCGACCCAGCAGGCCCCACGCACAAATTCGCTTTCGCCGCCACCGGTAATTTCGCGGTCGTCGTGCAGCAGGTGCAGCACGGCTTGCAGGTCTTCATTCTCGAGCAGCGCGGCGACGGTCTCGTTCAGTTCTAGCTTCCGCTTCTTGAACGGTCGGTATGAGAAGACCGCCGCGTGGAAGTGGCCGTGCAACTCGGAACGAGGCGTGAGTGGTCGGAGCAGTGGCGCGAGCGGCTTGGCGCGGCCGGACGGTGCGCCGCGCGAGGCGACTCCCACAACGAGGGCCAGTGTGTGCGGGAAAGCTCGTTCGGGAGTGAAGGACAGCCAGCGACGAATCTCGGGATGGCTCAGCTTCGACGACTCCGCCTCATTTGCCGACGTGGGCGAACGTTGCAGAGTCGCTCCGATCAGTCCGGCCGATTCGGCGACGAAGACCATCGCGGCCAAGTCTGTATCGGCCAGCGTCAGGAATTGATCGGCGAGCGAGGAGAGCGTGAGTCGCCCTTCATCATCAAGTCGCTCGAAGCGGATCAATTGAGGGAATTCGCCCGCGCACTTCAGTCCGTAGAGCATCTGTACGTTCGGCACGAAGTCGCCCACCTGCCGTTGAAAGTCGGGCTTTGACGCGCTGCCGGTCGGCTGCTGTGCCGCGGCTCCTCCAACGGCGAGGAACTCACCGAAGCGGTTCGCGCTGTCGCCGAAGTCGCGGCCGAACGCGCCCAAGCCGAGTCCCATTGTCGCGCACGGAAACTCGATCGACCGGCATTGTTCGGCGCGATATGCCTCACGCGGCAGTGCTGCCGCGTCGCCGATCGTCTCGCACGTCAGCGTGGAGCCGGGCCGAACGTCATACGACTCGTAAGTCATCCCCGCCTGAGCCGACACGCGAAACGACGGCTGCATCGTCGAGTGAGTCGATGTTGTTGAGCCGCGCCGATGAACCGGCTCGCTCAGCAACATCTTTGTCAGACCGGTTAATCGAATGACCTCAGTGACTTCAGGCGAAGCGGTTCCGATCGCGAAGCTGCCACGAATCGCCTGAAATTGTTTGTACGAACGCACCAACGCCCCGATGCCCGCCGAGCTGATGTAGCTCACACCCACCAAGTCCAGCACCACCGAGTGGCTTCCCAACCGCACGGCCTCATCAATGGCGGCGGACAGCGATCCTGCCCACTCGTTGTCGAGTCGCCCGGAGACGCGTATCTCCAGCAAGTCGCCGTTGGTTTCCGATGTGATTTGCATTAAGAGTGGCGTTCCAATTCGAGGTGTATGGTTATCTATCTTGCCGTTCGTCTTAGGCGAGCGGCAGTTGTTGTCATACCGACAATTGAAGCCTGACGCGCAAGCGAAGCCTGGGATATCAAGCATCCTTTGCTTGCGCGTCAGGCTTCGAGGGGTATGCTTTTTCTTGACTCTCGTCTGACTTACTCCACCACGCGATCGGCCCTCTTCAAAAGTTCACCGGGGATTGTCAGCCCCGCAGCTTTGGTGGCCGCCATGTTGATGAGCAGCCGGTTCTTGCGGGACTGATGCAGTGGGATGGCTGCTGGTTTTTCGCCCCGCATCACGCGCGCGGCGATCTGGCCGGAGTCCGCCCCCATGTCGTGGTAGTCGCGCGTCAGCACCACGACCGCTCCTTGTGAGACCATGCTGCCGAGGAACCCGAACACCGGTACTTTCGCCTTCCTGGCCGATTGCACGATCGTCGGGAAGCTCGATCCCGCGAGGTTTGAGTTGGGCAGGCAGATCAAATCAATCTGTTGACCACAGAGCGACTGCGTGACATCGGGAGCTTCGGACGGCGAGTTGATTCCCAGTGAGACCAATTCGTAGCTCGCTCCCTTCGCGGCTTTGACGAGCAGTTCGTGGCTGTAGACCGAGTTCACTTCCGTCGGTGCGTACAATGCGCCGACTCGCCGCGCGTTCGGCAGCACCTGTTTGATGATCGGCATCATCGCATCGACATCGTTCGAACCATACGCCCCGGTCACACTCGCGAGATGTTCGGTCTCGGTCGTGGCGACTCCCGCCGCGAACGGGTTCGCCACCATCGTGAACACGATCGGCGTGTTACGGGCACGTTGGACCGCACTCTGTAGTGCCTGTGTCGAGATCGTCAGTAACAAGTCAGCGTGATCGGCCAGGGCGGACTCGACCATGCCGTGCAACGAGGTCATGTCTCCCTGCGCGTTCGCCACCTTGAGTTCAAAGTCGCGTCCTTCCATCACTCCAGCATTCTTCAGGCCGTCACGCAGCCCTTGCTCAGCCTCTTCGACATCGGGCGAGTTGATGTAGGCGAGCAACCTCAACTGCCAGACTTTGCTCAGCGGTGCTGAGTCCGTGTTTGTTGTGCGAACCGGAGCGATGGAGGCCTTTGTCGCCGGCAGAGCCTTGTCGTGCTGACCCTGCTCATCAATGACGGAGTCGGCCTGCGCGAGAACCTGCGCTGAAACCGCCCACGCATCCCGCAGGCCCTTCAGTGCGAGCGTATTCACCATCAGCTTGGGCGGGGTCGATCTTTCGACCGGCAGCTTCGCGATCTCGTCACCGGAGAGGACTCGCCCCGCCAAGTGACCGATGCCGCGACCGACTTCAAAATAGTTGGCCCCCACATCGAACAATGATCCTTTTTTCGCGTTGCCCGGTATGCAGGTGCAAACAGGAATGCGAGCATTCTGTGCCGCCTTGGCCACGACCTCGAAGGCCGCCAGCACGGAGACATCTCCGCCAATCCACAGCAGATCGACATCGCGGGCGATCAGCGACGCGACGGCCTCGTGTACAGCGGCCGTGTTCTCGACGGTCGCCTCCAAAAGATCGAGCTTCAGTTCGCGGCACGCCTCCCGCGCGAGCTTCGTGCAAATTTCAGAATTCACCTCGGCCGGATTCCACGCGACGCCCACACGCGTCAGCTTCGGGTTCATTTGCCGAGCCATACGCAACGATTCGGCCACCGGCTGCAACGTGCCGACTCCGACCATGTGCGCCGGATGATCGAGCGGTTCTGAACCGACGCCGACTCCGGATTGAGTCGGATCGGTGACGAGACCGAACACATGCGGAACCCGTCGCTGCTGGTTGGCGTTGGCCACCGCTTGCAACGCCGACGTGGTCAGGGTGATGACCAGGTCGAACCCACCGCCGGTCAATTCCTGCGCCATCGCATTGACCGTCGCGAGATCACCCTCGGCATTGAACCGTTTGAGTTGAATGGCGGTCCCTACTGCAAACCCGGCTTCCTTCAAACCCGCGATGACACCGTCAGCCCCTTCTTCAATGATCGGCTGCGACGCCATCTGCATCAGCGCCACTTTCATCACCTTGGCAAGCGGGACTGGACCCGCACCATGATCCGGTTCACGAGTCAGACTTGTCCGCCGCGGCGCATCAGACAGCAGCAGGATGGCCGACGCGAACACAATCAGCGCGAGGCCCAGCGAAAGCCGTTTCAACGTGTCCCACATAGACGGTCAATTTCACCCAGGAGAAGAATTCGGAAAGAGCGAGCTAACTTGGCGGTTGATTCAGGGGCTGTGGCGTGTCTGTCACTGAGCTCGTCTGGACCGCCGCACCAACAACTGTCGGATATTGTCCGTGCGGATTTTGTGAGCCGGGGCGCCGTCAGGCCCCGGATTCTTCGGCAGCGTGTCCGGAGTCTAAGGGGTATTCGGGGCGTTGCGGTAGTCGAGCGGGGGCTTTTGATTGGGGAGGAGCAGGGGTTCGTACTTTCGGCCATTGAGGCGTTTCGTATGTTCTGTCTTGGCTGCGGTCAGAGTCCCCGGCTGTTGGAATAGATCAAACGCGGTGGCCGCCATGGTGCGGGCGGCGAGTTGCATTCCCTGCTTGCCGATCGTCGTCCCACCAGCCGCGACCGCCTGCCACGAATGAGCCGCTGTACCGGGGACGTAGCAGGCTGTCGT
>CAMAYU010000124.1 GCA_945862235.1 Schlesneria paludicola DSM 18645
GACGTGGAATCGAACTGCAATTCCTCCAAGTCCACGTCCCCCAGTTCCTTCACTACGCACTCCCAAACCCCCTTCGCACTGCAACGATCAAACCGACGCCAGATCGAGTTCCAGTTCCCAAAACGTTCCGGCAAGTCCCGCCAAGGCACGCCGGTCTTCGCAATGAACAACACCGCATCGACAAACAGACGGTTGTCTCTCCCCGACTGCCCCGGGTCTCCGACCTGACCAGGCAGCAGCCCTTCAATCCGGTTCCATTGTCCATCCGTGAGTGCATGACGAGGCGACATGCCGGGTTCCTTCCCTGATCCACTTGGAAACTCCTAACCTTCCAATCCAACGCTAGGTATCCTCCTTTTCCCCGCTCTTTCTTGATAGAGGAATGTCCGCACGGCCTAGGAGATCTTGGCATGAACGCTGTCTCATGTCGCGCGGCAGTCCGTCCATGTAACTCGGCTACAAATTGGTCGGCAAACAAAAAGTTAAAAACCGACACTTCACGAAGGTGCTAAAAGGAAAAGAAACACGATGAGAAAGTTATTCACAAGTTTGGCGCTGTGCTTGGTCATTGCGTGGCCCGCAGTGGCTCCGGCGCAGTCGTTGGACTCCGCGACTGAGGCGGCGACGCGGAAGCTGTTCGATGTTCAGGCGATCGGAGTCGAGCTGAAGTTGCAGGGGGAATACGTGGGCAAGGACGGCGAAAAGTCGGTCGGTGCGCAGGTCGTGACGCGCGGCGAGAAGTCGTTTCATGCTCTGGTCCTCGAAGGCGGATTGCCGGGTGATGGTTGGGATGGGGGGCGTTATGGACTATTGGAGAGCGCACCGTTGTCGCAAGGGCGAGCGGAGTTTCGTTCGCTGACGGATGAGAGAGTCAGCTCGGTTCTGGATGAGAACGGCCTGATGCTGAAGCGCGGTGAGCGACAGACTCTGTTGAAGCGAGTGGAACGCAAGAGCCCGACGCTCGGTCAGCAGCCTCCTGCGGGAGCGATCGTGCTGTTCGGTGGTGCGACTCCCAACATGGACGCATTCGAGGAGCGCAAGGACATCGAAGGATTGACAGCGCCGACGATGTTTGAAGGACACATGCTCGCCGGGGCCGTTACGAAACGGCGGTTCCGAGACTATCAGTTGCACGTGGAGTTCATGACTGGGTGGGAGCCGCAGAACATTCCGTGGCGCCGAGCCGATGCGGGCATCTATCTGCTCTCGCGATACGAAGTCGCGATCGGCGATAGCTTTGGCTTCGACTTTGATCTGTCTGGCGCGACGAGTCCGCATCGCGGCAAGTTACTCGATGAGAAGAGCACGTCGTCGAAGTTTCCGGTGGCGAAGAACAACAACGCGCCGCGCGTCTGTGGAAGTGTTTTTACCTACCCGAGCAACGTCCCGAATTCGTGCCTGCCGCCGCTGGTCTGGCAGACACTCGACATCGACTTCACGGCACCTCGATTCGACAGCGAAGGAAAGAAGACATCGAAGGCGATGATCTCAGCGAAGTTGAATGGGCATCAGACGGTCGACAAGCTGGAAGTCAATGGCCCGACGCCGCACGGCTTCAAAGGACCGGAGACTCCCGATGGCCCCATTTGGTTTGAAGCCTTCGGACGCCGCGTGCTGTACAGCAACGTCTGGGTTGTTGAGCGTCTTTGAATCATGCTCGTGTGGAAGCATCTCGTTTGGAATTGAGTCCGGTTCTCGCCGATCTCCTGAACCGGACGCTAGCGCGTTCCGGCTGATTTGCAACACTTGTTTTTGAATAGCCACTGCATCAACTGGTGATCGCCATGTCCCTACGACGAACTTTTTCTCGTTTGTGTCTCGTTCTAACCGCCGGTCTTGGCTTGACCGGTGCCGTTCGCGGAGCCGAGCCGTTTGAAGCCTTCCTTGAGAAGCATTGCATTCGTTGTCATGGCCCGAAGAAGGAAGAGGGGGACATTCGGATCGACCGGCTGTCGCGAGATTTCAAGGCGGGCCGGGATTCGCATCACTGGGCGGAGGCTCTCGACAAGCTCAACAGTGGCGAGATGCCGCCCAAGAAAGAGCCGCAGCCGACTCAGGCGGAGATCTCGACGTTCGTCACCAATCTCGATGCTCGGCTCAAAGAGGGGCGAGCGGCGCGGATGGCGGCTCGACCGGCGGTGGCGCATTATCGGTTGAGTCGGAAGGAGTATCAGAACACGGTCTATGATCTACTCGGCGTGCGATACGACCCGGCCAAGCCGGGCGAGCTGAACGAAGACACGCTGTGGCACGGGTTCGAGCGGATTGGCTCGGAGTTGACGCTCTCGGCGTCGCATGTGGATCGCTATTACCGCGCGGCGGGACTCGTGCTGGATCGAGCTTTTCCCGTCTCATCAGGTGAGGCTCGCAAGGTACGCAAGACCGCTGCCGAACTGCGTTACAACGGCGGGAAGTCCCAGCAGGAAGTGCTGGATCGCTTTGGCAACAAGCGGCCGCTGCGTTATCTCCTCTACCCCGGTAATGTCCAACAGGCGTTCTCTTCCAACTGGTTTGGAAAGACGGGGCCGGAGCACAGCGGGCTTTATCGCATGCGTCTCCAAGCCAGCGGGATTCGTCCGCTCGGCGGCCAGACGGCGCATCTGAGCATCGGGAAGCGGACCGGCGAGGAGACCGTCGATGGCCTCATTGAGTTTGACCTCACGGCTTCCGAGGACAGTCCGCAAGTGTATGAGTTCGAGGTGTTTCTCGAGATGCCCATGTCGCTCGACTTCTGCGTCGTGGCGACGGATGTGGTCGATCGACGAGCTGGCGCCGCCTTCCGCAATGCGCTGGGCGGCGGCGGTCATCTCTTCACGCACAGCAGCGAGACCCAACTCCTGAATCCCAATGCTCCGCAGATGTTCGACGACAAGGGGAACGGCCTCTTCTCCACAGTGCTCCTCGATTGGATCGAATGGGAGGGACCGCTCGAAACAGAGGCAGAGAAGTCGCGGCGCAGCGGTCTGCTGCCGCCCGATGACGCGACGATTGAAATGATCGCCGAGCACCTGCACCGATTTGCCGAACGAACTTGGCGGCGACCGGTCAAGCAAGACGAGTTGGCAGACTATCTGCAAGCCTATCGCTCGGAACGCGAGGCGGGTGAGAAGACAGCCGATGCGTACCGCGTCGCGATGCAAGGCGTGCTGACTGCGAGACACTTTATTTATCTCGTCGAGGGAGAACCGGTCGCTCGCGAACGGCTCAATGATTCGGAACTCGCCTCGCGGCTTTCGTACTACCTGTGGAGTTCGATGCCTGACGATGGACTGTTCGCTGCGGCCCGAAACGGCTCGCTGCAAGGCGACGGGCTGAAGAAAGAAGTGGACCGACTGTTGTCGGACAACAAGACCAACCGCTTCATCAACGACTTCGTGCGGCAATGGCTGCAACTGCATCGTCTCGGCATGTTCCCGCCGGATAAGAAGCTGTACCCGACCTACGACGCTTGGCTGGAGACGAGCCTGCGTGCCGAGCCCGTCGAGTTCTTCCGCGAGATGTTCTCGAAGAACTTGCCCGTCGACAGTTTCATCGATTCTGACTGGACGATGGCCAACGCGCGGCTCTGCGATTTCTACGGGCTGCCGGAGCCGAAGACCGGTGGCTTCCAGCGCGTCTCGCTCAAGCCCGAAGATCATCGTGGCGGACTACTGACGATGGGCGCGGTGCTCGGACTGACTTCGGACGGAACGAGGCATCGCCCGGTGCATCGTGGCGTGTGGGTCAGCGAAGCGATCTTCAATAAGACTCCACCACCGCCTCCGGCCAATGTGGATCCTATCGAACCGATTCCGCCCACGGGGCCCAAGGTCACCATCCGCCAGAGAATTGAAGCACACGCCAAGAACGTGAGTTGTGCCGCCTGCCATCGCAACATCGATCCGTTGGGACTGGCGTTCGACCAATATGACGCCGTCGGCCAGTGGCGCACCCGCGAGTTGGTTCCAACGGGCGTGGGCGATAATCCCGTCGTGGATGCCTCCGGCGTCATGCCCAACGGCCGTTCGTTCCAAGACTACGTCCAATTCAAACGGCTACTGATCGAAGACCGAGACCACATCGCGCGAGCTTTCATCGAACACCTTTGCACCTACGCCCTTCGCCGCGTGCTGACTGTCGACGATCAAGACGACCTGAAGGCCATCGAAGTCGAAGCGAAGAAGAACCAGTACCGAGTTCAAGACATCATCCGCGACGTAGCCCTGTCTGATTTAATCCGCAAACGCTAGCAACCTCTGACAAGGAGAATCTCGATGAGTCAATTTCTATCGCAGTCTTGGCTGCTCGACCGCCGACACGCACTGCGTGCATTGGGCAGTTGCATCTCGCTTCCGTTTCTGGAGTGCATGGTCCCTTTGCGGGCGGCAGAGCAGCAGACAGCTACTCCTCGGCGGAGTGCTTTCATCTACCTCGCGAACGGCGTGCATTCGCTCAACTACCAGATCACGACGCCCGGCAAGGACTACCAGTTCTCACGATCGCTCAAGCCGTTGGAGAAGCACCGCGAGGTCATCACGCCGATCAGCGGCCTGCATCATCCGGGAGCACTCAGTCACCACCACAACTGCATCTCGGTTTGGCTGACCGGCGGGAAGCTCGGGCCTTCGGATAAGAACACGATCTCTGTCGATCAGAAGATGGCCGAGATCACGGCGAAGCACACGCGCTACCCTTCGATGGAAATCGCCCTCACGGGAGATTCGCTTGGCTGGACGGCGGACGGTGTCCGATTGCCTTCGATGCGTCGCTGCAGCGAGATCTTCGCGTCGTTGTTTGAAGAACCGAAAGGTGGCAAGACGTTCCAACGGCGAACCTTGCGTCGCAAGGGCAGCGTGCTAGACGCCAATCTCGCGGAAGTTCGTCGGCTCGAACAAGCGATGGGAGCGGGGGACAAAGGGCGGCTCGATCAATACCTGACTTCGGTTCGAGAAGCGGAAGTTCGCACGCGGCGAGCCGATGCGTGGCTCGATACACCACTGCCGACTGTCTCCGACGCCGATCGTCAGCGGACCAATCGCGACGTTCCTGCGACGATGGCGGGCGACTACTTCCGCACGGTCTATGACTTGATCGTGCTCGCCTTTCAGACCGACGTGACGCGGGTCGCGACCTTCAGCCTCGGCGGCGAAGGAGATGCGTTCGCCATTCCCGAGATCGGCATCACCGAGTCACGCCATCAACTCAGCCATCACGGCGGCGATCTGGGCTACATGGAAAAGCTCACCAACTACGACACCTTCGCCATCGAGCAATTCAGCTACTTCCTCACCCGGCTTGCCGAGACGAAAGATCTCAACGGCAAGCCGCTCCTGGGTTCGACGATGACGCTCTTCGGCAGCGGCATGTCCTACGGCCACAGCCACGGCAACGCGAATCTTCCGCTCGTGCTTGCCGGCGGATCGGACCTTGGCCTGAAGCACGGCAGCCACCTCGACCTCAATCAAGGTCACTTCAAGGGCTACCAACTCGACAAGCCCGGCGAGCACTACTCGCTCTGCAGCCGCCCCGCGAACCCGAACGCCCACATGAGTAATCTGCTGCTGATGATGGCTCAGCGCATGGGGGTGGAGACCGACGAGTTTGGCGACAGCAACAAGGTGGTCGACCTTTAGCTGTTGGATGGCACAACAACGCAGAAGTACGACGGAATTCCAGTCCGTCGAAAGCCTCGACGTACAAGATGTCCGTCGTACTGGTAAATCTTCTGATCTTGCTCAACTCAATTTGAACCGCTGGCCAATGATGACCTTTCAAAAATCTCCAACGCAAAAAGCTTATTTTGCACTGTGCCTCATCGTTGCGTTGAGCGCGACTGCGACAGCGATGGCGGACGATGTCTTTCGGCCCGAAGCGGGGAAGTTTCCCCCTTCGGAAAAATCGCTCTCGTATCGGGGCGAACTTGCGTTCGTGGATCATGCCAACCGCCGCGGCAGTATCCGCGTGCAAGGGTCGGGCATGTTTTTCCGCAATGACCCGCATCCCTTCGCCATGCTCCCCTACGGCATGGTCCGCTTTCACGGCGCACCGGCGGATCTCCGGAACATCCCGCTGGGTACTGTGCTGCATGTCCGGGCCTTTCTCCCGCCCGACCCGAAGATCTCCGCCGTGCCGGTGTTGCCAGTCGACAACAGGAAGAAAGACGGGAACCATAATCGTGGTGCCGGCACAGCCCCCGCCGAGAACCACGTCCTGCTCCTTGAGGACGAGCCCAGCTACTGCCAGCGCGAGGGCAAAGTCTGGAAGCTCAAGGAAGTGGACCTCCAGAACAACGCGGGGCTGATCATCGCCAGTTGCGAACCGAAAGCAGGCGGAGACGGCAAGGCGACCGAGGAAAACATGACCTTCGATGCCGCCACGCGCATCTGGCGCGGCCGCGAATACCTCGGGGTCGAGGATCTGATCGCCGAAGGCACTTGGCCAGCCACCGGGAAGAAATCGCTCGATGGTCAGGCCGTGCTGCTCGGCATCACCTGGAAGCCGACGCCAGGTGGCATCTTCACTCAGTTTCACATCTCGGACATCTGGCTGGACGATGCCGCGATACAACGCGCCGCCCGCAACCAGACCGAGGCGCATAAGGCCTTCATCCGCAGTCGCTGGATGCCCGCTTGGGTCGATGCCGTCGAGTACGGCAAGTTCGGCCGCGCAACCGTGACCGCAACCTTGTTCGGCGGCATGGACGACTCGCTCTACGCCGACTTCAAACAAGGCAGCTCTGCCCTGATGAATGCTGTCGAGAACACGCTGAAGCACACCCACGGCGCATACGGCCCCGCGCACATGGCCTCAAGAGGAAACATCCTCGATGTCGCAAAGACAGAGGGTGAAGTCCCCTTAGGCAGCAGCGGCATCCAAATCCGTTTTGAAACGGACCTTATTATCGAAGGCATCCGCCCCGGCCGAGTCGTCCGCGTCCGCCCCGCAAGCTGGCCTCAGGTGGACGTGCCTCGCGAGGAATATCTCAACGATGGCTCCAACATCGAAGAACGCTTCCCAACCCCGGCCATCTTCCCCAAGTATTGATATCAAAGAGATTCGCCGAATCAGCAATTCCTTTTGCTGACGAGTCAGGACTTTGATCTTCTCGGTGGCAAGAACATCTCTTGCATCGAGGTCAAAGGGCCTCGATGCAGTTCAATTCAAGTTAGGTCGCGGGGTTAGACTCGCTCCGCTCAGACGCTTGTTGGAATCGTCTTTTTTCCGTTTCATGGAGACTTCGATGCCTTGGTGTGGTGCGATTTCCGGTCTTACTCGCAAAGGGCGAGCGAATTTAAACACGATCTTTTCACTGTGTGTAATCGGTGTTACTGCTGCGGCGCGCGCGCTTCATGCCGCTGAGGTGACTGGCGAAGTGAAGGCGTTCATTGAGAAGCATTGTCTTGAATGCCATGACGCGGAGTCGAAGAAGGGCGGGCTGAATCTCAGTGTTCCTTCGGTCGATTTCTCTGACCGGTCGACGCACCTGCGCTGGGTTCGCATTCATGATCGCGTGCAATCGGGCGAGATGCCGCCAAAGGATTCTCAACGGCCGAACGCAGAGGAAATCAAACCGGTTCTCGAATGGCTCAGTCAGGCCCTGAGTTCTGATGAACTCAAGCGTCGCGAGAAGAATGGTCGCAGCGTGGCGCGGCGGATGAATCGCACGGAGTTTGAAAACACGTTGCGCGATCTGCTCGATGTGCCGTGGATTGAAGTGCGAGAGCTGCTTCCCGAAGACGGTCGAGCGGACGGTTATACGAAGACGGCGGATGCGTTGGATGTCTCGCCGGTGTTGCTTGCAAAGTACGGTGAGGCGATCGACAAAGCTCTCGATGCGGCGGTCGCGAAGTGGTCGGTGCCGCCCGAGGTCGAGCGACGAACGCTCTATGCCAACCAGCAGTATGACTACATGGTCCTGATGAGCGGCGGCGATGCGATCATGCTCACGCCAGAGATGAAGTACGACGAATCGCGCTTTCCCATGCCTTCCGCCACGAACGCCGATGGCAATTATCCCAGCGGCAAGTGGCAGTTCGGCGGCAAGTACAAAGGCTTGGGCGAAGCCGCGAAGGACGGCGTCTTCAAAGAAGGTTCAACCGTCGGCATGACGCGGACCTTTGGCGAGTCGTTTGGCGGTCGCTTCAACTTCGCTCCCGTGCATCCGGGTCGCTATCAGATTGGCGTATCGGCCTGGGCCTATTGGTGGGACAAAGGTGAAGTGAAGCCGTCACCACGATCGGGTTCGGTTGGAGTTTATTGCGGCAGCCGACTGCTCGGGTTCGTCGATGCTCCCAGTTTGAAGCCGACCTATTCAGAGCTAAACGTCGACATCGAACCCACAGAAGAAAACCCGTTGCGAGCTGCCGGGGCGTCGTTTTTGGATGCTCATGTTTATTTCTCGCAGGGACAGATTAAGGATTACTCCGGTGCGGGTGTGGCCATAGACAAATTGGTCGTCACGGGACCGCTCTACGACGAGTGGCCTCCATCCAGTCACCGCCGCTTGTTCGGCAATTTGCCGATCGTCTCGTTTCAGAAGCTGCCGCCTGATGTTCCGAAGCCTACGCGACCTTCGAAGTTTCGGGATGCGCGCGGAGCGATCAACGGACCGGGGCGACTGGTTCCCGGAGCGACCGTGTCTGATGATCCGGCGGGGGATACTCGCCGACTGCTCGCGACGTTCTTGCCGCGCGCGTTTCGTCGTCCTGTGACTGACGTCGAGATCCAGCGTTATGCCGCGATCGCCGACGCTCGCGGCAAGGCAGGCGCATCGTTCGAAGACGCGCTGCTTGAATCTTATCGCACCGCGCTGTTGAGCCCCGACTTCTTGTTTCTCAATGAGCCGACGGGAACGCTCGATGGTTACGCGCTTGCGAGCCGGTTGTCGTACTTGTTGTGGAACTCGTGTCCGGACGATGCGTTGCTCGCTGCCGCGAAGGCCGGGACGCTCAATGATCCCAATAGCTTGCGAGCGGCAGCGGATCGGTTGCTCGGTGATCCAAAGGCCGATCGGTTTTATCAAGACTTCCCCGATCAATGGCTCGATCTGCGTGACTTCGATCTGACCAGTCCCGACAAGCAGATCTATCCCGAGTTCCAGCCGTACCTGGAAGATGCGATGCGCCGCGAGCCACGTGAGTTCTTCAAGTTCGCAGTCCGCAATCGACTGCCCGCGTCTCACTTACTGACGACGCCGATCAACATCGTGAGCCAGCGGTTGGCCGAGCACTACGGCATCCCCGGGGTTGATGGGACTCGCTTCCGCCACGTCGATGTCGATCAAACCAAGAATACTCGCGGCGGCTTCTTGACGATGGCCGCGGTCTGCAAAGTGACCGCCAACGGCACAACGACCAGTCCCGTCAAACGGGGTGTCTGGGTCATGAAGAAGATCCTCGGCCAACCGCCACAACCTCCACCACCGGATGTGCCGGCCGTTGAACCTGACATCAAAGGCGCGACAACGATTCGCGAACAGCTCGCCAAGCATCGCGAAGACCTGGCCTGCGCAGGCTGTCACGCACGCTTCGATCCACCGGGCTTCGCGCTGGAGAGCTACGACGTCATCGGCGGCTGGCGCGACTTCTATCGAGCGACCGAAGGCAAGAAGGCTCCAGACTTCACGCGGATCTTTCGCTCGTATCTGACGCCCGACGAGCAGTTCAAAAATCACGTCAGCTTCCGTGATGGCCAGCCGGTCGATTCCAGCGGCGAGTTGGTTGACGGTCGCAAATTCGCTGCCCTGCGCGACTACCAATCGTTGCTGACGGGCGACACGCAAGCCTTCTCGCGAAACCTTGCCAATCAGTTGGTCGTATACGCAACCGGCGCTCCGGTCAGTTTCGCCGATCGTCCGGCGGTCGAAGAAATTCTGAAACGCGCCGGTGGCACAAACCCGCCTCTCAACGAACTGCTGCATCAGGTCATTCAGAGTCCGTTATTCCGGAATAAGTAAGAGCTACGCTTCACTCTTCAACACGTCAAAAAGAACTGCTCCTCCAAGGAATCCGCCCATGTCCCTCTCCCGCCGAAAATTCCTCCGAGGTGCTGGCATCGCTCTGTCTCTGCCGATGCTCGACGCAATGGTTCCGGCTTTTCGCCGCAAAGCATCCGCTGCCGAGACGTCGTCCAATCCGCCGCGCCGGATGATCGCCATTCAGAGCAACATGGGCATCCTGTCCCAGCATTTCTTTCCAACTGCGACCGGCAGCGATTTCGAACTGACCGCGTACCTCGACATCCTTAAGGACTTCAAATCGAAGATGACGGTGCTCAGCGGCGTCTCGCATCCCGATGTCGATGGCGCACACGAAGCCGAGAGATCGTTTTTGTCGGCGGCTCCTCATCCGGGTGGGGCGGGCTTCAAAAACTCGATCTCGCTCGACCAGTTTGCTGCGGAACAACTCGGGCCGATCACGCGTTTTCCGTCGTTCGTGCTCGACGTGAATGCCGAGAGCACTCAAGGCATGGCTTTCTCTCGCAGTGGCGTGAAGGTGCCCGCGGAGAAGAGCCCGGCCAAGCTCTATGCCAAGATGTTCCTGCAAGGAAAGCCGTCAGAGGTCGAAGCACGCATCGCCGACTTGGGACGCGGACGTAGTTCGCTCGACTTCGTTTCGGACGATGCCAAGCGACTGGCCAAGACCGTTGGAGCAGCAGACCAAGCGCGACTTGATCAATACTACTCAGCGGTCCGAGACCTCGAACGACAACTCGAACTCGCGCAAGAATGGGAGCGCAAGCCGAAGCCCACGACCACCGCTCCGGCACCGACCGACATCTCCGAGAACAAGAAGCTGATCGACAAGATCCGCTTGATGCTGGACGTCGCGCGGCTGGGTTTCGAATCCGACAGCACGCGCGTTGTGAGCTTGTTCATCAACACCTTCAGCGTCGTTGCCGACCTGCCAGGAGTGAAAGACGAGACCCACAGCATCACTCATCATGGCGGACGCAAAGAGGCTCTCGATCAACTCTTCATCATCGAGAGCGCTCAGTTCAAAGTGCTATCCGAGTTCTTGACTGGCCTCAACACGATTCACGAGGGAGGCGAGCCATTGTTCGATCGGACGATGGTCCTATACGGAGCTCCGATGGGTAACGCTGCGAGTCACGACAACAAGAACCTGCCCATGCTGTTACTCGGCGGCGGCTTCAAACACGCGGGCCACCTGTCATTCGACAATACGAAGAACTACCCGCTGCCAAACCTCTACCTCAGCATGCTGCAGCGCATGGGCCTCCCCATCGACAAATTTGCCACCAGCACCGGCACCATGCGAGGTTTGGACTTCGCGTGATATCGTCTGTCTGCGTTCCTCAGTGTCGCCCATTCTCTGGCCAAGTGGTGCAACTGGTAGACACGCGACGCTCAGAACGTCGTGCCCTTACGGTCTTGGGAGTTGGACTCTCCCCTTGGTCAATTGGAATCGAGAGCGGAGAGTTGAGAGACAAGTGCCACAAGAAAACGCGAACCTCTTCTGGCTCTCGACACTCAGCTCTTGTCTCTCGACTTTCCATCGACGCAGGTGGTCCAGAGTCCAGCCGGGTCTCATAAGCGTGACTCGTCGGGTGCAACTCCCGAACCTGCGATTGTGACGCTGACGAGTCCGAACGGTGTCTCACGACCGAGTACGCAAACCTTGGCAAAGCGACCGTCAGCTGAACCCGGTACAGGTGGCGATCTCGGGTGCCGTGAAACCTTGCTTGGCCAGCAGCACCGTCCGCAAACGCTTGGCCCGATCCGCCCGTGACTCACGCTCCGCAAACTGTTGCAACACTCGCTCCGAATGATGATCCACCACGCGCATGTTCGCCTCCGTGGCCTGACCGTCTCCTGAAATCCATCCCACGCCAACCGCATGCTAAGAAAGAGGGGGGGCGCAAGCTGCAGGTCGGGCGCGCAGGCAATTCCTGGGGGCCGTGTTACTTCTCTCCGGAGGAACACATTTAATTTCGAAGCGAGCGAAAGCGTTGCTACGACGGATGCTCACCACCCATCCGCTGACTTCCGGCCCCCTCACTCGCTCACGCTCACGAAATCGAACACGGCCGTCGCAGAAACAAAGGTGTGGCCCGAGCAGGTGAATATCCCGACTCGCCCCGTCGTGTCGAACATGGCGGAATGGGACATCAGCGCTTCACCCCATTTCGTGCCGTCGACCGACGTGAATACCTCAACGACCGTGCCCTGTTGGACGAGTTTGAGATGTAGCGGCAGTGTCGCTTTGCCGAGAACTTTGCTCCGGTTGTCAGTTGGCGAGCAGCCGTCCGTCAAGCGAACAACGATTCAGCCTCGTGGAGCCGCTGCGCTCCCACAGCGCGCTGTCGTTATCGAGCACCGGCCCGATGCCCGCCTAGAGTTTGCTGGTAAAGACCGATTGCGAGTCGTCCGAGTTACCGAGCGTGCCCGCAAAGCGGAGTTCGGCAGCGTGCACCGCTGTGAACGACGTGATGACCAGGGCGGTGAGAAGCGTCAGTGTGTGTTTCATTAGGAGTTCTGCTTCACGCCAGCACCTCCTGAATCACGTGTCCGTGAACATCGGTGATCCGGCGTTCGGTGCCGTTGAAGTAGCGGGTGAGACGCTCATGGTCGAGTCCGAGGAGGTGGAGAATGGTCGCGTTGAAATCGTAGAGCGTCTTTACATTGTCGGTCGCCTTCCAGCCGAGTTCGTCGGTGCTGCCGATGCTGATGCCGGGCTTCACACCAGCCCCCATGAGCCAGCAGGTGAAGCCTTCGATGTTGTGATCGCGGCCTGTGCCGTTCGCCTGCATGAAGGGCAGGCGGCCGAACTCGGTACACCAGACGACGAGTGTCTTATCGAGCATCCCGCGTTGCTTCAAATCGCGCAGCAGGGCGGCGGTGGGTTGGTCGAGGATTTCGGCATGGGTGCCGTGGCTGCTCACGATGTTGGAGTGGCTGTCCCAGTTCAGTTTTCCACCGCTGGCGAAGGCGCCGTTGAAAAGCTGCACGACGCGCACGCCCTGCTCCAGCAGGCGTCGGGCGAGCAGGCAGTTGCGGGCGTATTCGGCTTTGATGGTGTTGCTGGACGTCGCGCCGTAGGTTTCGAGCGTTTTGACGCTCTCGCCTTTGAGGTCCATGAGACCGGGGATACTGCTCTGCATGCGCCCGGCGAGTTCGTAGCTGCTGATGCGGGCCGCGAGGTCGGTGTTGCCGGGGTGTTGTTCCAGATGCTCGCCGTTCAGCGTGGCGAGCAGGTCCACGGCGGCGCGGCTGGCGCTCTCTTTTGCGGAGGCACGGAGATTCTGCGGCGGTTCGTCGGCGCTGAAGGCGGTGCCTTGAAACGTGGCGGGCAGGAAGCCGCTGCCCCAGTTGTTCGGCCCGGCTTGCGAACGTCCGCGCGGGTCTGCGATGGCGACGAAGCTCGGCAGGTTTTCATTGAGCGTCCCGAGCGCGTAGGTCGTCCACGCACCCAGGCTGGGATAACCCTCGAAGGTGAAGCCGGTGGAGAGAAAGTTCTCCGCCTGGGTGTGGGCGCTGTTCTTCGCGGTGAGCGAGTGGATGAAGCAAATGTCGTCCGCCAGCCCCGCGAGATGGGGCACGAGGTCGGAAATCATCTTGCCGCTCTGACCGCGTGGTTTGAAGTCCCAGAAAGGTTTTGCGAGATTGCCGATGGGGCCTTCGAACGTCACCTTCGGCGCATTCGGCGGCGCTTTCCCGTGATGTTTATAGAGCTCCGGCTTGTAGTCGAACGTATCGAGGTGGCTGACCGCTCCGGCGCAAAAGATCAACAGCACCTGCTCCGCCTTCGCAGGAAAATGTGACGGTCGCGCGGCAAACGGACGCGCAGGGTCAATGCGAGGACGAATCGACTGCGGCTTGTTTTCGGCGCCGAGCAATCCCTCGCGCGAGAGCAGCTGCGCTAGCGCGAAGCCACCGGCGGAGGCGGCGAAGCTCCCGAGGAAACCGCGACGGCCGAGATGTTGGGTGTGGGAAGTGAATGTCATGGCAGGAAGAGAAACTCGTTGGAGTTGAAGAGGGCGCGGCAAACGGTCTCAAGGCCCTCGCGCTCTGCGACGGCGAGGCACGCAGTGAGTTCGGTTTCGCGCGGAGGCCGAGCGAGGGCGAGCTGGAATGCGCGGGTGATTTTCGCGGTGAGATCGGTATCGGATTCCGCAGTGACGCGTTTTGCGAGAGCGGCGGATTGTTCGAGCGTGAAGCGTCCGTTGAGGAGGTTGAGAGCCTGGAGCGGCGTGGTGCTGTCGCTGCGTTTGTCCTTCACCTGGCCGCACTCAGGCAGGTCGAAGGTCTTGAACATACCGTCGTCGGCTCCGCGAATCCGCGTGTGGTAGATCATGCGGCGGTTGGCACCCTGCGGTGGCTCGGGCAGGGGCTTCCATTGGTCGAACGCTCCTTTGCGAGAGAAGAGGTTCACGCCCTCGCCGCCCATCGTGCGGTCGAGCCGCCCGCTGATAGCAAGCATGGAATCGCGGATGGCCTCGGCGTCGAGACGGCGGGGTGCGCGGCTGAACGAGTCTAGTCCGCCTGCTCTTTGCCGATACGCCGCACTCATCACGATCCGCCGGTGCGTCTTCTTCAAGCTCCAGCCATCGGCGATGAGTTGCGTGGCGAGCCATTCGAGCAGCTCGGGATGCGTCGGACGTGCGCCGACGAGGCCGAAGTCGCCCGGCGTGCTAACGAGGCCGGTGCCGAAGTGGTGATGCCACAACCGGTTCACGGCGACGCGGGCGGTGAGTGGTGCGGCTTCCTTCACGAGCCATTTGGCGAAAGCGGCGCGGCGCTCCTGCTCGGGTGCGTCGGTGGGAAGCCGGAAGCCGCGCAACACGGAAAGTCCACCAGGGCCGACGAGATCGCGCGGCTGTTCGGGATCGCCGCGCATGAGGACGTGGATGGGTTCGGGCTGGACGAACTTGCCCGCGAAGACTTCCGGGACCGCGCTCAGTTTGGATTGGCGTGCCCGGAGTTTGGCGAGTTCTGCTTCGAGCCCATGAAGAGTTTGGATGGCGTCCGCATCGAGTCCTTCTGTGCGTGCGACGACACTTCGCCATTCGCCTTGCTTCTCAGCCACCTCGACGCGCCACTCGGAGGTGAGGCGTTTGGCATGAGCGCCTGGGTTGGTCTTTGCGAGAAGGCGGTCACGGCTCCAGACCACGCGACTGATGAGCGCGGGCTCTTTGAGCTCAATCTGCACCCATGCTGGCGGTCGCACGCTCGCGACCCAAGTGGAGTCCTCGCCAAAAACGCCGTCGTTCAGGAACTCGTTCTTGCTCCCGAGCTGTGCCGCTGCGCCGGAGGACGTGGCTTTCGCACCCTGCGTCGCGAGCGAGACGAGTTGCGGCGCACTCCCACTTTGCGCAGCAGTCCAAACCTCGATTTCATCAAAGGCGGGACCTTCACTCGTCGCGTCGGTGGCCGTCACGGTGAGGCGCACCCACTTCGCACGCGTCGGCGCGAAGTGCTCCGTGTACTGGCCGTCGCTCACTTCGCGCGAGTTAGGAAACTTCGCCAGATCTGCACGCAATTGCGTGATGCGTTGGCCGATGAGATTCAGCTCATCCTTCCGCGCCGTCTCCGAGCCATCTCGCCACGGGCGGCTCTCGTATTTCACGCCGCTGAATACGGAGAGCACCTGGTAGTAGTCCTTCGACGAAATGGGATCGAACTTGTGATGATGACAACGGGCGCAGCCGACGGTGAGCCCGAGCATGGATGCGCCGACGTTCTGGATGATCTCATCGAGCGCATTGAATCGCGCCATTTTGATCGCGGTTGCCTCCTGCCCGACCTCCGGTGGCGTCGGCAGCGGCGCGGTGACAAGGAAGCCGGTGGCGGGATCCACGCCCACCGTATCTCCTGCGATCTGCTGAAAGAGGAATTGATCGTAAGGCAGGTCGCGGTTCAGCGCCTCGATGACCCAATCACGGTACGGCCACGTGTTTTCGCGCAGCGAATTGTATTCGTAGCCCCGCGTGTCGGCGTAACGGATGACATCGAGCCAATGCTGCGCCCAACGCTGGCCATAGTGCTTCGATGCCAGCAGCCGTTCGACGACCTTTTCATAAGCACGCGCATCGTGGTCCTCCACAAACGCATTTACTTCCTCCGGCGTCGGAGGCAGGCCCGTGAGGTCGAGCGTGATGCGACGGACGAGCAAACGGCGGTCAGCCTCGGGCGCTTTGGCCGTGCCGAGAAATGCATCGAGCGAATCGTGCGTGAAAGTTCCTGACAGCGGCTGGAATGACCAATGGCTGCTGCTGATCTTTTCCTCCGCGATCGCATCCATTTGGCCCGGCCAGACTGCGCCCTGCGCGATCCATTTTTTTAAAGTCTCGATTTCCGCAGCCGAGAGGCGTTCACCCTTCGGCGGCATTTTCACATCATCGTCTGTGCTGCTGATGACCTCGATAAGGTGGCTGCCCGCCGCATCACCCGGAACAACTGCCGCACCAAAGTCTCCGCCCTTCAACAACGCCGCGCGGCTGTCCAAGCGCAGCCCGGCTTTCTGCTTCTCAGGCCCGTGGCACTCGAAACAGCGCTTTGCGAGAACGGGCAGGATTTCCTTTTCAAAATCGGGTGCCGCAGCCTCCGAATCAGCCAGCGGAGCAAGCACCAGGGCGGCGAGGAGTGTGAAGGTCGATCTCACGGCGCCTCCGGAATCAAGATGGATGGGACTTGTGGGATGAGCGAGGTGGTTTTCATCATGTCAAGTTCTTGGTTCTGGCAGCGAGAAGTGTTGGGAACAGTTTCATACTTCAGCGAATCCAGATGCCTTTCCCCGTGCCGCCTTTGGGCGTGGTCTTGGGGTAGTCGGGGTTCGGTTTTTGCTCGATGACTTTCACTACTTGCTCGATGGGCAAATCCGCCTGCGAGTCGTGGGGGCGGACGCCATTGATGCTGACGTTGCGCACGGTGCAGTCGAGGTCCGGAGAGAAGATTTCGGTCCAGAGCGTGGGGTCGTCCGGCTTGTGCTTGTAGGTCTGCGACTTTGGGCCGAGTTCGACGAGGCGGTAGTCTGCTGGGAGCGGAAAGCCAAGCTTCACGTTGCGAACGGTGAGGCCGTCGATGTTCGCGTGGACCTGGATGCTGCCGGGGCGGTTGAAGGTGAGGTTTTCGAAGACGATGTCTTTGAGTGTTCCGATGCCGGCGCTGGCGTCGTTGTCGCGACCGACTTCGAGATTGGGCTGGTCGTAGAGCTTGAAGTCGCGAATGTCGGTGATGTCACGGAGCGTGATGTCGTGAATGGGGCAGTCGAGCGTGGTGCCGTCGCTGAAGTGCTTCACGCCGGGGAGCAGGCGGATGGCGTCGGTGCTGTGTTTATCTTCGGGTGCGCCGGTGATGTGATCGATGGTGAGATGATGGATTGCGCCAAAGGTCACGCTGTATTGCCGCCAGTCCCACGCGGTGAGCGAAACGGGGTCGTCGTGCGAATCGCCGTGTACGTTTCGGATGATGCCGTCGCTCGCGGGGCCGTCTACATGCACGCCATCACGTCCGTGGCGGTCGAGCGTCAGGCCCTCGACGGTGAAGTCGCGAATGTTGCCGAGATGGATCGCAAAGGGGCGACTCTGTCGTACGGTGACGTTGCGCACGGTCGCACCGCGGACGTTGTGCAGCAGGATGACACCGTGCGTGCCAGGCACGGGATCCTTCTTCGACGAAGCGCCACGCTGGTTGCCATTGCTGTCCTTCGCACCAGTTGCCAAGGTCGTCCAGATACCGCCTTCGATGGTGATGTCGGTGTCGGGCTTCGTGTCACCGGGCACAGTCATGTCCGCAAAGCCGACGATGTGCTCATTGCGCACCATGCAGGTGTTGCAGCCAGGCTTGAGGCGGACCTCGGCGTCGAGATCGGCGGTGAGCTTCTGGCCAGACTTCAGGACGATGGGGCCATCAAGGTAATAGGGCTGATCACGCTTCGGCAGGTGCACGGCGCCGGCCTTATCGAGCACCGCTTGGATGGCGTCGTTCCAGATCTCGCCTTTGACTTCGCGGGGCTTTGGCTGACCGTCTGCATCGGGCCAGAATTCGGTCCAGGTCGCAATGCGAGTTCGTGAAGGATCGTTATTAGCGCCGTGCAGCGCCGCGAGCGGAGCCAGCAGCAGGGCGGTGACGAAGGCTATGAGAATGTGTTGCGGTGATCGGTTCATCGTCGGGCTTTTTGGCAGATACGAGACTCACTTTGGGGCGATTGGAATCCGGCGCAATTCGATCCAGCCGACGGCCGTGACGAAACTTCGACACGTGGGGCCATTCTCGCACCTGTTAAATCAAGATGCCATGCGGTGGGAGAGACGGTACATTGGTCGCCCAACACGAATGACGGAGAGTTCGGACCGCCTACCGCTCACAACCATGTCATCTGCAATCGGGCCAGCGCTCGCAACGGTCGTTAACACAAACAAGGTGAGATGCCGAGGCGAAGAATTCGAGACGCAAAGTTGTGCTCGAAGTGGTCACCAGAACTGGCGATTGAACGCAAAAAGTCCGCCTTCAGAAGATGGCGGCCTTTCGTGTAACCCGACGGTTGGCGAGTTTTGCTACCGTCAAAACAAGTTGTGTGGCCGGGATGTGAAACCTTGAACTTACCCACATTCTTACAAGGTTTTCCGGTGTCTGTTCGCGGTAGTTGTTGCGTCTGACTCGTTAGGGGGCTTGGGGTTGCGTGTGTTGAGTGGGTTCTTGTCGTAGTGAGGCATGTCGGTTGCATAGCAGGTTGGGACGGT
>CAMAYU010000125.1 GCA_945862235.1 Schlesneria paludicola DSM 18645
GGGTCCAGCTCCACCCAACGAAGGCGGGAGTTCGACAAGTCGCGGCCATTCTGATTCAAACTGCCGAGGCCCGCAAACCACCACGCTCCGGCACCGGAACCACAGAGTGCAGTCGCCCATTCGTGGTAGCCCTGTCGCTCCGCGACAGGAAGCGCGAACTCGCGAGCGGTGTTTGCCGTTGATTCGAGGCGACTCGACAGATCGAAGCCACGCACGTCGCGACATGGCAGACCACGACGTATAACCTCACCGTGAGCATCCGGCGGCCGATTTCGGCCGCCCGTTTTTTTGAGTCACGGTCGGCCAAACAACATCTCCCAGATCGACCTTCAGAGAATCCAATCACCCATGTTTGAACAAGCCTTCAAGAACATCGACGACGTGCTTTGGAAAGAGGCCGGGTGTTCCAGTGAGTTGGACTACACCGAGCAGACCTCTTGGCTGCTGTTCCTGAAATACCTCGACGGGTTGGAGCAGGACAAGGCGGACGAAGCCGCGTTGGAGGGGAAGAAGTACGCCTTCTTCCTCGACAAGCCGTACCGCTGGGACGTGTGGGCCGCTCCGAAGGGGGCTGGCGGACTGATTGACCACAACCAGGCGATGACCGGCGACGACCTGCGGGACTTCGTCAATCAGAAGCTGTTTCCGTATCTGCATGGCTTGATTGCTTGTCGCCGCCGTTTTTAATCTGCGAGCAGTACGAACAGATCGTCACGCCGACTTTCGATCTGCTTCTCAATCTCGAAAAACAAAACGCGAACCTTCAAACGACCCGCGACCTGTTGCTGCCGCGTCTGATTTCCGGTGAACTGGACGTGTCCGAGTTGCCCATCGAAGTCGAGGAGACCGCTCGCAATGGCGAATAACCTGCCCGCCGCTCCGAACCCCGGTCCTTCCGGCGAGTTCATGCTCTACCAGACCGACGATGGCCGCACGAGACTGCAAGTCCGCGTGGAAGACCAGACCGCCTGGCTCACGCAACGGCTGATTTCCGAGTTGTTCCAAGTCTCGACCCCTACGGTAAACGAGCATCTGGCCAACATTTACAGCGAGGGGGAACTCGCGCCCGAGGCAACTATTCGGAAATTCCGAATAGTTCAAACCGAAGGGACGCGGCAGGTCGAACGGCTGGTCGATCACTACAACCTCGACACGATCCTCGCGGTCGGCTACCGCGTCCGCTCACTGCGCGGGACGCAGTTCCGGCAATGGGCGACATCGCAACTCGGCGAACTGCTGGTGAAGGGCTTCGTCCTTGATGACGAACGGCTGAAGGAAGGCCGGTCGCTGGGGCAGGACTACTTCGACGAACTGCTGGAGCGGATTCGTTCCATCCGCGCTTCGGAGCGGCGGTTCTACCAGAAGATCACCGACATCTATCAGAAGTGCAGCATCGACTACGACGCGAACGCCGAGATCACTCATACGTTCTACGCCACCGTTCAGAACAAACTCCACTGGGCGATTCACGGCCACACCGCCGCTGAGGTCGTCGTTCAGCGGGCCAACGCCACCAAGCCCAACATGGGACTGAACACTTGGAAGAACGCTCCGCAAGGAACCATCCGCAAGGCGGACGTGTCGGTCGCCAAGAATTACTTGACCGAAGAAGAACTCAAGGCTCTGGAGCGCATCGTCACGATGTATCTCGACCATGCCGAGTTTCAGGCCAGCAATCGCAAACCGATGCACATGGCGGATTGGATTACGAAGCTCGACGCCTTCTTGGAGTTCAACGAACAGAACATCCTGACGCACGCTGGGAAGATTTCCCATAAGTTCGCTGAAGACCACGCGGAACGCGAATTCTCGAAATATGAGGCTGAACGCCGACGCATCGAAGCGACACAACCGACCAGCGATTTTGACAAGGCTGTCGAAGAAGTGAAGCGGCTGGAACGGCAGGCACCGCCAACCAAGAAGACGGTTCCCAAGAAGCCCGCTTCCGACAAGCCGACCAAGAAAACAAAGCGCCCCAAGACGAATGGCGAGCCGTGAGTACCAATTACGCCAAAGCCCTCATTGAGCACAGCGAAAACTCGCTCTGCGAGAAGCCGTCGATTGACCTGTTCGCCGAACTTGGCTGGACGCCCACGAATTGCTTCGCGGAGTTCGACCACGGTCGCAGTCCGCTCGGCCGATCCTCAAAAGGCGAAGTGGTGCTGGTCGCGCGATTGCGGGCGGCTCTCGTCAAACTCAACCCGGAACTGCCCGCCGATGCCATTCAACTGGCCATCGACGAACTGACTCGTGATCGCAGCGCGATGAGTCCGGCCAATGCCAACCGCGACGTGTATCGGCTGCTCAAAAACGGCGTGAAGGTGGCGTTTCGCGGCGGCGAATCGGGCGATGAGGAAATTGAAGAGCGGGTGCATGTCATCGACTGGCTCACGCCGGGCAACAATGACTTCTTTTTGGCGTCGCAGTTTTGGATTTCCGGCGAGATGTACTCGCGCCGGCCCGACTTGCTCGGCTTCGTCAATGGGCTGCCGCTGGTCTTCGTGGAACTCAAGGCTCCGGATCGCTCGGCCAAGGATGCCTTCGACGACAACCTGCGCGACTACCGCGACACGATCCCGCATTTGTTCTGGTACAACGCGCTCGTGATTCTGTCCAACGGCAAGGAGAGCAAGCTCGGCAGCATCACGTCCAAGTGGGAACACTTCTGCGACTGGCGGCGAATCAACAGCGAAGGGGAAAAGGGAGTCGTCTCGCTCGAAACGATCATTCGCGGGACGTGCGACAAGGCCCGACTGCTGGACCTCGCCGAGAACTTCACGCTGTTCCCCGATGCCAAGGGGGGACTCATCAAGGTGGTCGGGAAGAACCACCAGTTCCTCGGCGTGAACAACGCTCTGGACGCCGTGCGGCAGATCAAACAGAACGCAGGCAAGCTCGGCGTGTTCTGGCACACGCAAGGGAGCGGCAAGTCGATTTCGATGATCTTCTTCGCTCAGAAGATTCTGCGGACAATGCCCGGCAATTGGACGTTCGTCATCATCACAGACCGGATTGAACTCGACGACCAGATTTACAAGAACTTCACCAGCACGGGCGTCGTCACTGAGGAAGAGTGTCAGGCCACCGATGGCGCAGACCTCAAGCGGTTGCTGACCGAAGACCATCGCTACGTCTTCACGCTGATTCAGAAATTCGTAGGTGAGCGGTTCACCGATCCAAAGGCGGGAGCGGTGAAAAAGTATCCGATGCTGTCGGATCGCTCGGACATCGTCGTCATCACCGACGAAGCCCACCGCAGCCAGTACGACTCGCTGGCTCGCAACATGCGGGACGCTCTGCCCGACATCACGTTGGAAGGCCATCGTCGTGCTGTGCAGATTCGGTGGGTTGCGTTGCCCGTCAGAGATATTCGCGCTGCGCTGGGCTGACGTGGACTTTGATCGCGGACGCCTGAAAGTCCGATCCCCCAAGGGCGCGAACTTCGGGAAGGGGATTCGCGAAGTCCCACTGTTCCCCGAAGTCCGACAGGCTCTGGACGAACTCTATCTGGAACCGGATGGCGGGGAGTTCGTCATCTCGACCAACGACCGCAGTTCACAGAAGAACCTGCGAACGGTATTCGAGAAGATTCTGAGGAAGGCCGGTGTCGATCCGTGGCAACGCCTCTTTCAGAACTTGCGGGCATCCCGAGAGACGGAACTCGTCCAAGAACACACCATCCACCTTGTCACTGCTTGGCTGGGGAACACGCCCAAGGTGGCGATGGAACACTACTTGCAAGTCCGCGATGAGGATTTCGCCAAAGCGGCGCAGATTCCGGCGCAGCAACAGTCGGCAACCCCCGCCACCTACGGCAACGCCTGTGTTGTCACGCCTACCAGAAACGAAGAAACCCCCGGTTTTCCGAGGGTTGCGTCGCAATGCGATTCGTTGCAAGTACTTATAGCTCCCCAAATCATCCGCCCGGAGAACCGCTGCATCTTAGACCGAGGTGTCTGGCAGGTCAAGAAGTTACGACGCGGACAAGTTGTCGAACTGACCCCCTGGGCGACTCTATTTTCGGTCGATCCGGTTCCCGCGGGACCGGAGTTTGTTAAGCGAGACCCGCTGGCGTTGGCTCGGTTGTACCTGAGCCTTCTTGAGTCAGGACTGGCCAAGAGCCGTGCTGACGTCGCCCGGTATTTTGGTGTCAGCCGGGCCAGGGTCACGCAAGTTCTTCGGCGGCTAGAGCAGTAAGCCCCTGCCGCATTTCTTCCTTTGGACCGGCATGTCGCTGGTCCATGTTCCAGCATCAACTGAAAGGGTAATCCCATGTCCAATGAAGTCCAAAAATCGTTGCTTCCGAAGCACCGGAGTCTGATCGAAGCCTCCAGAATCAAAGAGACGGTCGTCCGTGACCGCGGATACTATTCCGAGACGGTCAAATCAGAACTCGCGAAGCTGGGATTCTCCGCGATCCAAAGGAATGTGCCAGCTCTCGTGGTTCCGATCTGGACAATTGATGGCAGCGTCTGGTTGCACCAAATCCGACCTGATCAACCTCGCTCAAGCAAAGGGAAAACGGTCAAGTACGAAACGCCCTCGGGGGCGAACCTCGTCATTGACGTACCGCCATCCGTGCGTGACAAAGTTCTGACAGGCACGGAACCGCTCTTCGTGACCGAAGGAATTCGCAAGGCTGACGCCGCCGTATCTCAAGGGCTAACCTGTATCGGCCTGATGGGAGTCTACGGCTGGAAGCATCAGGATGATTTCTGGGCGACAATCCCTCTTGAACACCGCCCGGTCTATATCGTCTTCGATTCCGACATCGCAACGAACATCAATGTGGCCAGGGCTGCTGCCGGACTGTTCGCCCTGCTGGAGTCGATGGGCGCGAAGCCAAAAGTCGTGACGCTCACCGCCGCAGGCAAAGATAAAGTTGGCATCGACGATTTCTTTGCTGCGGGCGGGTCGCCAACGAACCTGTACTCGATGGCCAAAGCCGAGCCACCGTCATTTCAGAGTCGCCCAGATGACCAAGAGAGTCAGCGATACGACTTCGACGACGCTGGCATCTACAAGATCATTCACACGGACGATGGACCGATCAAACGCCCGATCACCAATTTCAAGGCAAAGATTCTCTCGGAGACCGTGTTCACGAGGTTCAATGAACAGCAGCGAGAACTGGATATCGAAGCCACGGTTCGGGGCATCAGGCAGGTCATCACCGTCCCCGCAGACGAGTTCGACCGGATGATCTGGCCGATCACAAGGCTGGGGGCGGATGCGATCATTTATCCCGGCAGTGGTGCAAAGGACGAGGTCAGAGCCGCAATCCAGATGCTATCTCCGAACATCCGGAAGCTAATCGGAATCGACAAGCTGGGTTGGCACCAAGCCAAATGCGGTCCGGTCTTTGTGCATGCAGGGGGCGTCATTGGTCGCGCAACGGCGGTCAGGGCCGATTCTGACGTACCGAAACGTCCCGCAGATAACTCCCTTCCACATCATCGGTTAGGCGTGAAAGGGACGATGGGGACGATTTCTCAGGAGGAAGAGGACGCTCTTGGAATCAGGATGCGTATCCCTAAATCTCTAGGTCGATACTGCCTCGCGGTGCCGAGCACAGGTCGCCAGCTTCAGCAGGATATTCGAGAAAGCATGAGGCTACTGACCATGGCCCCAAGCCGGATCACAGTCCCAGTCTACTGTGCAATCTGGTATGCCGCCGTCGCTGAGGCTGACTTTTCCATCCACCTGTATGGCACGACCGGAGTCTTTAAATCCGAATACGCGGCTCTGGCTACTCAGCACTTTGGGCCTGGAATTGATGCCCGACATTTTCCCGCAAACTGGTCATCGACTCCAAACTACATCCGTGCGATGTCCGCCCATGCCGGAAACGTGATCCTTCCAGTTGATGACTTCGTACCAACAGGCTCTCAGTACGACATCGAACGGTCCAATCGCGCAGCTGAGGATGTCTTCAGGTCTCAAGGGAATTCCGCCGGTCGTGGACGATGCTACCGCGATGGAACCCCTCAAGAGACTGAACAGCCCAAATGCCTGATTCTGAGCACTGGGGAAGTCCGACCCAGCGGACACTCACTCACATCGAGGGTGCTGACTCTGGAAGTAAATCCTGGCGATATCGCCGACCGGGAGGATGAAGGCTCCATGAAGGCATTAACCCAGGCCCAACACGTCGCGAAGTCAGGGGTCTACTCCAGGGTGATGGCGGCGTTCATTCAGTGGGTCGCCATGGATTTCGATAAAAACCGGCAGGACCTTATCGAGCAGACCAATGCCTTCCGTAGCTTGTTCGCCCCGAACTGCCAGCACGGACGAACAGCCGATGCAGCGGCGAAGCTGCTGGCTGGCTTAGACCTGTTCTTGGAATTTGCATCGACCGTCGGCGCGATCGACGAAGAGCGTTTCCAGAACACCTGGGAGTTGGCACACGACGGGTTGTTTGAGGTACTGGAAACTCAAGACCGAGATCAGGCCGACGAATCGCCTGTAAACCGATTTTTGGAATTGCTCCGGACGGCACTGGCGACGGGCCGGGCTCACCTCACATACATCCTGTCACCCGCCGAGGAAGAAAGCGCATTCGGCAGTCCAACCTATTTCGGATATCAGGAAAGAACCGTTACAGAAACCAAGGCTCCGGGTGATGATGCAGGCTGTCCTGAAAAAGCTGCCGTCGCTGACGAACCCGGCAAGCAACACGAACCGAAGATCCTCGAATTCAAGAGCATCTTCATTCCTCAAGGCCAACGGATTGGCTGGAAGAAGTTCGACGCCCTGTACTTCGAACCTCAAGAGTCTTTGGCTGTCGTTCAACGCCTGGCCAAAGACATGCATCAACCTCCCATTCCGATGAATCACAAGGCCCTGGGTAAGCGATTGGCTGAACGCGGACTGCTGGCTTCAAGTCGCAAGGACCGTAACGTAGCCAGGGTCAACATCGACGGCCGGAAAGAAGACGTATTCCACATCCGTCTCCAAGACTTCATGGAAATCGAACGGAACGAAAGTGACTTCATCGACGAACGAAATGAAGAAGCATTCCGGGAGCGTGAACAGGCGATTCGCCGCAATGAGCAAGCAGCACGCCTCAGAAAGGATCGTCGAGACCGGGTCAACGACGTCAAGCAAAAGGAATTGGTCGATTGGCTGAACGGGGCCTTGGGCTGGTGACCAAGCGATCAAAAAAGGCGGTGAAGACGCGTAGCAAGGCCCTGAAGTCTCTTTGGCTTTAGGGCCTTTTCAGCTTGGGGTTCAGCCGAAGGCAGCCTGGAATCCCTCCTCAAAGGCACAATCCGTTGCTCATGCGCTAAACCTGCAAAGGGCACATTTCGCACGAATGATGTGGGCGACCGAGCGGTAAAGGGAAATCCGGATGCGGTAGATGAAAGTGGTGACGGGGATGTCAAAGCTGCTGCGGATGACAAAACAGCCCTTGCTGTCAAACATCCAAACTGTGTGAGCAATCTCGAAAGGCTACAGACGGAGCTTCCCAAAACCGTCTTGGCGTTGCTGCCACCGAAAACGAGCGACACGCTCAAAAAGAAGAAGCAGAAGTTGAAAGTGAAGAACCAGGATCAAGATTTGAAACAGGACAAGAAAAAGTAACAGGAGAATGAAATGAAGGATTGGAATCAGGACTACAAAATGAACATGAATCAAAAGCAGGATGACAAACAGAATCAGGATAGGGCACTGGAAACAGTAGAAATCAAAGGCACGGTACTTTGAAAAGAAGGAAAGACAATCACTTCAAGGGAATGGACCTTCGGTCTGGAACTGGAGGTGATTGTCTTCCCGATCACTTTTGACGAGGAATTCAAAACGATGAGCACAGCCACCGACCATGCGGCAACGCCGCCAGTGCGAGACTTCTGCAAAGGCAAGGACGGCAGGAAACCAGCGGGGTCGAAGACCCTGCAACTCTTTCTGCCGATGCCGCTGTACTTCCATGTTCAGGCCCAGGCCGCTCTCTCGCACCTGGACATCCGGCAGTACGTCGGGAAGTTCCTGGAGGAAGCCTTCCCGCTGCCACCAACATCGAACCAACCATCCTCGACCTGACCCTCAAATGGGTCGGGTCGCTCGACCAACTCCGGAACAATGATTGAGCACGTACCGTGACGAACCAAAGTAGAACCACCCAGCATCGAGATTGGCCTTGGCCGGAACGCGGGATGGTACAAGTCTCGACTTGGATCACCGCAATCTCCCTGATCGTGATTCGGGCCGCGATAGCCCTGAAAATGCGGCTGATCGAATGCCTGGTTCCCGTGGACTTAACGATCTTGCCTCTTTCCCAATTGAGATGTGTGCTGCAACAAATACCGACAAAGAGCGATTCGAGGCAGATTCGGGTAGATGGGCCTGAGAATGAATTTCTTTTCGAGGAGTCCCACATGCCACACGACCTTGCAACCACCGACAGTCGCCCTGCAATGATGTACACCGGCGAAGTTCCCTGGCACCGACTGGGGACTCGGCTCGATGAACCAGCGACGGCTCGAGAAGCGATTGCCGCAGCCGGACTGGATTACGATGTCGAGCTGACTCGGTTGGTGACCGTCAACGACATTCCCATCCCCGACAAGCTGGCGGTGGTGAGGGAAGACAGCCGCTCCATTCTGGGAGTTGTCGGCAACACCTACCGACCTGTCCAAAACCGGGAATGCTTCGGTTTCCTGGATGCCGTCGTGGCGGATGGGAGTCTGCGGTATCACACGGCCGGGGCTCTCGGGAAGGGTGAGCGAGTTTGGATGCTGGCGAAGCTGCCGGAGGACATCCGAGTCAAAAACTCGGACGACATCACGGAGAAGTATCTGCTACTGTCCAATTCTCACGATGGAAGCTCATCGCTCCGAGCCTTTTTCACACCAATTCGCGTGATCTGTGCAAATACGCTGGCGATCGCGGAACGGAATGGGCGAGGTCAAGGCGTGTCCATCGTTCACAAGGGTGACCTGTCCCTTAAGATTCAGCAGGCTCAGGAAGTCCTTGGCCTCGCGAAGCGTTTCTACGACGACGTGGAGCTTCGCATCAATCGGCTCGCCAGCCATTACCCCAGCCTGCGGCAACTCGAAGAGTACTTCAAGCTGGTCTATCCGGATTCACCGGACGGCGAATCGACCCGGACAAAGAATGTCCGACAGGAACTTCATCGTCTGTTCGAGGAGGGCATTGGTCACAAGATGCCCGCAATCCGACACACCACTTGGACGGCCCTCAATGCGGTGACCGAGTACGTGGACCACTACCGCTCCACACGCGGTAAGACGGCGATGGAACGGGCCAGCAACCGACTGGATTCGGCATGGTTCGGATCAGGGGCCCGGCTCAAGGAACATGCCTGGGAGCTCGCCATGCAGATGGCAACCTGATCTGTGTGGCAAACCTTCAATTCGTACAGCGCGACGCCTCCTTGATTCGGGTAACTGAACAGGAGGCGTTCTTCTTTTCCAGGAGCCAAACATGTTGAAGGTCAATGTCGGACTCAGCCGGAAACTCACTCGCGATTACAATTCGACGGGGTTCAGCCTAAATCTCGAAGGGGAGCTTTGTGTCAGTCTCGACGACCCCGTGGCGATGATCGAGAGGGTGAAAGAGTTCTACGATCTGGCTGAGGAAGCTCTGAACCAGCAGATTGAACGGTACGAGAGTGAGTCTGCGATTGGCAACAGAGACGTGGGGCAGCCTGCCCAGGCAAACGGCCAACGCTCCGCCGCCCCACCCGCGAATGTCCCGGAAAACGCAGCACCGAACAACAGCCGTCCGAATGGACAGGCTCCTCAGAACGGCAATGGCAATGGCAATGGTCAGGCTTCCAACGAGGAAGCCGCGACCAACAAGCAGGTGCAGTACCTGTTGAATCTCGGCAAGCGACAAGGGCTGACTCAGCAACAATTGGAAGGTCGGATCGAGGGCATCCTTGGTCGTCGAGTCGGAGTCTATGACCTGACCAAACGGGAAGCCGGTGGCGTGATCGATGCCCTGAATCAGAACGGGGCACCCGTCACCAACGGGCGCAGCCGCACCAGTCGCTGAAGGGAACGAAGATGGACCCGCAGGCGACTTGGACGCAGATGCTGTGCGCTGTCTCTCAACGTGATTGGGATGAGGCTCAAGAGTTCGCTGAAGCTCTGCTGGAGTGGATGCGCAAGGGTGGAGTCCCACCGCAGACGGTGCGCGTCAACATGCGGCACCAGTGGAACCGGGCAATGGCTGAATTCGGTTGCCTGCTCGCATTGCAAATTGTCAGGGATGCCATGGCACGCAAGGATCGGAGCAATTGAAATGCGAGATCGTCCCCACTGGAGCTACAGTGCAATCACGCAGTATCTCCGCTGCCCACTGCAATACTTCTTCCAACGAGTGCTCGGGATACCCAGTCATTCCATCGGAACAGGGTTGGCTTTGGGGTCAGCGGTCCATGCAGGCTTGGCCGAGTACCACCAACGTTTGCAGCGGAAGGAAGCCCTCGACACGGAATTGGTCCTCAAAGCCTTTCACGAGTGCTGGGATGAGAAGGAGTTGAACGAGACGATCCAGTACCGCGATGGCGACACTCGGGAGGACAGCATTGAACAGGGTGTCCATCTGCTGGAGCTCTATCTCAAGGAGCCACCCCCCGAGGGAATCGTCGCCGTCGAGCAGCGAATTCTCGTACCGCTCTACAACAGCCTGGGGGAGTATCTGGAGACTCCGCTGGTCGCGATCACCGACCTGATCACGGAGACGAATGAAGACCTCACGGTCAGAGAGTTCAAGACGAGTGGTCGGGCCTATTCTGAATCTGACGTTGCGTCGTCGCTTCAGCCAACCTGCTACGTCCACGCTGTTCGAGAAACTCTCGGCAGGGATGCGAACGTCGAGTACACGGTGCTCGTCAAAACTAAGACGCCCAAGATTCAACGTCTCAAGACCAGTCGCTTCGCCGAGGACTGTGGACGACTGGGAGACCTGGTGCAGACGATCCAGCGGGCCGTTGATTTGGGAATCTTCTATCCCGTCGAAAGTCCGATGAATTGCTCCACCTGTCCGTATCGGCAGCCTTGCCGAGAGTGGGGCCAGAAACCACGGGCACAGGACGAATTTGTGCCCCTCACAATTCCCTTGGAGATGGCATGCTCACTGAACTCAACGGCAAGGGCGGCTGTCTGTGTGAGCCAGCCCGACAAGGCAAGCTCCGTTGCCCCCTGATCGTTCGCTCCACCAGTGAGGATGTCGTCACGGGGCAACTGTTCGGGACTCTTCGAGTTCTGAATCCCCGCTGGTGGCTGCCTGACATTCTGAATCAGGCACTGGGAGCGGAACGGTTTCGCCGACAAGTCTTCCGTGATCTACGGATTGAACTCTGGCAGAAACAACGGATCTACCCCCGGCATCATCTCACGTGGGACGAGGGACAGACCGAGGTGGATGTCGTCCTCACTTGGGAAAATCCACCAACCACCGTGTTCATCGAAATGAAGTACGGATCTCCCCTGTCAGCCAAGACCATCAACAACAACGGTTCAGCGGGGTATCCGTCGGACCAACTCATCCGAACCGCTCGCGTCGGACTTCGAGAGAATGGATGGTTCACCGAAGACGTACTCTTCGATCTTCCGCCCCGAGACTTCGTCCTGATCCTGCTGACGCCCACATCGGGCAACCCGTTGGTTCAGGAATACCGCGATCCAGATCGACTTCGGTCAGCGATCCCACATGCCGACCGGCTCAAAGCCCTGCCCCGTTCTCCCTTCATCGGCGAACTGAGCTATCGCAGCGTGATCGACATTCTGGCCGAGCAGCAACGATGGTTCTCGCTACCCGAACGAAGGTTGATCGATGAGTTGAACGAGTATCTCCGTTTCAAATTGACCATGCTTGCGAGGATGAACGGCGGCGGTCACTGACGGAACACGATTTCCGAGAGTGCGTCGGCCAATCCAATTGCCGCCAGACCGACGCGTCCAAGCCTACTTTTCGCTGCGTCGGTCGATCAAACCGACGCGCCGAACGGCCGGCGACCTGAAGCGGACATCAGTTGAGAGAATCGCAGTTCAAATCCCGTTGCCCCGACTAGACGAGACAAGAAGCCCTTCGGCGAGAACGTCGAAGGGCTTTTCTCCTGTGCGGCAAGGGACTTACGTCTATCTGATTCTGGTTCAAATAAATCGGCGAGACAGAGTTAGGTCAAGGCAGACACTACGTAATATCCTGCCATGCAAGTGGTTACGGAGTTCAAATCCAGCCATCGTATTTCGCCAGCCAAGCGCACCGACAGTTGGCGGCGGCCGAATGCGATTGCGCTCTCGTTGCCGCGAACAACCGACTGACCTGGGTAAGGCTGACAGCCGCTGCCCAATCCGTAATTCATTTCTCGCAATAATCTGCGAGATACCCTTCGCCAAGCTCTCACCGACGGCAATCCTGGCGTGTTTTTATCAGGCTTCTTTAGCTGCGATATCGCCATCGTAACGCGCATTGGTGTGTCGCTACCGAAGCACGCGTCTTGCGGATGGAAGGGTCGTTTCAAGAGCTCGCCCGCGTGTCACACTCCTTGACTTTGACGAGTTCTCGTCGCCTTGATTTCTGATCTGAGATGAGTTTACAAGCATCCTTGTCCAAGCTTCGTGGCACTCTCAAGGCTGGCCGCGACAATTGTCGGCAAACGAACCATTTATCGGAGTGCCATCACTTCACTATTGCGACTTTTTCCAAATCAGTATTGCGTAATAAGCGGCTCGTCTAGTCTGACCGCCGGCGCTTCGCTTGCCGCTGCTTGCGATATTCGCTTGGCGTGACGTTCAGTTCGCGGCGGAAGACTTCGTACATGCGCATACGGTCTCCGAATCCAACGTCTTGAGCGATCTCGGCGATGCTCCGTTTCGACTGAGCGAGTTCGCGTTTCGCACGTTCAATCCGGACACGGCGAATCTCATCGGAGATCGGCCAGTCGACGACTTCTCGGAAGCGGCGCTGCAACGTGCGCGGGTGCAGCGCGAGCGCCTTCGCGATATCGTCCACGTTGATGTCGCGGTGGCTGTTCGCGGCGATGAACTGCAGCACCCGAGACACCAACTCGTCCTCCACCGCATAGAAGTCGGTGGACTCTCGGACGACCACTCCCTGCGGCGGCAAGAGGATGTGTTGAGGCTTCCGGTCGGCCCCCTTTGGCCTACGTCCCGTTTCCCGTTCATGCATTAATTGATCCAGCAACCGGGCCGCCTCGTAGCCGACGCGCTCATAGCCCATCTCCACGCTGCTAAGTGATGGTCGAGGATGAACGCAGAGTGTTTCTTCGTTTGTGCCAGCCAGAATCGCCACGTCACCCGGTACTCGCCAGCCACGGCGACGGCACAACTGGACCACCAGCCGTCCCGCCTCCTCCGTGCAAATCGCCGCGCCAATCGGCAGCTGCCAATGCTCCATCCAGGACTCAATCCGCTGCTCGGTTTTGCTCCACGCGGAAAAACTTCGGCTGGGGTCGAGTGGAACCTTTTCCACGATGCACTCGCAGCCGTCCTGGGCGACCGTCGCGCGAAATGTCGCCGCCTCCATCTGTTGCCATCGATCTTCGCAGGTCAGCACGGCAAATCGCCGCAAGCCCAGCCCCAGCAGATGCTCGGCCTGCAATCTTCCGGCGGCGGCCATGTCGGGAAATACGCCCGGCAACTGGTCACAGGCAGGTGAGTTGAACCAGACGTTGACCAGCGGAATTCTCAGTCGTCTGGCACATTCCCCGAGCTTAGAGTTCACTCGGCCGATCAGGCCGTCGTATGGCGGCGATGTCCTCTTCGTCGTCCTCTCCGCAAGGTTGTCGGCGGCATATTCGTCGATGATCGACTCCCAGCCATGCTCATCGGCGTACCGCTGGGTTCCGGCGAAGATGAGAGCATGCCGCTTCAGAGGCCATTTCAAATCCAACTTCAGCGCGACTCGGCGAGATCGGGGCACAGGAAAGCCTGTCGTGAATACGAACAAAATTGTCGCGAAAACGGTTTGTTCCACCAGTATAATCATGAATTGTCCCGTGAACATAGAAGTGAGACAGTCGAAGCTCTAGATGGAGTTTCGGCCCGTCTTGGCCGCAACCAACCTCCAGAAAGCACGAATTTATGACCAAACTTCCAATCCAAGTCGCATCGATGTTGGCATTCCTGGTGCTAGTTCCTCTCACCGCTATGGCCTTACGCGCCGCCGAGATTCCCAAGCCCGACGGCAGGCCGGCCGACATGACCAAGCCGGTCCAGGTCTTCATTCTGCTCGGCCAGTCCAACATGGTCGGGCTCGGCAAGGTGAAGGGCGGTGATATTTCTTTGGAGCATGCGGTCAAGGAGAAGAAGAAATATCAATACCTGGTGGATGACGCAGGGGCTTGGACGGAGCGGAAGGACGTTCGTTTCGTGCAGTACATGTCCGGCAAAGGCCCGCTCCGCAATGAATGGATGACGGTTGCGGGCGGCAACCTCGGCCCAGAATATGGCATCGGTCATCCGCTGGGAAATTCGATTGATGCGCCGGTGATGATCCTCAAGTGCTGTATTGGCAATCGCGCTCTGGGCTGGGACCTGCTGCCGCCGGGCAGCGAAGGCTTCGAATTCACTGATAGCACAGGAGTCACATGGGTGCATCCCGGATATAAGGGATCGCCCGAGCGTTGGAAGAAGGGCGAGGAGCCCAAGCCCATCGGCTGGTATGCTGGCAAACAGTATGACGATGACACGGGCGATGCGAAGAAGGCGTTGGCCGATCTTGGCAAACACTATCCCGACGCGAAAGCGTATGAAGTCGCGGGTTTCTTTTTCTGGCAGGGCGAGCGTGACGCGGGGAGCGAAGCACTTTCCGGCCGTTACGAGCAGAACTTGGTTCACTTCATCAAGCAATTGCGCAAAGACTTCAATGCTCCGAACGCGAAGTTCGTCCTTGGTACGCTCGGCGAAGCAACCAAAGGAAGCACTGGCAACGGAGGAAAGGTTCTCGAGGCTCACCTCGCCGTCGACGGGACCACGGGCAAGTACCCTGAGTTCAAAGGCAACGTTGCCACCATCTACACCAACCCGATGGCGCAAGGTGGCAGCGGCAACGGTCATTACGGGGGCAAAGCGGAAGTCTATATGGATGTCGGCGAAGCGATGGGCCAAGCGATGGTCGAACTGTTGAAGACGCCACCCGCCAAAATCGGCCGCCTCGCTGATCCCGATGATGGGCGACGCCAAGCCGCATCTGAGGAAGAGGATGTGGCGTTTTTCGAAAAGAAGTACCAGAAGAAGATCACTGGTGTGAAACCGAAGGGCGAGTATTCCGACCCCGACCAGTTCTATTCCGCCATCGGCCAGCAGTTGGGTATTACTGAGATCGCCTGGAAGGCGGCGGCTGAGAAGTTCGGATGGGAGAAGGTCGACGGCAAGCGTACGTTCACCATGCTGAAAGGCGGGCCGACGGCGGGAGGCGGGCAGGGAACATGGGACGTCATGTTCATCCGGTCCAAGATCAACCCGGAGACGAAAAGGCCCGATCCGGCCGCTGCTGAGCAGGTGATGGTGCAGCTCGACTATGATGGGAACTTCAAGATTTTCGTACGGGCGGACAAGATTGATAACAACACCGGAACCTGGGAGATCAAGGCTTCCGGAAATGCCCGAACCCTCGCGCCAGCGCTGTCGGCCGAATCCGTGGAGCGTCTTAAAGGCATCGGAGCAGGGTGGTACCAGATTAAGCCCGCACGCGAGGATGTATCTCTGGTGCTCCGGGCATTGCAGGACAGGGATTTGACCGTCAGCAGCCACGCTTGCCTGGCCGTGGAAAAGATGGCTCCGGAAAAGCTGTTCAAGCGGGAAGACATGAAGGCGCTCTGGGATGGTCTTCGCCCTAAGCTGCGCAGCCAGCACGATGACACAAGTGAATGGTCCGCACGAGGCGTGAAGTCGCTGTGCTGGTATACCGAACTGCTCGACGGCGAGTTTCTGGACGAGGCGTTCGACGAGACACTCCTGATGGTGAGCAGCAACAGTCCGGAGATGCGGCGGCGCGGAGTGGGATTGTCCCGTGATCTTGTGCATCGTCTCCCCACGGACAAGTGTGAAAAACTCGTTCGCGCGCTGCTTGACGTCAAAGCAGAAGATATGGTAACGGCAGCGCTCGGCAGTGCCGCGCCCAAAATCGAAACGCAAACGCTCGCGAATGAGGTAGCGGCGCGGTTACTTGCCGCAACCAAGAGCCGTCCGGCGCCCGACTTTGGTTTCGATGGTGGGGTTCGGGAATGGCCGGGCCTTGCCTATCTTGCCGGCACAACCAGCAAAGAAACTCGCGAACAGATCGTGGGGGCTGTTCTGGCGGCGGCAGCAGACAGGCGGTGGGCCTATATGCGCACCTCCGGCGTGTTGTCGCCGCCGAAGCACGCCGGTGCTGACGCATTGGCCATCCTGGCGTCGTTTCTGACGCGCGAAGAACTCGAAAAAGCCGAGAAGGCTATTCCGCCGCAGGCCGCAGGGGAAAAGCAGGAGTGGTACGATTCGATGTACGCGGCGGCGAAGAAAGCGTTGGCCGCTCGGAAGTTGGTGGTCGAGCACAAGGCGCCACCCTCGGCGCGATAGGAAGGAAGTGGGTTTGGCGTTCTTTGAAAACAAGGGGCAGGAAAAGAGAAGAGGTGCGTTGAGAAACTCGAGTCTGTTCGTTGGTGCGCCGGGGTTTGTTCTTCTGGCGTGAGCGGTCGATTCGCTGACGGGCGGACCGGGCGAAGGTCCTTTGGGTCCGCCATCACTACCCGGCACAAAGAGGAATTCCCAAATTGCTCGACGAGATCGGCGATATCGCCCTCAGGCAGACGGGTGGCGGAGACCTGCCGCTGGTCGACCTGCCACAGCACAGCGCCAAGGATTTGGAATCACCAGAACCCACGAAAAGCCCGCTCCGCTAAGCCTACGAATTCTGGAGCGCCCCGAGATTCCGAAGCTCCCACCAATTCTGGAACTAGCCCCATGAAAATGTCATCTCACAGGGACGAAACAATGCACAAATCAAGTGACTGGAGGCCCGCAAAGCCAGTCGTCTTCGCGACGCTGTTGTGCCTTCTGATGTTGGGCGGCGACATTGTTTCCGGCGGACGCCAGAATCCAATGGCCGTTGTGTTTTATTGTTTCCTTCCCGCGGTCTTGTGGATGATCACGGCCGAACAGAAGCGTGCCTCGCAAGCGATCAGCGCTCTGCAAGCCCGCGTTGATCAACTCGAGGAATCACTCCGGTCCTCCGACGTGTCGAGGGCCAGATTGGTCGAGTTGTTGAAACAATAGGAAGAAGTAGCGGCACGGCGCAAGCCGTCCGGTGTGGCGAGGAGTCGCGTTCCGACGCCGGGCGGCTCGCGCCGCACCGCTACTGGACTTGCCGCTTCGCAGTCACGGACAAGAGTTACGTCAGCATGACTCACGACCACCGACAATATGACGCCATCATCGTCGGTGGCGGACACAACGGACTGGTCGCCGCGTGCTATTTGGCCAAGGCGGGGAAGTCCGTTCTTGTCCTCGAAGCGCGCGACGAACTCGGCGGCGCCACCACCAGCGTCAAAACCTTTCCCGATTACGAGGCAAGGCTGTCCCGCTATGCGTATTTGGTGTCGCTGCTGCCCGATCAAATCGTGGCCGATTTGGGAATCCACTTTAAGACGCTCGGGCGCGCAGTCGCGTCCTACTCGCCGTATCAACGAGACGGTCGCGATGATGGGCTCCTGGTTTCCTCGCAGTGGGATGAAACGACCGCAAGCAGCTTCCGTCGGCTGACGGGATCGGATCGCGAGGGAGAAGCTTGGTGCGAGTTCTACGGCGAGATTGCCGTGCTGGCCCAGCGCCTCGCCCCGACGATGCTTCAGCCACTCCGGCACGCGGCGGAACTCAAATCCGAACTGGGGTTGCCGGAGCTTTGGCACAATCTGATGGAGGTCCCGATCGGTGAATTCATTCGCAGTCGATTCAGCGATGATCTGGTGCGAGGCATCGTATTGACCGACACGCTGATTGGGACCTTTGTTTCGGCCGACGACCTGCAGGCCAATCGTTGCTTCCTTTATCACCTGATTGGCAACGGCAGCGGACAGTGGCGCGTGCCGCAGGGCGGAATGGGCGCGTTGGTCGGCGAGTTGAATCGCGTCGCCGTGGGGCTCGGCGTGGAGATCAAACTCCAAGCCAAAGTCGCCGTCTTGGAGAGCGGTACGTCGGGTGTTCGCATCGAAACGGAATCGGGCGAAGCCTATCGCGCCAACGACCTACTCTTCGCCGCGGCTCCGCAACATCTGGCCCGTTTGCGTGGACAAGCGGCTCCGCAGTCTCTCGAAGGCTGCCAGCTCAAGATCAACATGCTTCTGTCGCGGCTGCCGCGGCTCAAGTCAGGCGTGGCCCCACGACTCGCCTTTGCGGGCACGTTCCACGTCAATGAAAGCTTCTCCCAATTGGAAGCCGCCCACGCCCACGCCCGCGGTGGCGAAATGCCGCAACCACTGCCGCTTGAGATGTATTGCCACACGCTGACCGATCTTTCAATTTTGTCGGCAGAGTTGAACGCGAAGGGCTTCCACACACTCACACTCTTTGGGCTGCATACTCCTGCAAAACTCTTCGATGCTGATCCCGAGGGTGCAAAGGTCCAGGCCAAGGAACGGGCCATCGCCAGCCTGAATCAATACCTGCTCGATCCCATCGAGTCCGTCCTCGCGCCCTGCCACGAT
>CAMAYU010000126.1 GCA_945862235.1 Schlesneria paludicola DSM 18645
GCCGGCCTCGGCGGCTTCCTCATGAGAAAGCGCGATGGAAACCCCGGCTGGATCACACTCTGGCGCGGCCTCGACAAACTCCTACTCGCCATCAGAGGATTCGTCGCAATGAACCAAAGATGTGGGTAAGTTCAAGGCTTGCTTCAAGCTGGGTGCATAGCACAAGAAACTTCAGGACGAACGTTTAACAAGTTCGAGCGTTCCACTTCACAGCACGTCTACTCAATGTTTCTTGTGCTGACGCACCCGGCTTGAAGCATGCCGGGCCACCCTTCGGTGTATTCTCTCAACCATGCCACAGCAGACTTCAAATCACGATGAGCACGAAGGTCGCCTAATACTGGGTGTTGGCGGCCTGTTATTCATACCGCTCGCTGCGGCAGGAGCTTGGTCCTTGTTCTTTGCGTTACCGCGACCTCAAGGTCCCTTCGAGTGGGGGATGCGCATTTTTTTGGAGGAACTCGCGCTCAGCGCGACGTTCTTCTTCAGCGTCGGGTTCTTATGGGCGGTCTCTGGCAACCGCTGGCTGAAGAAGTTATTGGACACAGCCTCGCTAAAGTTCGCGTGGCTGCTCATCCCTTTGGCGATCCCAGTCTTCGTGGCCGTGACTTGCATCTTGATTTGTGGTTGACATAGTCATCGACTGTTTTTGGTAAGACGATATCGACTACGGTCCAATCTCGGTCGCCAAGATTGAATGCCTAAATCGGGCGGGGTGGTTGGTGTCCGCGCTTCGTGGCCCCTAGTCAGAGGTTCATTTTGAAGTCATCGCACCCGGATCGTTGACAAGGTTGGCTTTCTCTCCCGTGTTAACTCTCTCTCGTCCCAAACTCCGCTCGCCGTTCGGATGTTGAGCCACCTGACCTCAGTTCGCTCGCAGAGTGGCACCTCGAACATCAAGATGGTGCCGGGCTTCAAAGCCCATGATGGGAACGAACAACATTAGGACGAGCTGCCACTCATGCTGACATCGCTGTACGAGTTATCGGTCCTGCTCGGTGGGTTGGCGTTGTTGACGGTGCTGGTGGTGCAGGGGCGGAGCATTTTTGTTGTCGCGCCGTTGTGTGCGTTGGTCACGGCGACGTTGAGTGGCGTTGATCCGCTCGCCACGATGACCGGGCCGTACATGACCGGGTTTGCCGACTTTGTGCGGTCGTTCTATTTGATCGTGGCGCTGGGGGCGGTGTTCGGCAAACTGATGGAAGAGTCCGGGGCGTCGGTGAGCATTGCCGATTCGATCGGTCGGCGGTTGGGGGCGCAGCGTGCGTGCTTGGCTGTCGTGCTGGCGTGTGCGGTGCTGACGTATGGCGGCGTGTCGGTGTTTGCGGTGGGGTTCTCGGTCGTTCCGCTGGCGGTGCAACTCTTCCGGCAGGCCGATCTGCCGCGACGCTTTATTCCCGGTGCGATTTGTCTCGGCTCGATCACGTTCACGATGACATCGGCCGGTTCGCCCGAGATTCAGAATCTGATCCCGATCAAGTACTTGGTCGATGCGGCGACGAAGGTTCCGCTGACCGATGCGCGGGCGGGATGGCCGGTCAGTTTGATTGTCGGTTCGCTGATGTTCCTTGTTGGGCAAGTCTATCTCGACTGGGCGATCCGACGAGATGTGCGTCGCGGTGAGCGGTGGGAGGATCGGGCGAGTGATCCCGTGAGCGGCACGGCGCTAGCCGCCGGTGTGATACGTCCAACATTGAACTCGCCGGCGGCTAGCGCCGTGCCGCTCACGGGATCGCCGACGCGGTCTGTTCCGCACGTCTGGCGAGCCATCGCTCCGTTGGTGGCGACGGTGGCGGCGCTCAATCTGTTGCCACGGTGTTGTCGCACGCTGGCGTCGTCGTGTGAGCCGTTGCTTGTCGTGATGGGGAGTGTGGGGGCGAGGCTGACCAAGTTGTTGGCTCACGTTCCCGAAGACGCGACGTTGTCGATTTTTCTCGGTGTCGTTGCGGCGTTCGTTCTGCTGGGGCCTGATTTGAAGGACGGTTGGAAGTGTTTGGGCGAAGGTTTCACGAACGGGTTCCTGGCGATCGGTTCGACGGCGGCGGTCGTGGGGTTTGGAGCGGCTGTCAAAGACCTGCCCGCGTTTCAGCAAGTCGTCGCGTGGGTGACGCACATTCCCGGCGATCCGTTACTCGGTGCGGCATTGGCTGTCGCGGTGATCGCGGCCATTGCGGGATCGGCCTCGGGAGGGCAGGGGGTCGCGCTGCCGATCCTCAAGCCGATCTTCGTCGATGAATTGGGAGTCGCTCCGCGCGCGTTGCATCGCGTGGTGGCGATTGCCTCGGGGACGCTTGACTCACTCCCCGCGAACGGCTTCGTCGTGATGCTGATCCGCGTGATCTGCGGTGAGACTCACGCGCGGGCATACGGCCCGATCTTCGTCACGACGGTGCTGATCCCGTTGGGTGGGACGCTTCTGGCGATTGGGTTATTCAAGCTTGTGCCGGACTGGGTGAAGATGTGAGATTGGCCGCGCGATACCACCCGCTGCGTGAGCTAGGCTGATGGATCGCGATTCCTTGCTCACACAGCGGGTTGGTGTGGGCGAGCTTCTCGCCTCGACAAACTAGCCCGACGCGCAAGCGAGGGCCTCACCGTCATCGAATGTTCAGCCCTCGCTTGCGCGTCGGGCTAGTTTTGAAATGATCCCTCGTTTTGAGTGAATGACGATGACCGACGACGCGATACTCACGGTGCTGATCTTTCTGTTCGCGGTGTTGTACTCGTCCGTTGGTCATGCGGGGGCGACGGGTTACTTGGCGGCGATGGGGTTGATGAGCTTGGAACCCTCCGTGATGAAGCCCGCCGCGCTGGTGTTGAATGTCCTCGTTGCGAGCATCGGGACGGTGAGGTTTGCTCGGGCGGGCTGTCTGCCGTGGCGAGTCCTCTGGCCGTTTGCCGTCGCTTCGATTCCGTGTGCGTTTCTGGGCGGAGTGCTGACGCTTCCAGCATCGCTCTTCAAGCAGTTGATCGGCGCGATGTTGCTCATCGCGGCCACGAAACTGTTTGTGCAACCGGTGACGGACAAGACGGAGGAGTGCGTGCCGCCCTCGTTTTGGTGGTCGCTGCCTGTTGGTGGGTTGGTTGGTTTGGTGGCCGGACTGACCGGGACAGGTGGAGGCGTGTTGCTGACACCCGTGCTGCTGTTCCTGCGCTGGGCCAAGACACGCGATGCGGCGGGCGTCTCGGTGGCCTTCATCCTGCTCAATTCAATCTCGGGCTTGGCGGCGCAGGCGAAAGCCGTTCCGCTGTTGCCGTCGTCGATCTGGCTTTGGCTGGCTGCGGCTGGGTTAGGCGGGATGATCGGAACACAACTGGGGACACGCCATCTGGCCGCTCCTGTGCTGCGGCGGTTGCTCGGGGTGGTGTTGGTCTTCGCGGGGGTGAAGATGCTGTTCGATGAGTTCAAACCGAAGGCCGCGCCAAAACCAACCAACTCAGCCTCGCACCTTGTAGCCAAGGTTGCTGAACAGCAGGCGTAGTCGTTCGAGGTGATCGCCTTGAATTTCGAGTGACTCGCCGTCGAGCGTCCCTCCCGCGCCGCACGCGTTCTTCAACTTGGCCAACAAGGACGTGAGATCATTCGCGTCGGCCGCCAATCCTCGCACGACGGTGACGACTTTTCCCTTCTTTCGTTTCTCGACCGCCAGCTTTGCCGTTTGCTTTTCCGGCGCGATGAGCTTGTTCGGTGCTGCCACCGGCGGACACGAACATTCGCTCTCCAGCTTGTCACAGCGCTCACAAACTGGCGGTCGATCCCATTGTGTTCCGGCGAACAGACCCATTGTTTGTGACCTTTGATGTTGAGGTGCGTGTTGCGAGAGGAAAGAGTTCCAGCCGACAGCTCGTTGTGGGACAGATTTGTAACCTGTCCGTCCGGTTCTTTCATGAGATTCGGGCAGGGTACAAACCTGTCCCGCGAACCGATGGTCGCGAGAGTCGGCGGTTGAGTTGAGAAAGCCTGTTTGACGCCAGTCTGGGAAGCCGAATAGAATCGGGACCGGCCGATATGAACGGCCTCCCGCCTTTTTGCCCGCCTGATTTTGAGTGGTTGTTGCGGCCGACTCGGTTGTGATGACTCCCGCCGTCGATCCATTGCCTCTGCTACTGAAAGGGATTGCCATGTTCCGACTCGATCTCGGTTCGACCGGTCGTTATTGCGATGGAATGTCTCGCCGGAGCTTTTTCCAAGTGGGATTGGCCGGGATGGGGATGGCCGGGTTGCCGCAGATTTTGCGGGCGAAAGAGGCGTCGGTCGAACAGGGGGCTTCAGCGAAGAACACGTCCGTGATTCTGATCTGGCTCGACGGCGGGCCGAGTCACTTGGACCTGTACGATCTGAAGCCGCAGGCTCCGGCCGAGTATCGTGGCCTCTGGAATCCGATCAAGACGAACGTCGATGGCTTTGAAATTGGCGAGCTGTTTCCACTTCAAGCTAAGTGTGCGGACAAGTTTTCGCTGGTCAGGTCGCTCTATCACAACAACGGCGATCACTTTGCGGGCGGGCACCTGATGCTGACCGGTCGCGGTGGGGCAAGCGGTGCGGATACTGCTGGTAAGTCGCCATTTGTCGGTTCGGTGGCGACGAAGGCGACCGGCGCGAGGCAGCCGGGGATGCCGCCTTATGTCGCGGTGCCGTATGCGTCGAGCATCGGGCTGAGGCCGGGTTACTTCGGGGCCAATTATGTTGGTGCGGCGTACAACCCGTTCGAGACAGATGGCGATCCGAATGCGTCGAACTTCAGCGTGCAGAACATTCAAATGCCCGGAGGCATGACGGTGCAACGGCTCGATGATCGGGCGTCGTTGACAAAGGGTTTCGACAAGCTGCGGCGCGATGCCGATGCGTCGGGGTTGCTCAACGCGATGGATCGATTCGACCGGCAGGCGTTGGAATTGGTGACCGGCTCCGCCGCGCGTCGAGCCTTTGATCTCGGACAGGAAGACCCGCGCCTGCGCGATCGGTACGGCAGGCACAGTTGGGGGCAAAGCACTCTCTTGGCGAGGCGACTCGTCGAGGCTGGGACCACGTTTGTGACAGTCCATCTTGGCGGCTGGGACCATCACTGGGACTTGAAGAAGGGGATGGAGAATTATCTCCCGATGGTCGATTCGCTCGTGTCGGCCTTGCTGGAAGACTTGTCGCAGCGGGGGCTGCTCGATCAGACCTTGGTGATGCTGTGCGGTGAGTTCAGTCGGACGCCACGCATGAACAATGGTGGCAATGGCGGTGCGCCGATGAGTATGGGGACGCCTGGGCGTGATCACTGGGGCAATGCGATGTTCTGCCTCCTTGGCGGCGGCGGCGTGAAGGGGGGCCGCATCGTGGGATCGACCAATCGTTTGGGTGAAGTCCCGCAGGACCGCCCGATCACACCGGCGGACATTCACCACACGATGTTCCAAGTTCTGGGAGTCGATCCGAGTGTGAGCTTCTTGAATCACAGCGGTCGACCGGTCGCTGCGCTCGAACCGGGAGCGGTGATTCAAGAGTTGTTCTGATCGGAGGAGTGTGGCGACTAAAGCGGGTACCGTCGTTGCTGCGGGCTTGCTGCCCGCCCCTCAATGTCGGCGCGAATTGCTTCTGTTCGGCCTCTTGGAGCAGAGAATTCGAGTGAAACCTACTTTTGGTGAAGGAAATGCGGTGATTGCCGGGCCGCTTCCTTGACACTCCTTTTCGGGTTCTCGTACCATCCCGCCCCTTGTCACGGGGAGCCTTGCCGCCACTGGGTGCGAAGGGTTGGCCCGGATTGAATTTCGTCCCTGCAATTTAGAGTTGGAAGCGACCGCAACATGGCCGTACCGAAGCGAAGACAATCGAAGGGCCGTTCGCGCCGCCGACGAAGCCACGATGCCATCAAAGTTCCGCAGTTGCATCACTGCCAGCAGTGTCAGACTCGCATCCAGACACATGTGATTTGTCCCACCTGCGGCTATTACATGGGACGTCAGTTGCTCGAAGTCGAGGAATAGACCTCCATGCGGATTGCCTTGGACGCGATGGGAGGCGACTTTGGTGCGTCCCCCAACATCGATGGAGCGATTGCCGCCCTGAAGGACAATCCCGATCTGCAAGTGACGCTCGTGGGTGATCCGCCCACGCTCGATCCGTTGATTGCCAAATCCGGGTATTCGGGCGGTCGATTGCATCTGTATCCGGCCGAGGGCTGGGTCGAGATGGGTGAAAAGCCGATCGAGGCCTTACGCTCGAAGCCGAAGTGTTCCATCACAGTCTGTTGGCAGTTGATGGCCACCCAGCAGGTGGATGCGGTCGTGAGTGCCGGTCACACGGGGGCCGTTGTCGCTGCGGGGCTGCGGACTCGGCTCTTCCTGAAGGGGGTTAAGCGTCCGGGGATTGCCGTGGCGCTTCCCACCACCAAGGGCAAAACCGTCCTGATGGATGTTGGAGCCAATCCCGGTGCCCGGCCGGAACATCTCGTTCAGTACGGTGTGATGGGCTCGATTTACTCGCGCGAGATGTTCGGTGTTGATCGCCCGTCGGTCGGCTTGATGAACATTGGCAGTGAGGACGGCAAGGGGACAGATGTCGTCCGTGAGTCGCACTCGCTCTTCTCGCAGAGCGTCTTTAAAGACCGGTTCCTTGGAAACGTTGAGGGACGCGACCTATACACCGGGGCTGCGGATGTTGTGATCTGCGAAGGCTTCGTTGGCAACGTGTTGCTTAAAGCGGCCGAAGGTCTGGCTGAAATGATGTTGAAGACGGTCGCGGCCGAAGTTCTCGGGGCTTTGAATGCCGAAAAGGCTCTGGCGATGCAGGCCTTTCATAACTTGGCCAAGCGGTTTGAGTACCACGAAGCGGGCGGCGCTCCGCTGTTGGGCGTCGATGGCATCTCGATCATCTGTCATGGGTCGAGTACCAGCCGGTCGATTCAGAATGCTCTCCGGTTGGCCACCACGTTGAAGGCTCGCCGCCTCAATGAGCAGATTATCGACGAACTTTCGCGAGAGCCTTCGACCTCCATGGTGTGAGGTCGATCAAATGGCTGCGATCAGAGCTGCGGCTTCCGCGTCTTTCTGCTTTCGACACACGTTCCGCCGACCGTGAGTTTTGAGGAGTTTTTGATGAACCGCATTGCATTTCTGTTTCCCGGGCAGGGCGCACAGCACGTTGGGATGGGGGCGATCCTCTCGGAGAAGTGCCCCGCAGCGAAACGGCTGTATGAGCAGGCCAGCGATGTTCTCGGGTATGACCTTGCCTCGCTCTGTTTCACAGGCCCGGCCGAGCGACTCAATACGACCGTGGTCAGCCAGCCTGCTCTTTTTGTCAGCAGTCTTGCTGCTTTGGAGGTGTTGAGGGCAGAGCGGCCGGAAGTTGTCGAGTCCTGTTCGTTCGCTGCGGGACTCAGTTTGGGCGAGTACACCGCGTTGACGTTTGCCGGGGCAATGACGTTTGAAGAGGGCTTGCGAGTCGTGAAGGCTCGCGGTGAAGCGATGCAGGCGGCGGCGGACGCGTTCCCGTCAGGGATGGTCAGTGCGTTGCTGCTGGATCGAGAGCAAGTTGCCAAAGTTTGTGCGGAAGCTTCGGTCGGAGGCCAGATGTGGATCGCCAACTATCTCTGTCCCGGCAACACGGTTCTTTCGGGGGACAAGGCCGCGTGTGACCGTGCGGCAACTCTGATTGAAGAGGCAAATGGAAAGCCGATTCGGCTGATGGTGGCAGGGGCATTTCACACGCCACTGATGGAGTCCGCCTGCGCAAAGTTGTCCGAGGCCCTGGGTAATGTTGTGATGCGGACTCCCCGCATTCCCGTCGTTTCAAACGTGGATGCTAAGCCGCATTCGGATCCGGAAGACATTCGCGGAGTCTTGGTGCGACAGGTGACTCAATCGGTTCTTTGGGAGGACTCTGTTCGGTGGCTACTGGCTCAGGAAGCCGATTCGTTCTTTGAGATCGGACCCGGAAAAGTGTTGAAGGGGTTGCTCAAACGGATCGACAGGAAAGCCAGTTGCGAGTCGGTCAATGACACGCCGTGAGGGCTTGCGGAATCCATCGCGTGATCTCGCCCATCGCCTCACTGTCGCCGCCAGCACGCCAAGGTTCCTGTCGAAGACTGTGACTTCGGCAGTGAATCTCTTGGGTTGGAAGTGCTGTCACGGCCTAAGTCAATCGATGGTTTCCTTGCGGTTTACATGTCCACGGAAACGCGGTATACCTCCCCGCCGCCCAAGGCCGGAACCTGCGTCTGGCTGAGTGATTTCTTGGTTTGGAATCGCTGGCTCGGCATGTTCTTGGAGTCGTTTTGAAGAGTTGATTACTACCTGCTCCGAAGGAGTGAAGCGTGGCGTCGGTCGAAGAGGTCAAAGAGAAGGTCATCAGTATCGTCAGTGAACAGCTCAATATTCCCAAAGAGGATATTAAGCCCGAGAGTGCGTTCATCGCAGATCTTAAGGCGGACTCGCTCGACCTAGTTGAACTCGTGATGGAGTTCGAGGACGAGTTTGGAGTTCAAATCCCCGAATCCGACCAAGATAAAATTCAGTCGGTGGGTGACGCTGTCAAATACATTACGGAAAAGCAGTGACGGATGGCCAGACGTGTCGTCGTGACAGGGATGTCGGTAGTGACCGCTCTCGGGAGTAATCTTCCTGAGTTTTGGGAGCGGTTGTGCGCCGGTAAAAGTGGGGTGAGCCGACTGGAGCGGTTCGACTGCTCCGACTTTAAGGTGAACTTCGGGGGCGAGGTCAAGGACTTCAAACCGGAAGAGCATTTTGAGGGTAAGGAAGCTCGTCGTCTTGACCGTTTCAGCCAGTTCGCGCTCGCGTCCGCGCAGAAAGCGGTTAAGCAAAGCGGTATCGACTTCTCCAAGGAGTCGGATCCTTACCGTTGCGGCGTGATTGTTGGGAGCGGCATTGGTGGGCTGAACGAGATTGAAGAGCAGCACTCCAAGCTGTTCGATCGCGGGCCGTCACGCGTCTCACCACTGATGATTCCGAAGCTCATGGTCAACGCAGCGAGCGGAAATATTTCCGTCTTCTGGGGACTCAAGGGGCCGAGCAGTGCTGTGGCTACGGCTTGTGCTTCGGCGAGTAATGCGATTGGCGATGCGTTTCGAGTGATTCAGCATGATGTCGCGGATGTCATGATTGCTGGTGGAAGCGAAGCCGCTATCACGCCGATGGGTCTGTCAGGATTCGCACGGATGGGAGCGCTATCCACTCGTATGGATGCTCCCGAAGCTGCCAGTCGTCCGTTTGATCGTGACCGTGATGGGTTTGTGCTGTCCGAAGGGGCCGGTGTTGTCGTCTTAGAAGAGTACGAACACGCCAAGAGTCGCGGCGCCCCGATTTTTGCAGAGATGCTTGGCTACGGTGTTTCTTCGGATGGTTCTCATATGACGGCACCTGATCCCGAAGGGACTGGAGCTGCCCGTGCCATGATGTCATCACTCAAAGATGCGGGCTTGAATTTTGATCAAGTGGGTTACGTGAACGCACACGGCACGAGTACGCCGCTTGGCGACAAAGCCGAGACCAACGCCATTAAGCGGGTGTTTGGGGCTCACGCCAAAAACGGTCTGTGTGTGTCGAGTACCAAGAGTCAGTTGGGCCATTTGCTGGGAGCCTCCGGTGGCGTCGAGTTCGTGATCTCGATCCTGTCGATGATGCACCAGTTGATCCCGCCGACGATCAACTTGGATAATCAAGACCCCGAGTGCGACTTGGACTTCGTTCCGAATCAAGCCCGACAGGTCGCGTTGGATCGTGTTCTCTCAAACAGCTTTGGGTTTGGTGGTCACAACGCGTGTCTGGTTGTCGGAAAAATTGCGTGAAGGTGGTTGGGTGTGGAGACGTAACCACAGCCTTAATGTTGGCGTGCTTGGAGTTGGTTGATAGAAGTCAGAGATACATCTGTCACGCATCAAGAATTTGGGCGGGATTGCTTCCGAATGGCGAGTTGCCTAGGCGATTGTTCGATTCAGGTAATGGGTGTTTCAGTGTTCGATGTAGGCTTGGCGTCACTCTTGTAAAGACGCTGTGCGAATCGGTGGTCACCACAGTTTGAGTGAAAATGAGCGACTCTGAACAAACATCCCGACAAGTCGTGATCACCGGTATCGGCGTGCTTAGCCCGATCGGAATTGGGATCGACGAGTTTTGGAAGAACCTCTCCGAAGGGCGATCCGGCGTGACCCGCTGTGGTCTTTACCCCGGCTTTGGCGCTCCTGACGGGGTGGGGGGTGAAGTGGTTGGCTTCACGGAGGAGTCGGCTCGAAAAATCTATCTCAAGGAACAACGTAAGAATATCAAGGCGATGTGCCGCGAGATTCAACTCGGCGTCGCATCGGCCGGCCTAGCGTTGCAGCATTCGGGCGTATCACTCGATGCCATAGATCATGAGCGGCTGGGCGTTGAGTTCGGTGCGAACCTGATGTTGAGTGATCCCAATATCCTCGCGCCGGGCTGTGAGGCGTGCTGCGAGGATGGGACCACGGAATTCGAGTTCGGCCGTTGGGGGCAGGAGGGGATTCCCAAGATGGAGCCGCTCTGGCTGCTGCGGTATCTCCCCAACATGCCTGCCTGTCACATCAGTATTTCGTCCGATGCACGCGGTCCGAGTAATTCGCTCACTTTGGATGAAGCTTCCGGAAACGCGGTGTTGGGTGAGGCGATGCGGATCGTGTTGCGTGGCCATGCCGACGTGATGATCACGGGAGCAACCGGAACCACGCTGCACCCGATCAAGACTTTGCACCTCGCACTGTGGGACGACATCGCCAGAACCCCCGATGCGGCGGGAGCACGTTGTCGGCCGTTCGATCGAGATCGTTCGGGGCGCGTGGTTGGTGAAGGAGCTTGCTCATTCATCCTTGAAGATCGTGCTCATGCCGAGCGGCGCGGAGCCAAGATTTGGGCGAGACTGCTTGGCACGGGTTCGTCGTGCGTGTTCAGTCCGAAGGGAGTTGCCGGGATTCGTGCGGCACTGGCTAATGCGATGCGATCCGCGCTGCGAGACGCGGGACTCACCCCCGACAAGATCGGTCATGTGAACGCGCACGGATTGGGAACGAAGGAAACAGACATTGAGGAGGCTGCGGCCATCCTCGACGTATTTGGAAGCGATCTCGGTCGCCGTGTTCCCGTCACCGCGCCGAAGAGCTTCATGGGAAATTCGGGAGCGGGCTGCGGGACGCTCGAATTGGTGGCCTCGGTGATCGGCTTGAGTCGCGGATTGATCCCGCACACGTTGAACTACGACACGCCCGATCCCGCCTGCCCGCTGAACATTGTGGCGGGACAGCCGCGCGAGACGGACAATCGCATCGTTCTCAACATCAACGTGACGCGCGCTGGCCAAGCCAGTGCCGCGATCGTTGAGGTCTACTGAATCGCGGCCACGCAGCCTGTGGCTCGTACTGAAGTCGCCTCAAGTCCGGCATCGCTTTGCCAGCCGGGCTTCCCGTTGCGACGACATGTTCTCAGAGAGTAGTCCGGCTTTCAGCAGCCTGTTGAAAACGTAGAGTAGGCGGCTCGCCTGTGCTACGTTTTTTCAACAGGCTCGTAAGCAAAGCCGGACTTCTATTTCGCGTGAGCACTATTTGGCTGACGCGAACGAACCTTGCGCGAACTGGGCACCGCGATAGGCTGAGAGTTGGTTGGCTTTTGTCTTTAAGACCTCGGCATAGAACGCGGCGGCGTTGGTTTTGTCACCCGCCTGTGAACGCCGTTCGGCGATGAAGTAGTACGCCTCGCAAAGTTGAGCGTTCTTCAAGTTGGCGTCGGTCACTTTGCTCACGACGTTTACCAAATCCTGTTCCGAGATCTTGCCGTTCAGGAACAGGACGAGAGAGTCAATCCAGTCTCTGTCTTTCTCGGTCTTCTTGGCGGAGGCTTCGACAATCGGGGCTGCTGCGTCGGGCTGGCCCATGAGTACCAGCACCCAGCTTCGCCACGGGTTCAAATAACGCATGTTCGCGTCCAAGGCGACGGCTTGGTCAAACGCGGCTTGAGCGCCCGCGAAGTCCTTCATGAAGTATTTGGCGAAACCGACATCGGCGTAGGCGACGGGGTTCTTCGGGTCCATACGATTCACTTGGCTGTAGTCTTCCATGGCCCCGGCCACATTGCCTTGAGCCAATCGGCAGGTGCCACGCAGGCTGAGGAAGACGGAGTTGGTCGGGGCCAGCTTGATCGCTTCCGAAAAGTCAGCTTCTGCTCCTAGAAGATTGCCTGCGGCCTGTTGAGTGAAGCCGCGATTGGTGTAAGCGATGGCAAACTTGGGGTCGATCTGGAGCGCTTTGTTGAAGTCGGCGACCGCTTCGTTGAATCGTTTTTGCTGTTGGAGGAACAGGCCGCGATTGTTGAAGACCAGTGGGTTGGTTGGAAACGTATCGACGGCCGATGAGAACGCGGCGAGCGCTTTGTCGGCCTGCTGACTCACGACGTAGCTCTCGGCCAACCCGACGTGCGACCCGAGATGCCCTGGAAACCCCTTGATGGCGGCTTGATAGTCCTGAATGGCGGCTTCGAGATTCTTCTGGTGGATGTAAGCGGCGGCGCGTTGATAGAGAGTGTTGGCTCGTTGTTCGGGTGTCAGCGTCGTGCGGTCGAGCACACTTTTGGCGACCGCCAGCACGACATCGGCGTGTTCCTTGCGTCCCTCCAGGTTGGCGAGCGCCGTCATGCCGTACATGTAGGGCAGGTAGTAGTTGATCTCATTGCTGCCGCCGAGGCGGAGCGAGTCGCGTGCGTCTTCGACTCCCTGTCGCAGCTCTTTGCCGTTGCGATTGACCACGCCGAGTTCGACGTGCGAGCTGGCTCGCAGGTAGAGCGCTCCGTGATCTTTGGGGTTCTGTGCCAAGACGCGCGTGGTCAGATCGAGGCACTTGGCGAAGTCGCCCGCCTGATAGGCTGCCTCCGCGTCGCTCTTCAGTTTGTCAGCCTCTGTTGTCCCTTGAGCACCGGCGAACCCGGCGGAAAACAGGATGAGAAACAGTCCGCAAGCGCAACCGTGCAATGACATGGCAGACTCCAGCAGCGAGTGAGTTGAATTGGCAACGACCATCCGAGGTCGGCGCAGATTCAAGCTGGAATCACACGTCGCGTCAACACAGGTCACGGAGCCGGAAGCCAACGCGGGCCATCGCTTTGATCCGCGTCACCACTTCGTGATCTGGCCGAGGCGCGACAGTGGCTGGCCATCGGGACCGAACAACTTGATTTCGTCGTTCTGAAAGCCTCGCTGTTTCACCGAGAAGAGGTTTTCATCCAAGACGCCATCAACTTTCTTGTCGGACTTGATGCGGTCATAGACCTCTTTGGGAACACGCTCGGCCCAACGCTGTACGGGTTCGACCCGGCCTGTCTCGGAGTTGCGGATGGATCGCGTGATCGGCTGACCGGACGCATCGCGCGCTTCAACGATCACGTAGTGGCCGGAGACGCGCTTGCCGTCGGAGTCCTCGAAGTAGCGATCAATTCCGCTCTTTGTGTTCGGATCGCTGACGATGCGAACCTCGTAGGCTTCGTTCAGTTGGCCGAGCAGAGTCGTAGTCCGTTGTCCCAGTTCCGTGAGCGACTTCACGTCGAACTGTTTTCTCGCGACATCGAGTTCGCCCGCCAGTCGTTCCAGTTCTTGAGTCACCGACGCATCGCGTGCGACGGCGCGGATGCGTTCCAGCATGTCGCTGGCGACCGTTGTCAGCTCGACCGTGCGGGCCTTCGCAGTCGCTTGTAGGCGTGACGACAGATCGCTGGCCGAGGTCGCTTGCTGAACGGCCTGTCGCGACGAACGCGATGTGCGAGAAAACAGTTCGGCTGAGGTGTGCAGCATGTACCAGCCCACTCCGGCGAGCGCGAGCATCAACACCAGCGTCACACCGATCTGGCCGCGTCGGACGTAGGCTTGAGCCAGCCGAAGGTCCAGGCTCGCGGGTGGTTCGCGAAACGTGTAGAGCGTGCTGTAGTACTGAGCAATCGCCGTATCGACTTCGGTTTCGGAGACTCGTTCACCGGTGATACTCGTCGCCGCCAGCAGCCGCTCGCGCAGCATCTGCCGCGTCTCGTCGATGGCCAGTTCTTTCTCGACCGACTCGCGCTGCTTGCGCAACTCGGTCGCCACGTCCATCACACGTAGCATCTCGTTGAGAGAAAGATGAGGTTGAGTTTCTGCTGTGTTCGCCGACATTTCACGTCCTTAGGGCTTCGTCGCGAGTCTCAAAAAGATTTGATACGCTCGCCGCAACTGACGGTAACACGGCGATGTACCGGAGTCGATTCCCTTCCGCACCTCACTTGAATCGCGAGACCTCTTCCCATGGCTGACACTTCTGCTTCCTCGAAAACGGTGACGACCGGCTCGGTGAACTCCGGCTCCAAGACGACCGAGTTGTTCATTCCCACGATGCCGTCTGGCATTCAGCGTTATCTCGACCGAGCCATCGGTGTGTTGCAAAAGTTTGGTGTGGCACCGGCTGCGGGATCGCAGTCGGAACTGGTGAAGTTGCTCGACGAAGTGAAGCATGTCGATGAGCCCAAGGTGCTGGCGATTGCCAAGACGATCCAGCACATGAGTACCTTCAACGCCCTCGTGCGAGACAACGTTGAGGGCATCAACATCGGCAACCGCTACCTCGATATCACGCAGATGTTCGACAGCGTGCGCGACGACTCGAAGACGCTCATCCGGCAACTCGACGACGGCAAGTTCAGCATGACGGAGAAGGCTCAAAACCTGTGGATGAGGCTGCGGCGAGGAACTCCGAGTGCGCGGTTTGAGAAAATCATGGACCTCTACAAGGATGTCGCGGCCGATACGCGGAACCAGCTCGAACGCGAACAGGCGATCATGGACGGCTACATCGACTTCCGGTTCGCTCTGAAGGAAGCCGAGATTCTGTCGCGCGAACTTGTCGAGACTCATGCTCCAACACTCGCAGCGGCGAAGACGACGTTCGCCAACGCACAAGCCGCCGTCACCGCCACTGCGACCGCTGAACAGGGAACACGCTCGAAACTCGAACTGGCTCGCGACGAAGCCCAGATCGGTTACGAACGTGAAGACCGCACGTACCAACTCCTCAAGGATGTCGCTGAAAATCTGAGCATCGGCTACGACGTGGGCGAGACGCTCGTGACCAAGCTCAAGCAAACGCACGACGTGAAGGATCAGGTCTACCGCCGCTCGGTCACGTTCTTCACGACGAACGAACACGTCTTCACGATCCTCGGCACCGTCTACACGTCACAGCAAGGTCTGAACGAAGCGACTCGTTCCACCGAAGCGATGAAAGAGGGCGTCAACAAGGGCCTCGAAGACGTGGCGGACCTCGGCCGCGATCTCGAACGAGCGGCCCTCAAGGCGGGCTACGGTTCGACCATCAGCCCGCAGTCGGTGGAAAAGCTCGTCACCGCGATCACCGACTACCAAGTCGAAAGCATCAAGATGATCTCCGATCTCCGCAAAGAGAGCGATCTCAACGCCAAAGAGATTCGCCGCGTCGTCGAAGCTGGCAAGAAGAAATTCCAGGAAACGCTCGCTCACTTTGGCCGTGACGAGGCGACGTGAAACTCTTTTCTACGGTGAACTGCTTGAACCGTGGCCGCATTCAACAAACCCCTGAACGTGAGAATCATCGATGATTATCCCGTACAGCACTGATGCTCCGATCCATCACTTCCCGTACATGACGATCGTGCTGATCGTCATCAACTGCATCACGTTTGCCATCACCGGCATGGGCTACAACGACGAAGGGTGGTTGCTGCAGTACGGCAACGGGCTGCATCCGCTCGAGTGGGTCGCTTACAACTTCCTGCATTTCGGGATCGGGCATCTGCTCGGGAGCATGTTCTTCCTGTGGGCGTTCGGGATCGTCGTCGAGGGGAAGCTCGGCTGGTGGAAGTTTCTGTGCGTCTATCTGTCGATCGGCATCTTGGCGGGGCACTCATTCAACTGACGATGCTCGGTTACAAGCCGATGTTCGACATGGGTGACTTCGCGTCGTCGCGCGAATCGCCGCCGTGGTCGTGGCTCGAACCGACACCGGCCTTCGCTTGAGACGAAGACGGGGACGATGGCCCCGATATGGCTCCCGGTGGCGAGGGTTTTTCGGTGGGGCCATTCCCAAGGATTGGCGGCAACGATGACCAGCTCGATCCGAAGGCGATGAAGGAGCTTCAACGCGAACTCATGAAGATGACGCGGCCGGGGGCGGGCGGTGCGTCACTGGTCGTCTTCGCGCTGCTCGGCATGGTGCTGGTGTGGGCGCCGAAGAATGAAATCTCTTGTCTGTGGATCGGTCTCAACGCCGGGACGTTTGAGATGGAGTACGTCTACTTCTGCGGCTTCAAAATTGGGGCTGAGATTATTGGCTCGGTCATCGGTGCTCACGGCTATGAAGTCACGTCCGAGATCGCACACGCTTTGGGTGCGGTCTTGGGATTCGGCGTTGCGGCGGCGTTCGTCAAACTGAACTGGGGCGATTGTGAGAACTGGGACTGGTTCGCCTACGCTCAGAACAAGCATGGCGCGGTCGCGAACGTCGGCTCGTGCCAAGACACGGTGGCGCTCGCGTCGCTCCGTGAGAAGAAGGTCGTGGTCAACAACGACGATGACGACGGGCCGCGGATCCGCGCCAACAAGAAACGGCGCGCGATGCCGAAGCTGCAATCGCTCTCGTCGCTCGACGATGAAGTCCCTTCGGATGAGGCGATTGAAGTGGAGGGGATCGAGGTCATCGAAGAACCGTCGCCCTCTCTGAAGAACGCTCCGAAAAGTTCGAAGAAGGATGTTGCGAACACACCCCTCGCTCGGGCCTTGCAAGGGGATGGGCCGGGCGTAAAGGGTTCCTCGCCGGAGCGAAACAAGAAATCCACAGCCGGTTCACACGCGGTTTCGCCCCTGCCGCCAATCCCCTCGAAGTCGAACTCGAAGCCTGAGGTCACTCACGAACCGGTCGCGTTCGCGAAGTTGGCCTCCGCTTCCAAACCGGCGGAATTGCCGAAGAAGCTGGCAGACTCTCAGAGGCTCGACATGATCCCTCCACTGCCGCCGGTCGTGCTGACGGCCACGCCCGGTGATACCTCGCCGCTCGGTCTGAGCCGGAGTGCCCTCAATGCCGACAAGCCGAACGACGCGCTGGCCGTCTTGCGTCGTCAGCGAGTCGTCGATCCGAGTTTCCAACTACCGATGCCCGAGTTGCGGGGATTGGCCGACGCCTTCTTCAAGCTGCAAAACGTGCGTGATTCGAGACCGCTGCTCGAAGAGTTCATTGAGTGTTTTCCCAAAGAGGCGGGTCGTCAAAAGGTGAAGCTCGCGGTCCTCAACGTCAAGTTTCTGAAGAGGCCGACGGCGGCGCTCAAGCTTCTCGCCCAAGTCGATCGAAGCTGGCTGGCCGACGAATACCAGCCGATCCACAAAGAGGCAGCTCGGCAAGCGCAGCAGATGATCTCGGAAGGTATCGTAGACGCGAGTTGATGAAGAAGTCGGGGTCAGGTGGTTCAAAGTTCATTTTTCGCAGCGAAAAAAATGAACTTTGAACCACCTGACCCCTGATCATCGTGTGAAGAATTCGGTGCCTGACGGCACCCGGCTCGCCAAGAGAAAACAGAAACCCACTCACCCTCACCCTCTCCCGACCACCGAAGCCGCGGTGCCCAAGCCGGGGCGAGGGGACAAAGCGGAGACCAGACGATGCCAGCCGATCCGACCAAGACTCACGTCGAGAAATCGCTCCTTCACACTGCTCCGTTCGTCGGCTGTCGCTATGACCCGACCGGTCGCTTTGTGTTTGGAGGTTGCGAGGACAACAAGGTCGTGCGGTTTGATGTTGCCTCGGGGGCGAAGGTCGAACTGGTCGGGCACGACAGTTGGATCCGAGCACTTGCGTTCAACAAGGCCGGCGATGTCCTCGTGTCGGGGGGCTACGACGGGCGACTCATCTGGTGGTCGGCTGCGGCGGATGCTCCGGCCATCATTCGCAAGGTCGAGGCGCATACCGGCTGGATTCGCTCGCTGGCTGTCAGTCCCGATGGCAACGTCCTCGCCTCATGTAGCGATGACAAGAAGGTCAAATTGTGGAATCTCGCCGACGGCGCGCTCATTCGCGAGCTGCCCATCGCGGGAGAGGAGGGCCACGCGCGACACGTCTACAACCTCGCGTTCCATCCCGACGGCAAGCAGCTCGCGACGGGAGACCTCACCGCGAAGTTCATTCATTGGGAAGTCGATACGGGGAAGAAGGTCCGCGAGTTCCCCATCGCCAGTCTCAGCAAGTTCGATCCCGGCTTCATGGCCGATTATGGCGGGCCGTACTGCATGAGCTTCACTCCCGACGGCAAGAAGCTCATCGCGGGCGGCATCACCAACGTCACGAACGCCTTCGCCGGAGTGGGCGATCCGATCGTGGTCCAGATCGACTGGGAGTCAGGCAAAGATGTGATGACCCATCTCTGCAAAGCCAAAGTGAACGGCAAAGCCTTCGGCATGGCATGGCATCCCGAAGGCTTCGTCGTCGCCGCGACCGGCGGTGGTGGCGGCGGACACCTCTACTTCTGGAAGCCCGACTCCAAAGACGAGTACCACACGTTCAACCTCGGCAACACCACCCGCGACATGTCCCTTCACCCCGACGGCCTGCACATCGCAACCTGCCACTACGACAAAAACATCCGCATCAGCCTGATGGGACCGAAGCCCGCGT
>CAMAYU010000127.1 GCA_945862235.1 Schlesneria paludicola DSM 18645
GCGGTGTCACATCGGCGGCGACGAGAATGGAAGTGATCAGAACAGGCGAGATTCCCGCGATAAGCAGGAGGGATCGACAGGCACGCAGCACCATGTGAAAAAGCCTTGGCAGGAGTCTCTTCGAGGCGGGACAAGGAAGGGCGGGGATCGTATCCACCGGCTCAACCAACCAGCAAGCTTCGCCGCCAGATGAGGGCTTGCGAGCGTGGGAAGGCTTCCGATACACTCCGCCCCGCTTGCACTGGCGTACCTGATTGAGACAGGCCCGCCAGCACAAAATTGCCCGATAGTGTAACGGTTAGCACAACAGATTTTGATTCTGTTTGTCCAGGTTCGAATCCTGGTCGGGCAACTCTTCAGCACCACGTCGTGAGTGATGCGAAACGTGATTAAAAAAGGACTCGGAGCAGATTGCTCCGGGTCCTTTTTTGTTTTCCAACTTCACTTGGGACAGATTGGGGGCAGACATCGGACTTGCGTGGCATCTGCGTCGATTGCCGCTGGCGTCGCCGTACTGAATCTTGGGTGAGGTCTCGTATTCACGGCTCCCCCGCATGCGAGGATACTTGGACTCTTTAAATCAGTTTGTCTGCGTGAAGTAGATAACAACTCCGGCCTCCTTTGATTTCTTCGTCCGTCCGAGTTGCCACCGAGTTGGTAGGACGGACGAGGCGTCCACCCTACGGGTCAATCCTGTCTTGCCGGTCGCCTTGCGGCGCGAACTCGATACGAACCATGCCTCGCCCCTGGATGGCGATGTAGTAGCCGGCGGCCACGCGGGGGTGGCGTTCGGCCTGACCGTCGGGCCAGCGGATTTCCAGTTGCTCGAACTCAGCGCGATCCGCCAAACCGAGATGGATCTCTTGGGCCGAGGTCGATTGAAAGCTGCCGCCTCCCGCGAGGTCTCGCATCAGAATCGGAGTGACTCCCACTGCGGTGACTCGCGTGCCGATCGCATTGCGCGGCGAGCGGCTGGTTCCGACGGGCTTGATGATGACGCTGGTTCCCGCCGCCGGCGTGTCGTTGAGAATCAGCTTCGAGCGGTCGAGCTGATGAGCCACGACCAGATCGAGGTCGCCATCGCGATCTACATCGCCGAGAGCCAATCCGCGTCCGACCCACTCCGACGTGAAGTAGTCTCCCGCCCCGGCCGCCACGTCGGTGAAGCGACCGTTCCGCTCGTTGCGAAACAGGTGCGGCCGCATCCGGTACGGCTCGAGCTTCGTCCACGTCCGGTCTTCGATGTGGCCGGTCGTGACGAACAGGTCGAGCCAGCCATCGTGATCGACATCGAGGAACTCGGCCCCGAACGCCAGCGTGCTGCGTGTCGGCGGCCCCGTGCGCGACGGCGACGACACGTCGAGGAAGGCTTGCCCCCGGTGGTTGCGAAACAGCGTGTTCGGTTCGAGATAGAAATTCGTGACGTACAGGTCGAGCCAGCCGTCGCGGTCGTAGTCGCCGTGACCGATGCCCATCGCCGCCGTGGCCTTGCCCTCACCGTTCAACGCCACGCCGTACTCGATCCCGCGCTCCGCGAAGAGCGGCAAATGCACGTCGTTCCCCGCCACCGGTACTTGGTCGTGACTGCCCGTCGTGTTGACGTAGAGGAAGCTGGGCGTCGTGTCGTTAGTGACGTAGAGGTCGCACCAGCCGTCACCGGTGAGATCGCACGCGACGACGCCCTGTCCGCGCCCATCGCGACCATTGATCCCCGCAGCGGAGGTCACATCGACAAAGCTACCCTGTCCGTCGTTGACGAAGAGAACATCGTCCCAAGCCGCGAACAGCGTCGGTGAACACGAGGCCGTTCCCGTGGGACTGCGCGGCTCCTTACAGATCAGCGGCGGATCGTCGTGAGCCTGCGCGTACGTGCCGACAAACAGGTCGAGCCAACCGTCGCCGTTGAAGTCGGCCCACGCGGCGCTCGTGCTCCAGGTTGAGACGGCCGCGTGCGAGAGTTCGGTTACGTCGTCAAACGTGCCGTCGCCATTGTTCCGCCATAGCGAAGACCGTCCAAACGCGGTGACGTAGAGATCGGCAAACCCGTCGTCGTCGAAGTCGGCCGCCGCACACCCCGTGTAGTACCCGTGAGCGACCAGTCCCGCCGAACCGGTCACACGCTCGAACCGCCCCGCGTTGCGAAAGAGTTCGTGAGTGTAGTCGTTCGTTTTCTCACGCAGCGGCAACCGACACCCTTGCGTGAAGAACACGTCGAGGCGTCCGTCGAGATCGAAGTCCACGAGTGCCGCTCCGCCGCCGATGGCCTCTTGAATGCGGTTCTCGCCCCGCATGTCGTCGAAGCGGGTAAAGTCGATCCCCGAGTCGGCCGTGCCGTCGGAAAAAATAAACGGCCGGCGCGAGATCGCGGATTGCGAAGTTGTCGCGTCCTCGACCCCACGGGTGGCAACCGCTGGTGGTTGTGCGGAAGCTGGCTGCGCGATCGGAGCGGAAGTCGAATTCACTGAGGGAGACTTCGCCGGGACGGGTGGAACGGGTTCAGAGGCTCTCTGACAGGCCGCGATCCACAACACACAAACGGCCACCCACCACCGCTCACGTAAAAACGAATTTGGCGAGTCTGAACAAGAATCCATCGCCCGCCCTCTCTCAAGGCTTTTCGGACAGACCACCTTGCCGTGAGGCCAGGCGGGTCTGAAACATCTCTCGCGCGGCTCGAACGCGCTCGTTCTCGGGAGCCAACTTTTCCGCGTACTGCGTCAGGAGCAGCCCCTCATGGTCAAGCTCGATCTCGGCACACATGTCCGCCACGTACACGTACCCATCGGGGTTTGTCGGGTGCAGGTTGACCTTGCTGAGGTTGTTCTGAATCCGACCGAGTCCCGCGACCATCGCCAAGGCTTTCTGGCGGAGAACCGGTTCGTTCAGCAGCAGCCACGATTCGGCTAGGCCCGCCCAAGCCTCGGTGCAGGTCCGATCCTGAGTGAGCAGTTGCTCGAACGCGGCGACGGCAATCTCGGGTTGGTCGTTCTGGTTGGCGAACACGCCCCGCTGAATGAGCAGCAGCCAGGGATCATCGGACAACTGTGCCGGAAGCGCCGTCATGCGACGCGACCATTCGTCCGGGTCGTCGGCATCGCGCAGGCAAGCCAACAACGCGGCCAGCGCGAACCGGTCATCGGGCCGCGCGTGAACGACGGACTCCAAGATCGGCCGTGCTTCGTCGAGCTTTCCCTGACCGGTCCGGTAACGTCCCAGCGCGACGTTCAGCACGGGATCAGCCGGGTCACTGGCTTGGAAGCGTTCGAGCCATTGCACCGTCGTTGGACCGTTCCAACGCAAATGACTCGGAAAGCAAAAAACGAGGAGTTCAAAATGATCGGCCTCGCCCCGCGCGATCACGCCCCGCAGCAACTGGTGCCGTTCCTCGAACCGCAGCGAAACCTCCAAGAGATGACGGAGCCTTTGGCGCGCATCGGTCAGGTAGCGCGGCTCAATCGTCGGTGCCGTCTCTTCCAACGGGATCAACTCACGAAACTGTTGCTCCGACTCCACCGCTCGATTCAGTTCCAGCAGTGCTCGTCCCTGCTGGTATCGAGCCATGCGGCCGTACTGGGGATGAGCACTGGGAATGGCGGCGAAGCAGTTCACCGCGAGCGGCCGGCGTTCGCGACCGAGATACCACTCGGCCAGCCAAGACAGCACATCGAGGCGATCCGCTATCCGGTGATACTTCAACTCGAACGATTCCTTGGCGAGCTGGTACTCCCGTGCAGAGACTCCCTCCGGAAATGGTTCGTGGGCGGAACTCGGTGACCGGAGTCGAGCCAGTTCAAGTACTCCGATCACCATCGACGCTGACACGACGGCAACCGCCAAACCGAAGCGCGCCGTGCCGATAGTTCGCCACCCGTTCACGGGAATATGGGGCTGCTTGTTCTCAGACAAATCATTCATGTCTGTACAGCCTTCATGAGACAACGGGCATTCCGAGAATGAGGGGATACTCAACGAAAAGCGGCGGGCACGCGGAACAACGCACCCGCCGCGAACGGCTTCCTTGCTCGGCGTGACTCGAATCAGAACTCGCCCAATTTCTCGGACCCGGCCGAGCTGTTCAAGCCGCGCATGATATCGGTGTTCATGTTCTCGCTCAGAAAGCGAACGGTTCCATCGCCGAGCAACGCATGACAGCCACCCACATGGAGACTCTTCGGTCCCATCTGCCCGTCGCCCGAACCCCAGCAGCCGTTTCCAGTCGCTGCCGAGTCCGTACAGTCGGCCACATCGTCGCCGTTGCTCCCCTTGGTATTGATGCCATAGCAATCACCAAGGTTATCACAACCCGCGACCAAGCTGGGGCCGACGCGGCCGAGTGCCCATGTCCCGCGAGGGTCGGTGTCTACCGATCCCACGCGAATTTCCCAGACCATGACCGTGTTGGATGACCCGTCCACAAAGGTCGCCATCGTGGCGCTGTTTCCCATCGCGATCGCGCCGCGGCGATCACCAGCCATGCTCGTCCATTGCTGATAGGCATTTCCGCCACCACGCTCACGACCGACGTTGGCTCCATAGTTGGACCGTCCCCACGGGCCGTTGTACCTAGTCAATTTCGTCGCACCGGCGGGATCGGTTGGGCAGAGGAACGCAGGGATGACCGTCTGCCGAATAGTCGCGTGAGCATGGGGTGCTGGCTGCGACATTGGAAAGTTCTCGTCGTACCTCCCATACAGCGCGGAACGATCCACATACGGCAGGATCAGGAACATCCAGTTGGGGCCGATATTGCCGTTAGTCACATGATTCGCCACGTCAGTCGGACTTCCGCCAACCGGCTGATTTTGGCTGGCACCATTCTTCAACCAGATCATTCCCGGAGGAAGAATGAGATGGGTGTCGTGGTAGTTGTGAAGCGCCAGCCCCAATTGCTTCAGATGATTCTTGCACTGTGTTCGGCGAGCCGATTCACGAGCTTGCTGAACGGCCGGGAGCAAGAGGGCGATGAGGACCGCGATGATCGCGATCACCACCAACAATTCAATGAGCGTGAACGCACGCCGCCAACGTAGAGCGAAGGACCTTCTCATAGTCAGACCACCTTTCAAAATGAGGAAACGTGAAACGCAAAAAGACAGGATAACCAACGACAAGCGGGAAATTTTCCACTTGTAAAACCCAAACGATTGTCCGCGGTGGAGACGGGTAGAATGAGACAGCCAATGTGAAGCCAACCTGAACTCTACGCCGGATTCCCACAATTGCAATCATCAATTTGATACAAATCTGTAACAGGACGTGTCTAGACAAGTAGGCATTTCTTAGCAATGCGTCGGAGCGCTGTGTGGCTTTTCGGCGGACGGGAGATCGGCCACTTTCGGCGGCAGGCGAGCGGCAGGCGAGCGGCAGGCCGTCAGGCCGTCAGGCGGCGGATTCTTGATCGCTTCGCGGAAATCCGTGGCCTGACGGCACACGGCTCGCCTCGAACAACTTGCACATGGGCGCGCGAGGTAACGCTCACACGATTCGATCGCCGAAGCGATCCGGACTCGAATTGCAGGATTGACCTTTGTAAGTCAGCCGGGATATCAAGCAGTCGTCACTGCCGCATCGACTGGATCAGCGACAGAGAATGCCGTTCGTTCAATGTGTTCGCAGCGGTACGATGGCCAGCAATTCTTAACAAGATTAGAGGAAAGAATGATTCGGACAAACTGTAGCGCAGCGATCTTAGTCTTGATGTGCGGCATGATCGGGTGTTCGGGAGGTGCTCCCGATGCGCAGCCGACGGCGGAAATCTCGTTCAAAGTCACCATAGACGGAAAGCCGGTGGCTGGTCCCGGGATCGATCTGGTCTTCCAACCCACCGGCAAAGGGGCCATCTCCACGATTCCCGTCGATGCCCAGGGATCAGGCAAGGGCAAGGCCGTTGTGGGGGCCAACTTAGTCAGGCTCACCATCAATCCGTCAGCGAATCCGGCGGCCGAACCACCGGGACCGGACGGGGCTCATGGAGGTGCCAAGGGCAAAGGGATTGGTGCCGCGTTCTTCGGAGACCGCTCCACGCTGAAGGCTGACGTTCAAAAGGGAGCGTCCTTCACGTTTGAAGTGGGCACTGCCGCAGGAGAAGCCGCAGACAAGGCCGCCCCAGCGGCGCCTGCCGCCCACCGCGGCAAATAGCGATTTTGAATCTCTCGCGGCCGTGAATTCAACCTATTCGGTTCACGTCACGAGCGGCAGCGTCAGAAGGATCGCGGCCAAGCTGAGCAACGATGCGGCGAGGTCGAACTCAATGTGACCGATTTGTAGGGATTCAAACTGTTGAGCGAACCAACCGGGGAGTCGCACTGTGAACGCAGGGAAGAGGTTGTCGGTCAACAATCGTTCTCCGTGTCGAGCGAGCTTCACCCATGTTTGCAGCGGGGTGACGAACAGGAACTCCGCTATTTCATTCACGTAGAGCCGTCGCTGGCGGAGTTGTGCGAGTGGCTGATACCAAGCTTCACGCGCGGAGTATGCGGTCGTTGATTGAGACCTGCTCGACACGAAGGCGATACCGATAAGAACCGTCACAAAATCAAAGTGGACTGGTCCATATACGTTCGTATATGGACCAGTCCACTTTTCCGTTCTCAGAAACGTCATTCGGGCTTGGGCTTGATGACGGCAGGAAGTGTCTTGCCTTCCGCGTAGAACTTCATCGACAGGGAGTTCACGCAGTGACGGGTGTTCTTGTTGGTCATGCGTTCACCGAGGAAGACGTGGCCGAGGTGGCCGTCGCAATTTTTGCAGACGATTTCGGTGCGCGAGCCATCAATATCGCGGATGCGTCGCACGGCTCCGGGGATTTCGTCATCGAAGCTGGGCCAGCCGCAGTGACTCTCGAACTTGTCGGCTGAATGGTAGAGGGGCGTGTTACAACGGCGACACACGAACGTCCCCGGATCCTTGAGGTCGGTGTACTCACCGACGAACGCCCGCTCGGTTCCCTTGTCCACAATGACGCGCGCTTCGGCGGGTGTCAGTTCGTTGTATTCCGTGCGGATCGGTTCGGCATTCGAGTCTGCGGCGGACATCTCGTCGTCTCCTTCAATCGGGTGGGCGGGCGGTGCGTCTGGTGTTTCGGTGTTGGACTGAAGTGTGGGCATCGGCTTCGCGCGGGCACAGCCGATTGCCGCAATACCGACGATCAGCGCGGCGTTCATCAGGAACGTAAGCAACACACGCCTTGGGGTGTGTCCAGGTTTCTTTGGCATCAAGTTGTCTCCCAATGAATGCGGAACTCAGGAAGCAAGGCGTACGAACGAACCACCGAATCGCACACCCGTGACGGACGCGAAGTCTATCAGAACGACCGCACATCGTTGTCGTCCGAGGCGCGATGTGACGCGGACGCTCGACTTCGGTTGCCGTAGGTTGGAGGCTCTCTGTAACGTAGCCGCCCGCCGCACACCAACCCGCCGCGTCAGCAAGGACTGCCGCTCGATTTTTTTCTCGCTCACGCTGCGGGTTGGTGTGCGGCGGACACGATTCCAATCACTCGCTCTTTCAGGAAAACGTTCGATGAAAAGTTTGACTCGTTCCCTCGCCACAGTTGTCATCTGTGCGACAGCCTTCGCTTTGGGAGTCTCCGCCAATCAGCAGACCGCCCCCGAAACGAATTTCGCCAGTGAAGTGATTGATCTCGGAATGGTCGTCAGTGATCTCGACAAGTCGCTGAAGTTCTACAAGGACGTAATCGGCTTCGAGGAAGTCGCGGGCTTCCAAGTGCCGGGTCAGTTCGCTCTCGATACCGGCTTGGCAAACAAGCTGGGATTGGATGTGCATGTGCTGGTCCTCGGTAAGGGTGAGAAGGCGACCAAGTTGAAGTTGATGCAGTTCAAGACCTCGCCCGGTGCGCGCGTGGACAACACGTTCATTCACTCGTCGTATGGCTTTCGCTATCTGACGGTCGCGGTGAAGGACGTGAACGCGGCGGTGGCTCGTGCCGAGAAAGCCGGCGCGAAGCCGATCGCCAAGTGCCCGGTCCCACTTCCGGAAGGGTTTCCCGCCGGAGTGGCTCTCGCCAACTATCGCGATCCCGATGGCAACCTTGTTGAACTCGTCGGCCCGTGGAAGCAGTGAGCGAGGGAGCTATTAGCCAAGAAGCTGTAAGCGAGGAAGCCCGGAGCGAACTGAGCTGACGCCACCAGTTCTCTCCACCTCGCGCGGTCCTTGACGAGTCCTCTGAGCGGGGCGGCGTCAGCCCCCCGGTTCTTGGGCGTTAGCCCGCACGCGGTTGAAGCTGACACTAACCCGAAGCGTAAACGAGGAGGCACCACCAGTCCTCGCTTACGCTTCGGGTTAGTGTGAAATGAGCCATCCGCACCCGTCTGCGGTATAGCCCGTTTGAAAAGAACCATTGGGCTGACGCCGCCCCGCTCAGATGCCTCATTCTTGGCCGCGCGAGGGATTACCCTGTCACCGACTGGCCGTTCGTAGCCACATCTTTGCGACGGGAGCATTCGACGTGAGTCTGATCCAGAGACTCGCCGACTCCTCATCCGTGCGGCAGGGAAGTGGCTTCGTTCCTTCGACAGGCAGGTGATGTGATGTGATGGCGGTCTCCGCGGTGAACTTGAATGACGCAAGTCCCTGGCAGATGACCTGCCGCGATGACCGCGAGGCGTTTGAAGAACTGGTCCAGCGGCATCAGTCGGTAGTCTCGGCGGTGGCGTACAACGGCTGCGGAGACCTCACACAGAGCGAGGACATCGCGCAGGAAACGTTCTGGGCGGCGTGACGCGATCCGACGCGATTGCGAGCGTGGTTGTGCGGCATCGCGCGGAACTTGGCTCGCAACTCGAACCGCCGCGCGGCGCGAGGGGCCTCGCAGCTTGATGAGTCTGTCGATCCGGCAGCTCTCACACCCGAGCCGCACGACGAAGCGGTCTCACGCGAGGAAGAGACGCTCGTCTGGGACGCACTCGAAGTGATCCCCGAGAACTACCGCGAGCCGCTGATCCTGTTCTATCGCGAGCAACAATCGGTGGCGGAAGTCGCCGCAGCACTCGATGTCAGTCCCGACGCCGTCAAGCAGCGGCTGTCGCGTGGACGTCAGATGCTGCGTGAGCAAGTGGCCAGCGTAGTGGAAGGGACACCGGCGGCAATGCTTCCAGCGGTGCCGGTTCTCGCCACCTCGACCGGACTGTTGGGAGGGCTTGCCGGAGGGCTGCTTGGTCTGGCTGGGGGCTGGATCGAATGCTGGGCCCCAGCGCAGTTCGCTCCCACCAATCGCGAGCGGCGGCATCAACTGAAGGTTGGTCGAAGGATGCTCGGCGTGAGTGTCGGGATGTCAGTGCTGCTGCTTGCCGTGATGTATTCGCAGGGGATGAAGCTGAGCGGAGGATGGATCGCCGGGTTCACGATCGGTTGGATCCTGTTGTTGAACCTGTACATCTGGACGGAAATCACGCTGATGGTCTGGGCGATCAAACGCATCCGCACCGAGACGCCCGCCGAGTCCGATCCGAATGACTCGCCGGTCAAAGCGTACTTCCAACAGAAGTTCGTGCAGACGAACGGTGTCTCGCGGTGGGAAGGTCGTGTCTACCGCAGCCAATCGTCGCTGCTGGGCCTGCCACTGATCGACATCAACGTCAGCGATCCGCTCTTCACACCGAACTCATCCCCGGCGGATCGTCCCGCACCGATGCAGGCACGCGGCTGGATTGCGATTGGCGATAAGGCGGATGGAATTTTGATCGCGATCGGCGGCGTCGCACGTGGTTGTATTGCTGTCGGAGGATTGGCGTTGGGGATCTTCCGTTTTGGTGGGTTCGCGATCGGACTGGTCTCATTCGGCGGACTGGTCTCATTCGGCGGACTGGCCATCGGGGCGCTGGCTCACGACTTTGCCGTCGGTGGTGAAGCCTCCGCCTTGCATGCCAATGACGCCGAAGCTCACGCGGTCCTCGACAATCATTGGCTCGTCACCGGAATGAAGCGGCAAGCGGCCAACAACACGTGGTTCACAGCGGTCATCACCGTGTTCTCGATTTTGCCAAGCGGTGTGATCACTCCGCTGATGTACCGACGACGGGGGCCTAATCCGGCGGAGTAACCTCGTTATTGCCATTTTGTCCACTCAAGCTAATCCACAGTGGGCCTCATTCGCAAAACTCGGGCCAAAATCGTTGCTGATTAGGGTTCGATTTGAACAAAGTTCACTCGGTCGCCAACTGACATCCTCAGGATGATCTCATTGAGCGATTGACAGTTTTCACACTTTATGTAGAATCGAAATCTAAGTTTTTGAGTATGCAAAATATTTGTGATCGGCAATCAAAATTAAAAATTCCCAACATCGAAAACACACAGGCTTCACGCTGATTGAATTGCTAGTCGTGATCGCGATCATCGCAATTCTAATTGGACTTCTGCTCCCTGCGGTGCAACAGGCGCGTGAGGCGGCGAGGCGGACGCAGTGCAAGAACAACCTCAAGCAACTGGGACTGGCCATCCACAACTACCACGATTCGCACAATATCTTTCCGCCTGCGTACCTCGGAAGTCCGACGGCCACTGGCAGCGCCTTCGGAGTCAGTTACCCGGACGACAACCGAAATGGGCCGTCCGGCTTGGGCTGGGGCGTCATGCTCCTACCGTATCTGGATCAAAGCCCGCTGTATCAACAGTTCGATCCGACGATCCCAATGTGGTCACCGCAACATGCCGTAGCCATGCGAACCAAACTCCAGGCCATGCTGTGCCCCAGCGCTGTCGGCGGCAACGACGGCTTTGAACTGAGACGCTACACGGCAGGAACAAATGAGGAACCGCTGAATCCTCAGCCCTATTCGCCGACGATCTTTTTGGCTCATGCCCACTACGTGACGATGGCCGGGACACAGGGGCCGTGGGGACGACCGACGGCTTATTCGATGGACTTTACCTCAGCAGAGCCAATTCCCGGATTCGGCAATGCCACGATCGACGGCGTCTTCTATCGGAACAACAAGACACGGATGGTCGATGTCAGCGACGGCACGTCCAACACCGTGTTTCTTGGCGAGCACACCTCGCGGTTAAGCGACAAAACTTGGGTCGGTGTTGTCCCCTACGGCGTGACCTGCAAGAAGTTGAATAGGGCCGTGACAGACGACTGCGATAGCGGCGGTGCCCTCGTACAGGCTCACAGCGGGCCAGACTCACACGATCACCCGCAGGTCATCATCCACCAACCCAACCACCCGGCGGGACATCCCGATCAGTTGGAATCGGACCATGTCGGCGGATGCCACTGTCTGCTGGGAGACGGCTCCGTGCGATTCGTGTCTCAGTTCATGGACGCCTTCGTCTGGGCCGCCATCTGCACGCGAGCCAACGGTGAAGTGGTGGGAGACTTCTAATGGCAACGCCTTTCGGCGCCATGCCGGCCACCCATCTCAAAGTCAGCCCGCCTCTCAGGAGCCTGCTCACGATGAGACTTGTTCGCGGGTCGAGCTTTCTGGCCCTATTAAGCATCGCCGCGATGAGCATCGGCTGCGGAAGGCCGCCAGTCATCGACTCCGAAGAGGCGTTTGCAACTGTTGACGCGCTGTATACGGCCGTCACGTCGCGTCGCACCGAATTGGTCAGCCAGGTCGAGAAACGGCTGCAATCGCTGAAAGCCGACGGCAAACTGTCCGACGCCGCGTCGCAACGCCTCGACGCCATCATTGCTCAGTCCAGGTCCGGGAAATGGCAACCGGCTGCCGAACAACTCGACCACTTCATCCGCAAACAGCCACCTCGCAAGCACGGGCACTGACCCGTTTGCGTTGGCAGGCGTGATCATCCACCCCGTTTCTCGATCTTCGCCAGCGTGTCTTTCAGCGTGGCCGTGCGGTTGAAGACGAGGTGCTCGGGCGTTGAGTCCTTGCTATCGACGCAGAAATAGCCGAGCCGCTCGAACTGGCAGCGGTAGCCGGGCTGGCTGGTCGCGAGCGAGCGTTCGAGTTTGGCGTCGCTGATGACTTCGAGTGACTTCGGGTTGAGATGCGTCTTCCAGTCTTCGCCTTCGGGGATGTTGGCGACGTTCTCGATGCTGAAGAGGTGGTCGTACAGACGGACTTCCGCAGTGACGGCCTGCTCGGCCGAGACCCAGTGGATCGTGGACTTCACCTTGCGGCCATCGGGCGCGTTGCCGCCGCGTGTGAGCGGATCGTAGGTGCAGCGCAGCTCGGTGATCTCGCCCGTCACGGGGTCTTTCACTGCTTCTTGGCAAGTGATGAGATAGGCGTAACGCAGTCTCACTTCGCGGCCGGGTGCCAACCGGAAGAATTGCTTCGGCGGGTCTTCGCGGAAATCGTCCTGTTCGATGTAGAGCGTCTTGGTGAACGGGACGAGACGCGTTCCCGCCGCCGGGTCTTCGGGATTGTTGACCGCTTCCAACTCATCGACTTGTCCCTCGGGATAGTTCGTCAGGACGACCTTCAGCGGCTTAAGTACAGCCATCGCGCGCGGAGCAGTCTTGTTGAGATCGGCTCGCACGGCGTTCTCCAGCACGCCCATGCTGGTCAGGCCGTTGAACCGCGTGACGCCGACCTCTTCGCAGAAGGCTCGCATCGCAGCGGGCGTGTAGCCGCGACGACGGATGCCCGCGATCGTCGGCATGCGCGGGTCGTCCCAGCCCGAGACCGACTTCGTCTCGACCAGTTCCAACAGCTTTCGTTTGCTCATCATCGTGTGCGTCAGGTTGAGCCGCGCGAACTCGATCTGTTGCGGGTGGTAAAGGCCGAGTTCGTCAATCAGCCAGTCGTACAACGGCCGATGGTTCTCGAATTCGAGCGTGCAGATCGAGTGCGTGATCCCTTCGAGCGAATCACTGTAGCCGTGTGTGAAGTCGTACAGCGGATAGATGCACCACGCATCGCCCGTGCGGTGATGGTGCGCATGACGGATGCGATAGAGGAGCGGGTCGCGCATGGTCATATTGGGATGCGCCATATCGATCTTGGCACGGAGAACGTGCGCCCCGTCAGCGAATTCTCCAGCTCTCATCCGCCTGAAGAGGTCGCGGTTTTCGGCGACGGTTCGTTCGCGATACGGGTTGTGCTGCCCCGCTTCCGTCAGCGAACCGCGCTGGGCACGGACCTCTTCGGTCGTCGAACTGTCCACATACGCGAGGCCCTTCTCGATGAGTTGCTCGGCGTACTGATAGATCGTTTCAAAATAGTCGCTCGCGTAGAACAGGCCATCCCACTCGAAGCCGAGCCAGCGGACATCGTCCATGATCGAATCGACGTACTCGACATCTTCCTTCGCGGGATTGGTGTCGTCGAAGCGCAGGTTGCACTTCCCGCCATAGGTCTTCGCGAGGCCAAAGTTCAAGCAGATCGACTTGGCATGTCCGATGTGCAGATAGCCATTCGGCTCGGGTGGGAACCGAGTGTGGACTCGCCCCCCGAACCGCCCCGACTGAGCGTGTTCGGCAATGATGTCGTGAATGAAATTCGAGGGTGCGGCCGGTGTTGCGGCGGTCTCTTCCGTGGACATGACTGTCGAAACTCCTTCGATATGAAACATCCGCCGGACCCGGGCGCGGGTCACGGCGGAGTGGCTTGAAAATGAATCAGGACTCTCTGTGAAAGCTCCCTCAATCGTGGTGCATCTCGGGCTTCTGTTCGGGCAGGAAGAAACTCAGCGTGACACCCGCCACGTAGACGAACAGAGCGACACCGGCTGCGGTGTAGGCGAACTTCATCGGTGCCGAGCCACCGGGGGTCGCTTCCAAACCGGCGATTGTGGCCGTCACCCACGCGAACGAGGTTCCGATCATGCGACCTCCGATGTTCGCCGCGAAGCTCTCGCCGGTCCCTCGCAGATGGACGGGATACGCCTGAGGCAGATAGTTCCCCCAGAAGCTGAACTGCGCGACGGTGAACAGTCCCGCGATGAGAACCCCTATCGACATTGTCGTCACCGGCAGTTTGCCCAACAGCATGAAGTCGAGATTGATCGTGAAGAACGTCTGGTTCTCGACGAGCAGGAAGCAGGCGAAAATCGCTGGCATCAAGATCAGGCCGGGGACCTGGAAGATTCGCAGCAGGCTGCGGCGGCTCGCAATGCGGACGGCAAACAGCGCGAGCAGGAACCGACCCAGCAGCCCACCGATCTCCTGCATCTTCGTGTACTGCGACGCCACCTTGGCCTCGATCGCGCGCGTCTTGGCCATTATCATTTTCTTGGCCGCAACAGGATCTTTCGGCAGTTCCAACTTGGCAACTTCCGCCGCCACGGTGGCCTTCACGTCCGCTAGGCCCGGTACGATTTGAGGCAACTGCTGAATGGCTCCAAACGCCGCTCCGTAACTGCAGGCAAACATCAATGCCGTCACGATGGTTGTCCTGCGCAACTCGGGTGAAAAGATTTCGGCGATGCTTGGCCGACGCAAAGTTCCCGAAGTTCGCTTCTGCTCCCACACGGGTGACTCGGGCAGGAAGGGACGGATCAGGATGAGCGGGATCGCCGGGATTAATCCCGACATCAGCGTGTACCGCCAAGCCTCGTGCTGGTGATCGACGGCGACCGTCCCGACGAGTCCCGTCAGAAATTCTGGCACCGCGACCGTGAACCACCCGGCCCCATGTGTTACGGCCAGTTCAAACGCGATCGCGACGAGCAGCCCGCCGATCGACGAGAACGCCTGCGTGTACCCGAGCACCTTCTCGCGCTGACGAGGATTGGGGAACAGTTCGGCCAGCCACGCGACCGCTGCGACGAACTCCACGCAGACGCCGATGAAGGTCGTGCAACGCAGCACCAACAACATCCAGATGCTTGTCGAGAACCCGGCGAAGAAGGCCGAGAACGCATAGAGCAGGATGCTCCAGGTCAGGACGCGGCGGCGACCGAGACGGTCGGTCAGGTAGCCTCCCAACATTCCAACCAGCCCACCCACAAACGCCGGGATGTAGAACAGTCGTCCCACCCACATCTGAAACTCGGGAGTCCCGGGAGCCGCCCCGGTCAGCTCCATCAGCGCGGGCCGCATGATGAGCGGCAGCATCAGCAGTTCGTAGATATCAAACGCGAAGCCAATGGAGGCGATGACGCAGATCAGCCACTGGGTCGAGGTCAGGCGAGGCGGCTGTTCAAAAGTGGGCAAGGACATGCGATTCATTCTCCAAGGGAGTGGCGTCACGTGTGGGAGGGCGAGCGGGACCAACTTCGTTTCTTCCGTGAAGTCGGCCACAATGGGTCGTCAGTCTAAGTGAGCTTGGAAACACCGGCAACCAACGTTGATGACGAGCTTGAATCTGCATCTTGGACGTCAGCCCTCTACTGGTTTTGTAAGCGGGGTGGCGTCAGCGCCCTGATTCTTTGAAAACGGGCTGACGCCCAAGTAGTGCAAGGAGCTGACGCCGCCCCGCTCAGAAATCCCTCATTCGAGGCGGCGTGCGGTATAGCTCGCTTTGGGTCGCGTTCCTCGCATCGCCGGAACGTCGTTGAGATCGAGGCCGATCCCCGTTTGACGCCGCGCCCGGCACTACGGCACCATGTCGGGTTCACTCGGAGTTGGCGATCGGCGGAGTGGAGCATCTCCCCAAACTGACCAGCCTCCATCTCCATTATCTGGGATCGACCGACGCAACATTCTTCCAGCGGTTGGCCTCCATGCGACGGCTTGATTCGCTTTCCTTCTCGCTTCAGGACACGCGCGGCGGTCGCAAAAACCTGATTGCGGGAATGCGAGAGCTGGCCAAGTCGCAGACGTTGCGCCGTCTGGGGTGCCAACTTTTCGATGACGAGTTTCTCGCCCTGACGAGCCTCCTGCCCGATGGCCACCGACCGCTTCCCGAATTGTACGAACACCGACAGGCCAACTCGTCAGGGAGTTTGCTGACGGATCGCGGTCTCGCCAATTTGGAAAATCTCCCCAGCCTCCTCCATCTCGACCTGAGGTGGTCCAAGGTCACGGATCAGGGACTGACCCAACTCAAGGAGTTGCCGTTTCTGAGAACGCTTTATCTCGGGGATTGCGCCGGGATCACAGATGAGGGAGCCGCGATCCTTGCCACGATGCCAGGGCTGGAGTCGCTCAACATCTCGCAGACCAAGATCACTCCGGCAGGAGTGCTTCGCGTGGCGACTCTGCCCCGGTTACGCTGTCTGCGCGCGACCTATTACGGGCCAGAGGTGCGGGACCAGCTCCGCCAAACACTTCCCGTGGGTTGCGAGTTGGTCTACTGACGGAAGTCTGGCACGCCAGCAACCGCGAACGCATTCTGAGCGGGGCGGCGTCAGCCCCCTGGTTCTTGGGCGTCAGCCCGCTTGGTACTCAATCGCGAACACATGGGCTAACGCCCAAAACGAAGAACCAGGGGGCTGACGCCGCCCCGCTCAGATGTCTCTGACACGACAAATCTCCTCGACATCTAACTCGCCCACCATGCCCTCTATCGTCCTCGCCACGCTCAACGCGAAGTACCCGCACTGTGCGTTCGGGCTGCGCTATCTGCTCGCCAACATGGGCGAGTTGCGGGACGAGACCGCTCTGCTGGAGTTCACGATCAACCAGCAGACGCTGGAGATTTTGGACGCGATCTTGGCGCAGCGGCCGGGCATCGTGGGACTCGGCGTTTACATCTGGAATGTGGCTGAGACGACTCGATTGGTGTCCGATCTGAAGCGAGTCGCCCCCGACGTGATCGTGGTCCTCGGCGGACCTGAGGTCAGTTACGAGACCGACCAGCAGGAGCTCGCGCGGCTCGCCGATTACGTCATCACCGGCGAGGCCGATCTGGCGTTCGGGGCCTTGTGCCGGGAATTGCTTGCTCCCCTCGCCCCGGCTCTGCGGGGAGAGGGGCCGGGGGTGAGGGGTTCTTCTCTTCTCGTCCCCTCGCTCCCGTCTTCGGGGGAGAGGGCTAGGGTGAGGGGGCCGAGCGATGATGACGCACACAATCTCGAATCAATCGTTTTGCCTTCGTCGACTTCCAACTCTCAGCTCTCAACTTTCGACTCTCAACCAACGAAAGCCCCCCTCACCCTAGCCCTCTCCCCGCAAGGCCGGGGCGAGGGGACAAAGCCCCGGATCATCCACGCTCCCGTCCCGACACTGACCAACCTCGCGCTCCCCTACGACCTCTATTCAGGCGAAGACCTCGCGCACCGCGTGATCTACGTCGAAGCCTCGCGAGGCTGCCCGTTCACGTGCGAGTTCTGTCTGTCGGCACTCGACATCCCTGTGCGGCAGTTCCCGCTCGACGAGTTTCTGGCGGCGATGGGGCGGTTGCTGGAACGAGGCACGAAGTGCTTCAAGTTCGTGGACCGGACGTTCAATCTCAACCTGCGAGTCAGCCGCGCGATCCTCGACTTCTTTCTTGAGCGCTACCAGCCGGGGATGTTCCTGCATTTCGAACTGATCCCCGACCGGCTCCCCGACTCGCTGAAAGAGTTGATCGTCCAGTTCCCGTCCGGCGCGTTGCAGTTTGAGGTCGGGATTCAGACGTTCAACGACGACGTGTCCAACCTCATCAGCCGTGATCAGGACAACGACCTCGTCGAACAGAACCTGACGTGGCTGCGAGACCACACGTCGGTTCACGTTCACGCCGACCTAATCGTCGGCCTGCCGGGCGAATCGCTCGATAGCTTCGCCGCCGGTTTCGACCGGTTGGTGAGGCTCAAGCCGCACGAGATTCAAGTCGGCATCCTCAAACGTCTGCGCGGCACACCGATCATCCGACATGACGCCGAGTGGCAGATGGTCTACAGCCCGCACCCGCCCTACGAAGTCCTCCAAACAAAGCTGCTCGACTTCGCCACGATTCAGGAACTCCGTCGCTTCGCCAAGCTGTGGGACACGATCGCCAACAGCGGCAACTTTGTGGAGACGCTGCCGCTGGTGTGGGAAGGAATCAGGGGACAGCAAGCAGGAGGCCGTCAGGAAGACTTCTTGAGCGTCAGCCCTCTTCCCGTCTTTCCGAGCGGGGAACGTGAGTCCCCCGGTTCTGCGAGCGACTGCGGACCATCCCCCTTCACCGAGTTCCGTCATCTCGCCACGTGGCTCTTCACGCGCGCGGGCCAAGCGCACGGCATCGCGCTCAGCCGGCTGGTCGAACTGTTGTTCGAGTACCTCACGACCGAACGCGGCTTAGTTCCAACCCACGTCGCCGCCGTATTATGGCGCGACTATCAACGCGGCGGTCGCAGCGACAAGCCGCACTGCCTGAGACCCTTCATCACCGAGCCGCCTCCCGCGATCAACACTCCGACGGATCGAGGCGGCAGCGGTCCCAAGCGGCAAGGGCGGCATCATCCTCAGGCCACGACTCGGTGAAGCCGGAGGAGATCGCCAACGACAGCGTTGCGACTCGTTCCGATGCCTTTCGGAGCGGGGTGGCGTCAGCCCAATGGCACTCACTTTGTCATTCACCCCGTGAGCGGCACGGCGCTAGCCGCCGGTTCTTTGCTTGGAAGCACCACTCCGTTTACCGGCGGCTAGCGCCTTGCCGCTCAAAGTGAGTGCCATTGGGCGTAAGCCCCCCGGACTCTTGTGACTGCAACTAAGAGTCCGGGGGCTGACGCCGTCCGGCTCACCTGATTTCGACTTTTGTCGGAAAAGGTCAGTGATCTCATCCGCCTTGTTCGTCGCGGGGGGGATCCGTTCTAATGCG
>CAMAYU010000128.1 GCA_945862235.1 Schlesneria paludicola DSM 18645
CTCGCACAACCGCACCGCATGCCGACGGACTCCGGGATGAGGATCGTTCAATCCCGCAACGAGAACCGGCACCGAGAGACCGTCCTTCAATCCGTCGAGCGTGCATAGGGCGTGCAGCCGCGCGAGGGCGGACAGTGGTTGAGTGTTGAGTGTTGAAGGTTGATGGTCAGAGGAAGAGGTCGCAGGTTTGCTGACTTTCTGACCCTCAACCCTCAACCCTCGACCCTCAACCATCCCTCTTAGCAACGGCACCGCTGTGGGATCGGCCCGGTCGATGAGCAACTGCTGGACGACATCGCGCTGCCAGCCGTTCGGGCTGTCGAGCGCCGCGACCAGTTGGGCGGTCGTCAGCTTGTCGAGGCGCGGGATCTGGCGGAGCTTCTCGCCCACCGGGGCGACTCGCCAGAGCCGGCCCTTGTCGTGACCGGCCCGCAGGTCGAGCTTCTTCTGCCACTCGATCGGGATCCACTGCGGATGCTCGATGACCAGGCGATACATGTCGGCGACATACAGCGCTCCGTCCGGCCCGGTCTTCAACTGCGTCGGCCGGAACCAGTTGTCGGTCGAGGACAGAAACTCGGACTGTTCCTCGCTGGGATGTCTCCGGCTCGTGAAGCTCAACCCGTCGGCCGTCATGATCTCGCGATGGACGAGGTTGTGAACCGGCTCGCTGATGAAAATGGTGGAGGGTTGAGGGTCGATGGTTGAGGGTGAAGGGGGGGGCTGGTCCGGCAGTTTCTGACCCTCAACCATCAACCCTCCACGATCAACCATCGACGAACATGCCGAAGTGAAGCGGTTCGCGGTGTGAAAGTCGTTGAACCGCGTGAGCGTTTTGCTGGTCGGGAAGACCGGCGCGGCTCCCGGTGCGACCGAGACATCCTTCTGCGGATTGGGTGTCGCGAGGTGCGGGTTGCGGCGGAGATAGTGGTCGTCGAGGACGTAGTGGTACATCGGCCGGCTGTTGTTGTTGCCGAACCAATTGCCCCAGTCATCTCGATTGCGCCCGAACTGACTCTGCCCGACGACCGCTTCGATCTCGCCGGTATCGGGCCGGATGCGGATGTCGCGGCCGCGGATGTCGATCTTGGGTTGAGGGTCGAGGGTTGAAGGTTGAGGGCCAGAAGCAAGTGCCTTGTTCAGTGACTGTACGCACGCGACCGTTCCGCCACTGTCTCCGTTGGCGAGGTACAGCCAATTGTCCAACCCGCGCGAGAACCCATTCGCGCGATGCTGCTGGTTCCCTTCGGCGAAGCCGGTGAAGAGGACGTGTTTGACATCGGCCTTGCCGTCGCCATCGGTGTCTTCGGCGTAGAAGATGTCCGGCGCGGCCGACACGAGGACACCCTTTTTCCAAGCGATCACGCCATTCGGAAACGGCACACCCTCTAGGAAGAGCGTCGTCTTGTCGTACTGGCCATCGCCGTCGGTGTCTTCGAGGTAGCGGATGCGTCCGCCGGGTGTTCCCTTGCCGTCGATGCCGTTCGGGTAGTCGGCCATCTCGGCGAGCCAGAGTTTGCCGTCCGGTCCCCAATCAAAGGCAACCGGGTCCATCGTCAGTGGCTCGTGCGCGACGAGGTCCACTCGATACCCGGGGGCGACGCGCATCGACTGCTTCGCCGCCTCGGGCGACTTCGCGTCCGGCAGCCGATCCCCGAGCAACTTGTCGAACGCCACCCGCATGATGAAATCGGGCAGGCCATCCGTGTCCTCGTTGATCCAGCACAGATGCCGATCCCTCACGAAGAACCCGTTGTCCGAACCGTCCTCCCGCACGATGGGCGGCAGTTCGAGATCGGCCGGCTTCTCACCCCGTTTGACGTTGAGGAGTTCGATGCTCCAGCCTTTCTCCATCGACTCGAACAGCCACGCGCCAAATCGTTCGTGGTTCGAGAACACGATGTCGAGCTTACCGTCTTCGTTGAGATCGACGAAGTAGAGACCTGCGTCTGACACACCAATGGTCTTGTCCGTTTCCAACGTGCTGATCGCTACGCCGTCTGGCAAGCGAAATGGCAACTTCTCCCAGTCACCGTTTGTTCGCGATAAGGCATACGTCGCGTGGTGCGCATCATTCAACCATTCACCATTGATGTGAGTTCCTCTGGAGCCGACCACAATTTCGCAGAAGCCGTCTCCATTCAAATCACGCAATCGGACCGCCTGACAAGCGGCTGGAATCGTGAGCCGGACACCACTACCCAGCATCACGGAGACCCTCTGGCCTTTCGCCCATCGGGTCTGATCATATTCCCGGATTTCATACGTCGATCGTTTTTCCTGAGGTGACTTGTCCGAGAACTTCCCACTGTTGGACAAGAACGCTGCATACCCCGTCGAGTAGAACACTCCGAATCGGTCCCCAAACGGTGAATAGTTAGGAGGCTTCGCGGTACTCATTGGGACTGGAAATCCACTCTCCTGCCATTTGCCTTGCTCGTGCAGCCAGAGACGCCAGATCGGCTTCTCACGGACCTCGTGACTCGTCGTCATCGCACCGGCCAAGATCACATCCACGCTTCCGTCAGCATCGACATCCAGCAAACGGTTCTCGCCATGCATGCCGAATTCATTCCGAAGCGGCTTCCCCAGCAACAGGTTCTTGTTGAGTCGCTCGACGCACTCCTTGAACGTGAGGAACTTCACCTTCTTTCCGTGCTTGGCGACGGCGTGGTCGATCAGTTCGACGACTTGCTCGGCCTTGATCCAGCCGTGGGGATGGAAGACGAGGTTGAAGACTCCCTGCTTGAGGACCGTGATGTCGAGGGCCGCCTTCAGGTCGCGGACCGTGTCCGGGTTGTTCGGCTGGTGCAGGTGATTGGCCGACCAGTCGCTGGGGACCAAGCAGGGGAACTCCCAGCACTGACGCTGGATCACGTAGGGATACGGATAGTTCTCGATGGTGTTCACGAAGCCGTCGTGGACCACGTTGCCTCGCGCCAGCTTGCGCGGGATGTACTTGCGGAATTTTTCTTTGCCGTCGGGATCGGTCACCAGTTCGCGCGGGATGCTCGGGTCGTCGGCCGTGTAGAACGTGAAGACGGACGAATCGAGTTGCAGGAAGTTTCCTCCCGGCGTTGTCTGGTTGATGATCTCCGAGAAGAGCCGCGGGCTGACGGTATTGAGCGAGTCGCAGCAGGGCGTCCGAAACGCGACCGGCTTGTTGTTCGGAATCGACGCCATCAGATCGACGCACTTGTCGTAGGTGGCCTTCGCACGGCGAAGTCCGGTTGAAGGTTGAAGGTTGGGGGTTGAGGGTGAAGCAGAGGAAGCGTCTTCGCTTTTCTGGCCCTCAACCCTCAACCCTCGACTCTCAACCCCGCCTTGAAGCAGCGGGCACGGATGATCGGCCGTGTGGCATTCGAGGCTCAGTCCCTCCTGCAGCCACGTCTGAAGCTGCGGATCGTCGGGCTTGACCGAGTTGGTCATGATGCTGAGCGGCGCGCGGCCGTCGATCTGCTTGAGTCGCTGCAGGATCGGCCGCAGATACGCCTCGTACTTGGCCGTGTCGCGCATGTCGTCGATGGCCAGCACGACCACGCACTCGACGCCTTCCGCACCAACCCACTGCGGCGTGATGAGCTTCGGGAAATCCTTGTGCGGATGCCAGACCTCGTTCGAGTCGAGATACGACAACCGGTTGCCATCGCCCGCCAGCGCGAGGGCATTGACCGACAGAACCGCGAGGAAAGCCAGCAGGTGTCGCATGAGAAGTTCCTCGAAAATACGGCGGCGTCGGATGGAGATCGGATCACAACGCGGGCATCATGGCGGGCAGTTCTGTCACGGGCAATCAAAGGCGTGTGAACCACGAAACACAACAAAGGCATGAAAGAAGGCGGGGGGAAGGTGTTGACCACGAATCGACACGAATCAAAAGCCGAAGGTCAAGAACGCGTTGAGCATTCAACGCCGTCCCAACGGATCGAGAGACTCCCGCTCGTCATGACTTCTTCCCGTTTTAGATTCGTGAGATTCGTGGTTCCAACTTCTTCGCCTTCCCTTTCGTGTCTTTCGCATATTTCGTGGTTCCCCTCTTCATCGGGCTAATCGTTTCATGAGCATTCTCGGGTTGGACATTGGTGGGGCGAACATCAAGGCGGCGGACGCAACTGGGCGGACGCTCAGTCGTCCGTTTGCGATGTGGAAGCATCCTGAACGACTGGCCGATGAGCTGGCCTCCATCCTGCGCGAGTTCCCGCAGACCGAGCGCGTCGCCGCGACGATGACCGCCGAGTTGGCTGACTGCTTCGCGACGAAGAGTGAAGGGGTGCGGTTCCTCCTTACGGCGGTTGAGGCCAGTGCGCGTGAGTTGCCTGTTGACGTGTGGACGACGGCAGGACGATTTGTCTCGGCGAGAGAAGCGGTGTCTCAGCCGATGCTCGTCGCGGCGGCGAACTGGCACGCGCTGGCGACGTGGTGCGGGCGGGAGATCCTCGGGCTAATGGATGTGTCTCGCGCATCGAAAGCCCCCCTCACCCTCTCACCGCAAAGCCGGGGCGAGGGAACAAGCACAGAGCCGTCGGTTCCTCGTTCATCCAAGATCGGCTCGTCGCCACTCGCCACTTCCGCATTGCTCATCGACATCGGCACGACAACGACCGACATCATCCCGCTCATCGACGGGCGGCCAGTGGCACGCGGGCTGACTGATGTGGGGCGGCTGCAAACGGGCGAGCTGTCGTACTCAGGAGTGAAGCGGACGCCGCTGTGTGCCTTCGCGCATGCCGTGCCGTTTCGAGACGGCTACTGTCCGCTGGCGGCCGAGTTGTTTGCGACGACGCTCGACATCTACCTGCTGCTGGGTGACATCGCTGAGGACGAGCAAGACCTCGAAACGGCGAACGGCAAGCCAGCGACCAAGTCCGCCGCACATGATCGCATTGCGCGGATGTTGTGCTGTGATCGCGACGAAGTCTCATTCAATGAGGCCGTTGAAATCGCGAGGTTTCTCGCCGACGTGCAGCGTCAGCGGTTGGCCGGATCGCTCGAACGAGTCGCCTCGCGGTTCGAGACGCCGGTCGAAACGGTCCTCGTTTCCGGCTCTGGATCGTTCCTCGCGCGGCGGCTGGTTGCGGAGAACCGTCGCACATCGCGAGCAAAGATGGTCTCGCTGGACGAGCAACTCACACCGGGCATCGCCGAAGCGGCGTGTGCGTATGCGGTGGCTCAGTTGCTGGCGTTTGAAGCCTGACGCGCAAGCGAAGGCGTGCGGACAAAAGTCTTTGCTTGCGCGTCAGGCTTTGATCGAATCAGTCCTGTTGAACAACAGCGCCGCCACACGAATGGCATCGCGCACCGTGGGGAGATCGGCGCAGTGGCCTCGCAGCGTGTCCGATACGGCGTCGAGGAACGGATCGCTCGATACGGTCGGTGCGGACAGTGGCTCATCGACGATTTCGCCATCGGGCGTTTGAGTGAAGAGGCTACCGTTGCGATAGGCTCCTTCGGTCCCTTCGACCATCCAACCCGATCGGTAGCTGAGTAGTGACTGCGTTTGAATCTCGATGACGGCCGACACGGCTTCGGCGAACTCGAAGTTGGCGGTGAAGCCTGCGTTGCGATCGCGAGCCGACGGGAAGTATCGCCAGACAACACTCGGCTCGCTTCCGTGTTGCACGTTCATTGCATTCGGCCCGACCAGTTGCAGCATCTGGTCGAGAACGTGTGATCCCAACTCCTGCGCGATCCCAAGCGGGAACAACTCGCCGGGAAGGCAACTGTCGTGGACGGAGTATCTCAACCGCAGCAGCTTGCCTAGCCGACCGCTCTCCAACGCGGAACGTGCTTGCAGGAAATCGTGATCCCAACGGCGCGGCTCATAGATCGCAGCGAACTGCCCGTAACGATCCGCTGCCCCGGCCAATTCCTCCAACTCGTCGCTCGCCAGCATGTGTGGCGATTCCACGATGATCGACTTCAATTGGGCCAAGGCCGCCAGCATGGTGTGGCTCGATGAGCCTGCCGCGAAATGAATGACGCGAACGTCGGGGGCCTCAATCACATCCAGCGCTGTCGAACTCGGTGGCAAGTGCGATCTTGAGTTCTCAAGACCACTCACTGCGACGAGACACAGGTCGCTGCGCAGCGAAAGCCGTTCGCACAGAAAGCGGCTGGTCGAAGAGGCTCCAACCACTCCCAAACCGATCGGCGTCATGGGCAAATGCTCTCGATCCAGCGTCGTCATCTGACCGAGGCTCCGTTCAGGCGGCCTTCAACATGCCGCTGACTTTCAGCTTCAACTTGCCCGTACACTTCGTGCCCGCAGGAAAGTTCAACTTCAACAGCAACACACCATCCTGCTTCGGCGTCCACTCGTACTCGGATTTCACCGCGAATGGCGGCGGCTTGTTGGGGTTGCCATTCGCGGTGCGATTGGGCTGAGGATTGGCCGGCATCACGACCCCCATCAGCGTCCCCATCGGGACTCCCGTGATCATGTCGTTGGCAGAGTCTTGCGCAGGGACGCCATCGGCCGTCAGCTTGCCTGCCGCATCGAACTTGTAGTCCCCTTCGGCCGTGATGCGCGCCAACTTGCCGCCCGTCACCACGCCAACCTGCACCCACGGCTTGCTTACGTCCAGCTCGTATTCGAACTCACTCTGATCGAGAATCTTGTCGTTGAGGTCATCGATCTTCTTCCGAATCGAGTCATTCTTCGGATCGAGCTTCAACAACACTTCGAGTAACAGTTTGGCCCGCTCGGGTTGACCGGCTTCCTCGAAGTCGCGGATCAGAGAAGCGGTGTCTTTGATGAACGACTTCTGTACGTCGTCCATGCGCACGTCCAGCTTCTTCATCTCATTCGGACTGACCGTCTTGGGCCGGGCCTTGGCCTTGCCGGTCTGAGCCTCAACTAACGGCGCAGCCACCAGCCAGACCAATAGCACCACACTCAGCGCGGCTCCGGCAGCCGTCCACCACGTCCAACGAGCATGGATCTCATTAGTCAGTCGAGCCAAGATGAAGTACTCCTCACGAGAACAGAACGAACAGCGATCCCGATGACAGCCTTCGCCATTAAAGGCACTCGCCCCCACGTTCGCAATCGGCAGGGAAGGGCTTCCTCGGAGATGTCCCTCAGAAAACCGATTTCTACGCGGACATCGATTGCATCCAAACGAAAAAGGCACGCGTGATGCGTGCCCTGTCATTCCGATTCCTCGTATCGCCCTGAATCCTCAGCGGCTTCGCTTCGCGACAGCCAGCATCCGACGAGCACGCTGTTGATCGGCAAGCTTCGCGGTCACTTCGACATCGCCCTTGGCGACCTTCGCATCTGCAGACGCAAGCTGCTTCTCGGCCTCGGCCACGGACAAGTCTTTGGCGGGAAGGGCGCGGTGTGTAAGCAGTGAGATCACCGAACCTTGCACTTGGGCAAAGCCACCATCAATAAAGAAACTTTGTTCGCCCGAGGCGGCTGTCACTTTCAACTCGCCACTCCCCAGCCGACCGATCAAGGGGAGACGGCCCGGCAGAACGCCGATGTCGCCATCATAGAGCGGGAAGCGCAGCGCAGAGACAGGCTCGTCGAACAGAGTTCGCTCGGGCGTCACGATTACCAGCCGCAGCTTTTCACCGATCGACATAGTTTGGGAACCGAATGCAGTTATCTGTTGAGTTGAACGCTAACTTGTTACGCAATGACCGGGATCAAGCTTTTGCCAACCGCTCGGCTTGTTCAGCTGCTTCTTGAATACCGCCCACGTAGAGGAACGCGGCTTCGGGCAGGTGATCCCACTTGCCGTCGCACAGTTCCTCGAAGCTGACGATCGTCTCTTCGCGAGAAGTGATCTTCCCCTTCTTCCCGGTGAACGCTTCCGCCACGAGGAACGGCTGCGACAGGAACCGCTCGATGCGGCGGGCACGATGCACGACCAACTTGTCCTCTTCGCTCAACTCGTCGATACCGAGAATCGCGATGATGTCTTGGAGTTCGCGGTACCGCTGGAGAATCTGCTGCACGCGGCGAGCGATCTTGTAGTGACGTTCGCCAACGACCAGCGGGTCGAGGATTCGAGATGACGACGACAGCGGGTCGATGGCCGGATAGAGACCCTTTTCGGCGATGCGACGCTCGAGATACAGGAACGCATCCAAGTGAGCGAACGCGGTCGCGGGAGCGGGGTCGGTCGGATCGTCGGCGGGGACGTACACGGCTTGCACCGAAGTGATGGCCCCGCGATTCGTCGAGGTGATTCGTTCTTGCAGAGCACCCAACTCCGTACCGAGCGTTGGCTGATAACCGACTGCGGACGGCATCCGTCCGAGCAACGCGGAGACTTCAGAACCGGCCTGCGAGAAACGAAAAATGTTGTCCACGAACAGCAGTGTGTCGGCCCCGGTCGCATCGCGGAACCATTCGGCCATCGTCAGCGCGGTCAACGCCACGCGAAGACGAGCACCTGGCGGTTCGTTCATCTGGCCGAACACCATCGCGGTTTGCTCGATAACGTGACGGCCGGTATCGCCGATCTCCGCTTCCTGCATTTCGAGCCAGAGGTCGTTGCCTTCACGGGTTCGTTCGCCAACGCCCGCAAACACCGAATAACCACCGTGAGCCGCTGCGATACGTGCGATCAACTCGGTCAGGATGACGGTCTTACCGAGACCGGCACCACCGAACAGACCGGCCTTACCACCGCGCACGAACGGCACGAGCAGGTCGATGACTTTGATACCGGTCTCAAACAACTCGGTCTTGGAACTGAGGTCTTCCAGCTTGGGGGGATCACGATGGATCGACCAGCGTTCTTCGTGTTGAACTTCGCCGCGACCATCGATCGGATCACCGAGCACGTTGAACACGCGGCCGAGCGTTCCCTTGCCCACGGGCACCGTCACGGGACCACCCGTATCGAGTACGTCCATGCCGCGAACCATGCCGTCGGTCGAACCGAGAGCCACGCAGCGAACACGTCCACCGCCGAGGTGCTGCTGCACTTCGCCAGTGACCTTGATCTTGAGGCCCTTAATTTCGGTCTCAATCTTCACGGCGTTGTAGATGCCGGGAAGATGTGCCCCGTCGAACTCCGCGTCGAACGTCGAGCCGATAATCTGCGTTACATGGCCAATGTTGCCGGTCGCTGTGGTCATGACTTGAGGTCTCTTCTCTCGAACGGCCTCGCGGCCATTCTGTCACACAAAACGGATGAACACCTGTTTGAAACTCGTCACTCCAGCGCGGCGGCTCCGCCGATGATTTCGCTGAGTTCCGAGGTAATCTGCGATTGTCTGGCTCGGTTGTACTGGGCACGCAACACGCGAATCATGCCGTCTGCGTTCTCCGTCGCACTCTTCATGGCAACCATGCGTGAGATTTGCTCACTGACAGCCGCGTCGAGGAAACACTTAAACAAACGGGCCTTGAATGATGCGGGAACGATCTCTTCCAAAATCTCCTGCGGTGACGGCAGGAACTCATATTCTGTCTTGGACTTGGTGGCCGCTTTTGGCTCCGCTCCAACGAGCTTTCCGATTGGCAATAAGGTCTCTACGACCGCGATTTGCCGCGACATCGTTACGAATCGCGTGTAGGCCACGTCAAGTCGGTCGATCTCACCGCGAACGAACTGCTCGGTGAAACGTTTGGCCAGAACATCCACTTCGTCGAACGAAACACGATCTTCAAAGTGAGTGTAGCTGGCGGTGGTCGGCAGCTTTTTAAACTTAAAGAATCCAATTCCCCGCTTACCAGAAACTTCGACATCCAGTTGCACGCCGTCCGCCTGAGCCTGCCTGACTCGCTGCTGAGTGTGCCTCAGCACGGCCGCGTTGTAGCCGCCGCACAGGCCTCGATTGGACGTGACGACCAGCAGGATGCTTTTCTTTTCCGACTCGCGCTGTTGCAGCAACGGGTGCGAAATCGACGAGCCACTGTTCTTCAACCCCTCCGACAAGTCGGCGACGATCTCGGACATTTTCTTGGTATAGGCGGCAGCCTGGGTGGCGCGATCCATCGCCTTTTTGAAACGAGCGGTCGCGACCAGTTCCATCGTCCGCGTGATTTTGCGGACGTTGCGAACGGCCTTCAACCGTTTGATGATCGCTCGTGCTTTGGCCATGAATCACTCGTGCCTGACAAACGCTTGCTGAACAACCCCGAGCACAGGCGGCTGGCCTGTGCCCTCGTCAAATCTAATACACCGCGTCAAAAGCAGAGCAGGCGAGCCGCCCGCTCCACGAGATCTACGATTTGCCAACCGTTGTTTCCCAACGGGTACGCCACTCTTCCAACGCGCTCTTGAGCGCCGCCTCGGTCTTATCATCGAGAGCACCACCCTGGATGATCGCGTCGCGAACTTCGCTCTTCTCGTCGCGCATGAACTGGAGCATGTGCTTCTCAGCTTCCTGCACGCGGGGGACCGGCACCTTGTCGAAGTAACCCTTCGATCCGCCGTAGATACTCATGACCTGGTCGGCCATGCCGAGCGGTTGGAACTGAGGCTGCTTGAGCAACTCAACCATGCGGTAGCCGCGGTCAAGCTGTTGTTGAGTTGCCTTGTCGAGTTCGGTCCCGAGCTGTGCGAACGCTTCGAGTTCGCGGAACGCGGCGAGGTCAAGTCGCAGGCTACCGGCCACCTTCTTCATAGCCTTCGTCTGAGCGTTACCACCCACGCGAGAGACCGAGATACCGACGTTGATGGCCGGACGAACACCCTTGAAGAACAAGTCCGGTTCGAGATAGATCTGGCCGTCAGTGATCGAAATCACGTTCGTCGGGATGTACGCCGACACTTCGCCTTCCAGTGTCTCGATGATCGGCAGCGCCGTCATCGAACCGCCACCGAGTTCATCGCTCAGCTTGGCCGCTCGTTCGAGCAGACGGCTGTGGCAGTAAAACACGTCACCGGGGTAAGCCTCTCGGCCGGGAGGGCGTCGCATGAGCAACGACAACTGGCGGTAAGCGGTGGCTTGGCGAGTCAAATCGTCATACACGACCAGCGTGTGCTTGCCCTGGTACATGAAGTACTCGGCAATCGCAGCACCGGCATAAGGAGCAATGTATTGGAGCGGAGCGGGGTCGCTGGCGGAAGCACTCACGACGATCGTGTAGTCCATCGCACCGGCTTTGGTGAGAGCTTCGACGATCGCGGCGGTCGAACTGGCACGTTGACCACACGACACGTACACGCAGATAACATCTCCACCTTTTTGGTTGATGATCGCGTCAATCGCGACGGCCGTCTTGCCCGTCTTGCGGTCGCCGATGATCAGTTCGCGCTGACCGCGACCGACCGGTGTCATCGCATCGACGGCTTTGATCCCCGTCTGAAGCGGCTGCTTCACCGGCTGACGGCCTGACACGCCGGGGGCTGTATTTTCGAGCGGACGCAGGTCACTCGTGACGACCGGGCCTTTACCATCGAGCGCGTTGCCCAAGGGATCGACGACTCGACCGAGGAGCGCGTCTCCGACCGGTACCGACAACAGCTTGCCGGTCGTCTTGACTTCGTCACCTTCGGCGATCTTGAGGTAGTCGCCGAGAATGATCACGCCAACGGAGTTCTCTTCCAGGTTGAACACCTGTCCGCGAACACCGCTGGAGAATTCGACCATTTCACCGGCCATGGCCGAAGCCAAGCCATAGACTCGCGCGATACCGTCACCCACTTCGACCACACGACCGACTTCACTGGTTTGAAGCTGGCCGCGAAAGTCTTCAATTTCCTTCTGGATGACTGAAGCGATCTCGCCCGCGTTGAATTTCATTCAGACACCTCTCGCGCAATCGAGCACGAAGTTGCTTAACTTGTGTTTTGAGGGAACCGTCGTAGACGGTGTCTCCCACGCGAACGACCAGACCGCCAATCAGCGACGGATCGACTCGCGTTTCCAAAATGGGATCGCATCCGAGCGAGATGGCCAGCGAAGAACGAATCGCTGCCACGGAGTCCGCAGACAACTCAGCAGCACTGCTGACGCTGACCCGTCTCTTCCCCGCCCGACGTTCATGTTCGATATCGGCTTGAAGCCGGATCGATCTCAATAAATCAGCCCGTCCGTGATTGGCGAGTACTTTCAAAAAGTTCGCAAACAACGGCGTAGCCCGACCAGTAACGACCCGGTCGATCAACTGCAATTTCTCATCTCGCCCGAGCGCCGATCCACAAACCAACAGGTTGAACTGAGCATTCGGCGACAACACGTCATCGACAAACGATCCGAGCTCTGTGACCGCCGCTTCACCACCAGCACCGCCCGCCGAATCGAGATACGCGAGGGCATAAACCTTGGCGACCGATTGGGCGCCGGGGTCTTCCATCACGTTGGGGATTCGAGTTTGTATCTGGGTATCCACGACGTTCATCCTGATGACGGAACGACCTCGCTCGCGTCTTGACACTCTCTGGTCAGAACCGACGGGCGGTAACTGACGGGAAGCTTGCGAGCAACTCACCGAAGCAAGCGACCCGAGGGCAATACCACTCAGTTCCTCCGCACATTCAACTGAGCCAGCGACTCACGAACGAGCCGCTCGTGATCGGTCCCCGTTAGGCTACGACCGATCACATGTTCTGTCGCGTCGAGGACGTTCTTGGACACAAAGTCGAACAACTCAGCGAGAGCCTGATCCTTCGAGCGACCAATTTCAGCAATCGCTCGCTGTTTTGTAGCCTCAGCCTCTTTCTGTGCCGCCGTGACAATCTCCAACTTCGCGTGCTCGGCATCGCGACGAGCCTCCGCCAAGATTTCACGCACTTCATCTTGCACTTTGGCCAACCGTGCCTCGTGCTCTCTCACCATCGCTTCAGACTTGTGTCGGCCCGCTTGGGCGTCCGCAATGTCTTGGCGAATTTTCCGTTCGCGCTCAATTAGTCCGTCATTTAACACGGGCCAGACAAACTTGCCCAGCACGAGCATCATCAGCGTAAAGGTCACTAGGGACCAAAACGCCAAGTCGGCTCGGGGAATCAGACCCGGAACGCCTTCGTCCTGATGTGCTGCTGGCGCATCATGGCCGGGTTGAGTATGGGCTTCGGCAAAGGCCGAGCCTGCTAACCCGACAACAAAGGCGATGCACAGCACCCCAACAGACAGACAGTGAAAAAATCGGGACATGATCGAAACCTGAGAGCCAAAACGACGGACCCAGCAGCACACTCCGGACACGACGATCTCGCGAAGAGACGTTCGTGATCAACCGGCCTTGAACGGCATGTAGGAACCGTTGCTGAGCAAGCAAACCACCAGTGCGAACAGCGTGACACCCTCGATCAGCGCAGCAGCGATGATCATCGCGGTTTGAATTTGACCGGCCACTTCTGGCTGGCGGGCCATGCTCTCAACGGCTGCTTGGCCGATCTTCGCGATGCCGAAACCGGCACCAACAATCGTCACTGCGGCGCCAATGGCACCCGAGAAGTGAATTCCACCCATACCATCGGCAGCCATCGCTGGACCAGACAGGACGAGAAACGCTGCCGCCGCGCACGCCATCAGTCGAACCATTTGACTCACTTGAACTCTCCTCACCCTGAAACCGGGACAACCAACCCAAACTGCATCAGCCCACGAGCAGACACGGCTCGACAGGGAATTCGCAGAAACACACTCGATCAACAAACAAGCCTATCAGTGAGGATTCACAGCCGCACTGATAAACAACGAAGTCATCAATGAGAAGACGTACGCCTGAAGGAAGGCCACGAACAACTCCAGCAACCCAATTGCCAACTGAGCGAATGTGCTGGAGGGCATCACCACCCACCACACCGCGCCTTCATTCGCCGTCAACGCGATGAACCCGAGGAACACACTCAGTACCGTATGCCCAGCCATCAAGTTTGCGAAGAGTCGAATCGCCAACACCAGGTGCTTAATCAACAATCCCGCAGCTTCGATAGCCCAGATCATGGGTACCAAAATCAATCCGAGTGGGCCCGGCAGATCCATGCCAGGGACGAGCGACTTCCAAAAACCGACGAATCCGGACCGCTCCGAGCCATAGCGAACAACATGCAGAAATGTCATGCCCGCTAGAACTGCTGTGATCCCGGTGTCGGCTGTCGGAGACCCCAGAAACGGAATCGCACCGAGCAGATTGCAAAACAAGATGTAGAAAAAAACGGTCCAAACATACGGCAGATATCGATCAGCAGGGTGTCCCACAGAAACAGCCGAGCCGTCATCGTGACCGTCCCCGCTGGCAACCGCATGCTCATCGTGCCCGTGGTCGCCATGGCCGTGGTGCGGAATACCAATCGAAGGCCGCACGACTTCGTCTCGAACGAAGAGTGCGATTGCTTCCCAGAAGTTCCACCAACGGCCGCAGGCAGGACTTCCGCCAGCAACCCGCTTGGCCAAGCCCCGAAACACAATAATCGTGAACACGGCCGCCACAACCTGCAGCACCATGAACTTCGTGATCTGGAACGAACCGATCTTCGGAAGCGGAAACTGACTGGACCCAAAGACGCTCGACACGAACTGAGGCAGCTCGAAAACCGAGCTGTCTTTGACGTGATCGAAAGGACCGTGACCAGCCGACATGTGTCCAAAACCCCAGCTAGGAAGGCCGGTATCAGCCCGACAAGGTAACATCGCTCGTTTTCGCGGAGACGTGCAGAGACCTGACTATAAACCAAGTCTCAACACCGAGCGAAACGAGATACAGCACAACCAAGCAGCCACCAAACACCATCGGCGGGATATCTGGCCGAAGCACGACAACCGCCACCAACCCCGCAAGCACAGCCATCATCCGCAATACGCCTGCAACCATCGCTGTCAGCCCAACCAGCCGACTTTGTTGCATTAACGCCGGAATCAACAACACAACGCAGCCCGGAGCCAAGCAAATGAAGGCCGCAGCAACCAATCCTTCCACACCAGCCTCGCCGAATCGGCTCGCAATCGGAAACCCAAGCGACAGCGACACAGCAAGAATCGTAGCTGCCAACCAAAATTGCTGAACGAATAGCAGCCTCACGAGTCGCCACCACTCAATTTATCACCGCCACGCTGAACATGCTTGTCAGCAGGTGGTTGAGACTTCTTGGGAGGAGCCGACTCGCGAGCTAGCTGCATCAGCTCCATCATCGACACCACGAAACCGAAAACAACGCCAAGCAGCATTAACCAAGGGCTGGTCTTCCAAGCCGAATCAGCCCACCAGCCCACCCCTACCGGGATGATCATTTGGAAGCCAATCGACATGGCCCGTGATGCGAGAACATAGCCACGTGCCATCGCACTTCGGCCATCTCGATTTTGGTCCTTAGCGTCATTTGCTTCAGTGGTTTCGAGGTTGTCTGCCACGAGATAAACTCCTTCGGACAACCGCGACCCTATGGGCGGGCGGGATGCTAGCCGTGGTTTCGGAACATGTCAAAGCCGTGAACTAGTGCCTCGGGGAATTCTCAGTTTCGGGACGGATCGATGTGTGAAAAGCCTAGGATTTCAGCATTCGTGATGATCGCTGGGCTGGGGACATGGTCGTGTAGAGCGTCCGGTGTGAACGACCGTGTGCCTCGCGAAACGATCATCGAGCGAATCCCGTGCGTTCGCTTGAGGGCACCAAACGGTCAGACCCCGCCCGAGTGATCTCGGGCGGGGTCCGTGTAGCTGGTGAAGTGTCGTGGTTGAAGAACGAGCTTCAATTGCGTGGCTGCTCGGTGCGATCACGCGGTTCTTGACGATCTCGTTCAGGGCGGCGCTCATCGCCCTCGCCTCGAGGCCGTTCCGGGCGGGCCGAATCGCGACGATCCCCTTCCGGGCGGCGGCTCTCTGGCCCACGGTCACCTTCCGGGCGACGATCGCCTTGAGGGCGGCGATCACCATCGGGACCTCCCCCATCGCGCGGCGGGCCCATGGGGCCACCGATCAGCTCGAACGGATCAAGTTGGCCATCGTGGTTCGTGTCGAGTTCATCAAAGAGATCAACCAGCTTGGCCAGCTCGTCCTTCGAGACTCGGCCGTCGTTGTTCTTATCGAGCTTGCGAATGATCATCGGACCACGCGGACCATCCGGGCGACGATCTCCTTCCGGCCGTCGTTCTTCTGGACCACGATCCGCTTCGCGACGTTCGCCCTCAGGGCGGCGGCCTTCGGGGCGGCGTTCACCCTCAGGGCGGCGAGCATCCGGTCCCCGATCCCCTTCCGGGCGTCGGCCATTTTCAGAGCGAGGCTGATCCGAGCCACGATCCCCTTCGCGGCGATCACCCTCTGGACGGCGTTCGCCCTCCGGTCGGCGAGCATCCGGGCTGCGATTCCCTTCGGCGCGAGGCTGATCCGGGCGGCGACCACTTTCAGGAGCAGCCGCTTCTTCAGGACGACCACCTTCAGGGCGGCGACTCTGCGGGTTTTGGCCGGGACGTCCACCCGGCGGACCTCCTTGAGTGAACTCGTCCTGCGTTAGTTCTGACTTGCCGAGTCGTTCAAATAGCGGGGCCATCCGTTCACGCATCTCGGCGGGAAGTTCGTCCTTGGTCAGCTTGCCATCACCGTTGGCATCCAGTCGCTTGAACGCCGCCCCAGGTTCAGGGCGCTGGCCACCGGCTCCGCCAGCCTGACCCATGAAGCGCTCTGCCCCTTGAACCCATTCTTCTTGCGTCAGCTCGGTCTTGCCGAGTCGATCAAAGACTTGGCCGATACGCTCACGCAACGGTTCGGGCAGTTCGTCCTTGGTGAGCTTGCCGTCGCCGTTCTGATCGAACTGCTTGAAGCTCTCTTTCGGATCGGGGCGTTGCCCGCCAAAACCACCCATGCCACCGGGGGCGGGAAGTTTCGCAAAGTCTTCCAACGTGAGTTCCGTCTTGCCTGAGCGATCGAAGAACGGCTTCACGCGCTCGCGTGCCTGCTCTGGAAACTCATCGAGCGTGACCTTGCCGTCCTTGTTTTTGTCCAGCATTTCGAAACGTTGCTTGGGGTCGCCGCCGCGTCCCGCGCCGCCATCTCCTCGTCCACCGACCGGTGCGTTCGTCTTCTCCTCGGGCTTGTTGGCTTGCCTGAACTCGTCCTTCGTCAGCGAGCCATCTTTGTCCGCGTCACCCAACCGCACGAGTCGCTCGAAGAAGCGAGACTGCTCTTCGGGAACTTCGTCTTTCGACAATTTACCGTCCCCGTTTTTGTCGAGCTTCTGGAACAGAGCCTCGGCTTCAGGGGCCACATCTTGAGCGAAGGCGGTCATCCCGCCTCCACTCGTCACGGCGAGCGCCGCACTGCAAAACCACATCGAGCGTTTCAACATGTTCAGTCCTCTTTGCGAGACCACGGGATTACCAAGCCAAGATTCAATTGCCGTTCACGCAGGCGGCTTCAGTTCGCATTCAGTTTCGCGTCGCAAGTCTTACGCAGACAACGGCCAAGTGAGTGTTGAACCCCATCGCCGCGTGAAGGTTTCGCGCGTGCGATCCGCGCAAAAATCAGGTCGTCACTCAGGCCGACTTTCATCTCTGGAAAATCGGCAGGTAGTTGTTGGGCATTTGCAGGATGAGACACGCCATGGCGGTGGCGTACTCACTGTTGACCGGCGGGTCTGACCAGCTTCCGTCAGGCAGTTGCCGAACCATCAGTTCGTCGCGGATGGCGGGATACCACTGCTTCCAATAGTCCTCGCCCGCGTGCCACATCGCCTGCACGGCGTAGTACTGACCGTAGAAATAGTGAGCGTCATAGCGGAGCAGGTCGCCTCGCGGTGGGAATCGCATCAGGTAGGCGAGACCTCGTTCGAGCTCTCGACCCTCGGTCAGCCCCGCGCTATAGAGCGTCACCACGCCGGCGGCCGAGCGGGGAAAGTCGCTTTGCGGACGCATATTGAGCTGATAACGAAAGCCTCCATCCGCGTTGTTCTGGCACTTCTTCACGTACTCCACGCACTGATCGACAGTTGTTTTTGGAACGGCGATTCCGCTGTTACGAGCCGCGCGGAGCGCCATCATCTGGCAGACTGTCACCGACACGTCGGCGTCTTTGCCATCGGGGTCATAGCGCCAACCTCCCTCGCGGCTTTGCGAGTTCACAATGAGTTGGACCGCCGCCTTGAGTGCCTCGCGCACGTCTTTGCGTGGCGTCATCCCGTAGACCTCGGCCAGAAACAGCGTGGCAAAACCGTGCCCGTACATCGGCCCGTGTCCCGTGCTGTCTTCGCGCACGATGTAACCCGACGGCTTGGCACAGCTCAGCAGGAAGTCGATCGACTGATCCACCTGCTTGCCGTATTGGCCTCGTCCCGGCGTGTGACCGGCGGAGAGAAAGGCCATCCCCGCCAGTGCCGTCACGGCCACGTTCCGCTTGTACGTGCTGCCCGATCCGAAGGAACCATCCGGATGTTGGCGAACTGCCAAGTACGCCAAACCGCGATCAATCGACTTCTGCGTTTCAGGTGTCACGAGCTCGGACGCGGTCGCCTCGAAGTTGCGTTTCGGCGGAGGGGTCTGAGCCAGAGTAGAGTTCGCGAAACCGATTAACAGGAAACTAATGACCGCAGTACTCACCCATTGATCGTTCAGACGCAATCCCAGTGAGCCGGGCGGCGTCAGCCCCCGGACTGTTCCGAGAATCCAGCACGACCGGGGGCTGACGCCGCCCGGCTCACCT
>CAMAYU010000129.1 GCA_945862235.1 Schlesneria paludicola DSM 18645
CAAGGACGACGAGTGTGCGAAGGAACTCAAGAAGCGGACGCTGACGAATCTCTACAACCAGCGTCCGACCTGGCTCGACCACGCCCACCGCAAACTCGACGAGGCCGTCTTCGCCGCCTACGGCTGGCCCGTCGATCTGACCGACGACCAACTCCTCGAAAAGCTGCTCGCCCTGAACCTCGCCCGGGCCGGAGGAACATGACGTTCGTGGCGGACGCTGCCAGCGTCCGTCAAACTTGGCCGAACCAGCGTCCGTCAAATTTGGAAGAATAAGAGACACGCCGACGCTGGCAGCGTCGGCCACGTGGCTGATGCTGCCAGCATCAGAATGGCTCAGCATGTCGCATCGCGAAATCATCACGAAGGGAGACTTGCCGCACTGGTACATGCCGGGGGCCGCTCATTTCGTGACGTATCGTTTGGCCGACACGCTGCCGGTAGAAGTTTTGAAACGGTTGCGGGCTGAACGCGAGGCGAGGATTCGGGAGGCGGGGAGGCCGACGCTGGCAGCGTCGGCCACGGGTGCGAGGGCTCAGGCTCACAAGCAGTTCTTTGCGGCTTATGATCGGTTTTTGGATCAGGGGTCGTCCGTTCGTTGGCTGGAGAATCCTGCTGTCGCTGAGATCATCATTGGAATTCTTTACCACCATCATCAGGTCAAGTATCAGTTGCTGGAGTACAGCGTGATGCCGAACCATGTGCATGTGCTGTTTGTTCCGATCATTGCGGTCGCTGGCAGCGTCGGCCACGGAACTGATGCTGGCAGCATCGGCCACGGAACTGATGCTGGCAGCATCAGCCACGGAACTGATGCTGGCAGCGTCGGCCACGGAACTGATGCTGGCAGCGTCGGCCACGGAACTGATGCTGGCAGCATCAGCCACGTGGTGGACGCTGCCAGCGTCCGCATCCAACCGCTCGCGTCGGACGAATCCGACCTCGACTACTTCTCCGGTGAAGTCATTGACACGCGCAGTCCGCTCAGCCAAATCATGCACAGCCTGAAAAGCTACACCGCAAACGAAGCGAACAAAGTCTTGAACAGTTCCGGCCAGTTCTGGCAACGCGAATCCTACGACCACTGGGTTCGCGATGACGCAGAGCTGGCTCGGATTGCCGAGTACATCGCCAACAATGCCGTGAACGCCAATCTCGCAAAGAATGCTTGGGACTGGCCGTACTGTTCGGCACACGATCGGAAGCACCCGCGCGACAAGCGACTGGCCGAATGGTGCTGATGTCGTGGCGGACGCTGCCAGCGTCCGTCAAACTTGGCCGAGCCAGTACCAGAAAGTCGGGTGGGCATCTCCCACCAGCTTGGGAATTGGTGGGCGATTCCCACCCTACAAAGCTAACGTCTTTGGTTGGCGACGGTTATCACGAGAAAAATGACGAGATTCACTCGGCGAGACGGAAACTTCACTCGAAATGATGATGAGCACAACCGGAAAGATCACGAGTACCGTCAGCAAGATCACGAGTATTACTAACAAGACTGTAAGGATTGTCGGCGAGATTGCGATTCTAGTCGGAAAGATTGCGATTCCAGGTTTTGAATTGGCATCTTGTCGAATGTTTGTGCCATCCTTTTGAAAAATGTTGTTGCTTTTTTGAACGTCGTCGGTATCGTGCCGAATGTTCACGTCTTCTTGGCGGCTCATTTTACGAGCTTCTCTGCTCCAAACGGTCTGAATTTCACTTTGGGAGGGATTTTCCATGGCAATCACCGGCCCCGCTTCTTATCTGTCCACCACCGATGAGTTTCTGATCCACTGGTTGCTGGCCAACACCGCGTTGGGGGCGGGGAATGAACTGGTCCTGCCCGGCGGGGGGACTCAGGCCGCGTTGCAGGCCCTGCGCGATGCGCTGGGGACCAAGGTCGATCTGCTCGTGACCCGGCTGACCGAGGCCGCGGTCGCTCGCGGGGAGATCGATCTTCTCAAGGTGTCGCTGCATCTGCGGCTCAATCAATTGATCGAGAAGGTGCGGGCACTGCATGAGGGATCAAAGTGGGAGCGGTCGCTCCCGTTCGTCCCCGGTATCACCGAGGGACAGGGGAACTTCCTCCCGCCGCTGGATGTGGCCAACAGCGTCTGGGGGATGATCAATGCCGATACCACGGTTCCCGATATCACATTGCTGGGGGGCTATACTCGGGCGATGTTCGTCACCGATATCGCGGCGCTGAAGCAGGCTTACACCGACTGGATCACGGCCAAGACAATGGCCGATGTCGCGCGCGAGGAACGCAACGACCTTCAGGATGATGTTTACGAGATGCTGAGGAAGTACCGTCGGAATCTTCCCACGGCCTTCGCCACCGGGCATGCGATCGTGGACAGCATGCCGCGATTGACTCCCGAACCCGGCTCGACCCCCGAGGCCGTGATCGCCAACATCGTCTGGGATCCCGTTCTGCAAGCGGCCAGGATCGCCTGGACAGCCAGCACCGCTGCGAACCTGTCCGCCTTCCAAATTCGCTTCTGTGCCGGCCCGGATTACTCGACCGACGACGAATCGGTGATCGGCACCGTCGATCCCTCCGCCCCGCGCGAGTTCGTGACCATTGCCAGCCTGGCAAACCCCGGCGACATCGCCAGCTTCAAAGTCTACGTCATCACCGCGACCGGCAACGAAAAGGGGAGTAACACCGTCACGATCACTCGCACCGTGGCATGATCGCCTGGCGGCTTCGACATGCGGTCCGATAACGATCAGCGGCCAGGCAGTTCGGATGCGTCGTCGCGTCAGAAGTCGATCTTTGCCCGCAGGCCGACAAGCAACGATGTGTCGGCCCGTTCGCGGGACGGAGAGATCACTTGAAGGTCCGGCGTGATCTGGCACCACGGCGTGACTTGCACGTTGTAGTACAGCTCAACTCCGTGCTCGTCGCGCAGCGGCAGCAGAATTGGGGCGAGATCTTTCAAGTCCGTGCTCACACCCAGGAACAAGTAGCCGATCCCGAACGTGTCGCGACTGCGGCTAGCGATTGGACTGGCTCCGCTGATTCCGGTGCTTGCGAACCAGCCGATCGGACTGGGGTTGTTGTCCGCAACGCCGAGGTTGCCGAAGACACCCCATTTCCGCTGCGGGTTGTCGGGCGAAACGTACAGGGCCTGATCGAAGTTGTAAGCCAGACACCACGAGCCGGTTTGTGGAGTGGACACGAGCACCACTCCCTGACTCGGATCGAAGTACGCGGTCGGAGAAATGTCCGGATAGGTGCCGCTGCTGTAGGTTCCCGAAACGCCCTGATGGCCGGGGAGATCGAAAAATTGTGTCGGGAGGTTGGCCTGCGCGAAGATCGTGGCCCCGTTGTCAAAGAACGTGTCGAACCCGCTCACGGTCGGCGTGTTATTGGTGTCGAACACGGCCGCCGCGAACACCGGCTCCATGTTCTGGAGGTAGGCGAACCCAGCTCCGAGCGTCGAGTACGGGACGGTGCGGGCATAAACGGGGTTGAACATCATCGCGGTGTTCATGAATCCGGTCAGACCACCGGCCCCGGTGATCGGTTGCTTGAAGCCGTCGAACGTATTGATCTTCCCCGCATAGACCAGCATGTTCTCGGACAAGAACTGAGTGAACTTCACATCGGACAAAGCGCTAACTGTCCCGTTCGGATTTGGAAACGCGGACATGAGGTTCACCGGCATCAACGCCCCGGTGAGCGAGTTGGCCGACTCGCCGTAGCGAGTCTCGCCATGCAGCGTGATGAACAGTCCCTTCCAGAGGCCGACCTTTTCGCCGTTCAGGTTCAGGAAGTAGTCGTTACGCCCGCCGTACTGAAACGACTGCTCCAGCCCGCCGCTGGTCACACCCTGATAATACTGAGTGTTGCTGACATCGAGCGTCACGCCCTCTTCCGCAAGGTCAGTCCGAGTACCGAACCAATCACCGGTCAGCTTCGGTCGTTCGAGCAGCGGCCCATCGAACGGCGAAGCAGGCGGCAGTTGGGCAAACGCTGTCGCGGCAACAGTACTCGCGGCGAGTGCAAGCAACATGCGGACGGTTGAATGTGCAAATCGAAATCGCGACCGCATGAGGTAGGCTCCATCCCACTTCCGAACGGGTGCTCAACGAAGAATTTCTGCGAGTTCATTCGGGTAGGCCGCACGAGTAGGATTAGGCGGCATTGACGGCCAAGCCGGGAGTTTCGAGCAACGCGGGCCGGTTGTAACAATCGCGCCGGATACCATGATCATTCGATGTGCTAGTCCATGGCGGACGCTGCCATCGTCCGTCGATTGTTCCCGACGACAGGCCATTCCAACGCTGCCACAATCGGCCACGAATAAAAGCACATCAGGAACCATCATGGCAAAGAAATCATCTTCACCATCCGCGAGTACGACCGAAGCCGCCGAACAAGCAACAGAGACAACCGCCGCAGCTCATTCGATGGAAGGCCTGCGCGAATTCTGGCAGACGGCGGCTCCGTATGATCCGGCGCGTCCGTTGGATTCGCGGGAGACTCGGTACGAGCAGGGCCAGGCGTTGCGAGAGCAGACGCCGCGCGAGTCGCACGCCACCTGGCAGCCGCCAGCGGATCGGGCGGACCCGGTGGCGACGGTGCTGGCCAGCAACGTCGGACGCGAGGAGAGCCTGATTCCGCTGCGCATGGGGCGCATGGCCGAGTCGCCGTTTGCGTTTTTACGCGGAGCCTGCGCGGTCATGGCGGGGGACTTGGCCCGCACTCCGATCAGCGGGCCGCAGGTCGTGATCGATGGCGACGCGCATATCAGCAACTTCGGGATGTATGGGACTCCGCAGCGGGATGTCGTGATCGACATCAACGACTTCGACGAGGCGACCCTCGGGCCGTGGGAGTGGGATTTGAAGCGGCTGGTCGCCAGCGTGAATGTGGCTGGTCGCGAGAACGGTCTCGATGCGGACGAGCGTCATTCAGCCGTGTTGCGCTGCGTCGGCGGGTATTCGTTGAACACTCAGCGGCTGATGAAATTAGGAATCTTGGAAACCTGGTCGCTGTTCGCCTACGCCGATCTGGACCGGAACGAAGCAGCCCTCAAATCGGTGGGAATTGAGGTCGGCAACAAGTTCCGAGCGGTCGCCAAAAAGGTGTTTGCGAAAGCACAACGGACAAGCAGCGCGACGCTGTTGGAGAAAGTCGCGCGGCGGCAGGCGGACGGCGGTTGGCGATTCGTCGAAGAACCGCCGATCCTGACGAGCCTCGACGAGGCCACGCGGCAAAAGGTGATCGCGTCGCTGACCGAGTACGGCGAGACACTGCCGCCGGAGTACCGCATCATGCTGCATCGCTACTCGGTCGCGGATGTGTGTCATCGTGTGGTCGGCGTCGGCAGCGTTGGGACGCGAGCGTACCTCGTGCTGCTGTTCGGCAACGGCGACGACGATCCGCTGTTCCTGCAAGTCAAAGAGGCGGTCGCACCGGCTCACGCGCCGTACCTGCCTCCCCTTGATGCACGCGTCAATCACGAAGGTTTCCGAGTCGTCAGGGCTCAGCGGTTGCTGCAATCACTCGGCGATCCGCTGCTCGGTTACACGACCATCGACGGCCGGCACTACTTCGTGCGGCAGATGAAGAACCTCAAGGCATCCATGCCGATCGAATTTCTCACCGGCGAACCCTTCGAGTTCTGGGGCTGGACCTGCGGAGCGCTGCTGGCGCGAGCCCACGCTCGCACCGGCGACATCGCCAAGATCGCTGGCTACATCGGCAAGTCTGACGCCTTCGCCACCGCGCTGGCCGACTTCGCCGAAACCTACGGCGACCAAACCGAACGCGACCACGCGGAACTCGTCGAAGCCATCCGGACGGGGCGCGTCGAAGCAATTCATGAAGTCGAACTCTAGCAGCAATCCGAGAAGCCGGATGTCGGGAGCCTCGTCCTTCCTTTTCAAATACCCTCGTGAAGATACGCAACGTAACTGCTTGTTGAGAGACACCTCATGCTCACGAAGACTTGGCTCGATTACACCCCACTGTGGGTGTTGTTCGCGGCCACGGTGCTGCTGGTGCTGGCGGCCATTGAGGGCGGATACCGTCTCGCCGTTTTCCGAAAGCGACAATCCAACAAGGAGATGAGTGCTCCAATCGGCTCCGTGATCGGCGGCATCCTCGGCCTGCTGGGCTTTCTTCTGGCGTTCACGTTTGGAATGGCCGCCTCCCGCTTCGATACGCGACGGGAATTGCTGCTCGACGAAGTCAACGCCATCGGCACCTGTTATCTGCGGGCAGGCTTGGTGCCGGCCCCCGAGCGTGTCGAAGTCCGCCAGCGTCTGCGCGATTATGTGCATCTCCGAGCGGAGGTCGCCAAGCAGCCGCAGTCGCTGCCAGAGGTTCTTGGACGTTCGGAGGTGTTGCAGAATGAACTGTGGTCGCAGGCGATCCTCGTCGCGAAGGAGGACGGCAGTTCGGAGATGCACGCCTTGTTCATCGATTCCCTCAACGAGGTCATCGACTTTCACACGAAACGCTTCGTCGTCAGCCAGTACCACATTCCCGACATCATCTGGTGGTCGCTGTACGTGGTCTCGATGCTGTCGATGGCCGGCGTGGGCTATCAGTTTGGATGGGCTGGCTCACGCGACATCGCGATCAGTTTCTGCCTGGCACTGGCCTTCTCGATCGTGATTGTCCTGATCGCGGACTTGGATCGCGTCAATGAGGGTGCCCTGCAAGTCAGCCAACAACCGATGATCGAACTCGACCGCAAACTCGAAGCGTCAGCACTTTGAAGCGAATCGAGCCTGCAATTTCATCTCGGATTGTCTGCCGCGATGCCATCTCACCCTGAGCAAACTGGAGCCGCCTGATGAAGACTTTCGGACTGACCGTTGCCGTGACTCTGTGGGGGCAATCACTGATGGCGGAGGATCGGCCTGTCGTACACCACTACTTCTCGAAGACACCGCATGAGCACGCTGCAAAGTGGGGTTACTCCGGCACCACGGGGCCGGAGTTCTGGGGCAAGCTCGATCCGTCGTACCGACTGGCCAGCAGCGGAAGGCAGCAGTCGCCGATCGACATCCGCTCGAGGCAGGCTTCCGTGGCCGAGTTGCCTGAGCTGAAGTTCGACTATCGCCGCGAGCGGATTACGACACTCAACAACGGTCACACGATTCAGCACAACGAAGCCCCCGGCAGCTTCCTGCATGTTGGTGACGACAAGTTCTCGCTCGAACAATTCCATGTGCATACTCCAAGCGAACACACGATCGACGGCAAGCACTTCGAGTTGGAGATTCACTTCGTCCACAAATCGAAGTCGGGACAGGTCGCGGTCGTCGCAGTGCTTGTGCACGCGGACGAGAAGGCGGAGTTGGATTTTCCGCTGGCCAACGACTTGCCGAAGAAACCGGGTGAAATCGCCGAGGTGGAAGCCACCCGCAACCCCTCCGACTTTCTGCCTCGCAGCCGTGAGTACTTCAATTACTCTGGTTCATTCACGACCCCACCCTGTACCGAGCAGGTTCGCTGGATCGTGATGAAACAGCCGATCGGTGCTCCGCAGAAATACATCGAGCGGTTCGCCACGATCCTCAAGGCCAACAATCGGCCGGTACAGAAGCTCAACGATCGCGTCGTGGAGAAGTCCAAGTAGCCACTGCCGTGGCCGACGCAGCTTGCGTCGGCGTGATTCATTGTCGGACGCAACACGGACGCTGGCAGCATCCGCCACGCTATGGCAGGTAGTACCAGATCGCGAACGTCAAACGATTCGCGTCGCCTCGACTGGCGTCTTCGTCCACCCAAATGCCGTGCAGATATTCGAGACCTACGCGGACTCGTTCGACCGGAGTCCACAGGATGTTTGCCGCGAAATAGTCCGTGGACTTCAGTGAGGTGGGAGTCCCCGCAGGGTGATCGACGGCCGCACGACTTTAGGCCAGCACCGACTTCCAGTGGTCCGACCAAGCGTGTTCGTACCCGACGTAGCACCCCAACGCGGGAATTGCGATCAGTGAACCGCTGGCATCGAGCGTGTAACTTGAGAACCCTCGAAAGCGTTCGATCCCGTCGCCGTAAGAGACTTGGCCCATGATCTTGTCGGACTCGAAGACTTTCAGGCTGCTCGACAAACCGACTCCCCAAGCCGTCGCCTCGCTGTCCGCGCCGACCGTCGGATCAAAGCTGGCCTTGGTCGCGAATCCGGCCCACTGCGCCTGCGCGGAATCTCTCTGATACCGAAGCCGTCCAATGAAGTCGGGCAGCGCATTCTCGAAAGTTCCCGCCGTCGAGGTGAACGCGGGCGACGGGTCTTCCACCGCCAGCGAGTATTCCAATCCCTCGATCGCGCTGAGCGGCTGAGTCCAGCGCAACAACCCGCGCCGAGTCAGCAGCGCTCCCGTTGGACGTTCAAAGTCCACGAGATCCGGCATCACGGCTTCATCCATGAATGTGGACCACGTCTGACCGGCCAGCACCGGCCCCAAATTGCGGCAGCCCAAGCCCTCGGGGCCGTTGTCCGACGATTCGGCCCAGTAGCGCAGACCGCCTCCCACTCTGACCGCCGAGCTTGATCAGCTTGGAGATCTGAAAGTTGACCGGATCGCTCCAGTCTTCGGAAATCCCGTCGCAAGTGGTCTCGGTGTTGACCGAATAAGTGACGGAGGTTTTGGTGTTGCGACCCACGTTGAACCATGTCCAAACGTGACACGTGCTGACCGGATTTGATCACTCCACTTGGAGGGGCGACGGCAGAGCGAACGGTTCGAGCGTAAATCCGTGACTGACTTGGTTGGGCCGAGCGGAAGTTGGCCGTTTTCACTCGAAACGACATCTGCGCGATGAAGACCGCAACTCAACCCTCGAATTCCGTTGGGCAGAATCATCAACTGTCAGTGGATCCCTGTGGGAATGGCGAGTTGGACTTTGACGATTCTGCTGTATTAATCACGTCGCACGAGGGACTTTGAACGGCGAGACGTCCAACAGGCAGTCGCAACTCTATTTCGCGAGATAGGCAATGAGTCTTTCTTGGTGAGCCGGGTGGCGTCAGCCCAATGGCACTCACTTTGTCATTCACTCCGTGAGCGGCCCGGCGCTAGCCGCCGGTTCTTTGCTTGGAAACACAACTCCGTTTACCGGCGGCTAGCGCCGTGCCGCTCAAAGTGAGTGCCATTGGGAGTCAGCCCCCGGACACCGTGATGAAGAGTCCGGGGGCTGACGCCACCCAGCTCACCAAGACCGACGTTGGGTAGATGCCTCACTTCAGGCCGCGTGAGGTATAACGACACAAGGCTCGCCATTTCTCTACCTAGCCTGTGAGCGATCGAGCTGTAGATGGCAACGCGGCACGGATGAAGAGGGGGCAGACGCCGCAGTCGAAAGTCGCCCTTCACGAGAGGAACGCCAATGCTCAATACATTCTCGAAGCCAGAAAGTTCGCCCCCGTCGCGCCGCAGTTTCTTGTGGGAGTGCGGCGGGGGATTGGGCGGCGTGGCACTCGCCGCCATGTTGGATCAGGACGGCAAGTTGTCTGGCGAGCGAACTCTGCTGGGAGCAGATGCGCTCGCTCCTCGTTCGCCGCTGGCGAGCCGTCTGCCGCATCAAGCCGCTCGTGCGACGAACGTCATTCAAATCTTCTGTCCCGGCGGGATGAGTCACGTCGATACGTGGGACTACAAGCCCGAGCTGGAGCGTCAGCACGGCAAGCCCTTCGATCCCGAGTTAGGCAAGCAGACGTTCGCGGGGATCGGCGGCAACTATGCGAAGAGCCACTGGCCGTTTCGTCAGCACGGCGAATGCGGTCGCTGGTTGAGCGACCTCTTCCCGCGATTGGCCGGTCACGTCGATGACCTGGCGTTCGTGTACTCGATGCAAAGCAAGTCGGCGTTGCATGGTCCCGCGATGTTCATGGCGAACAGTGGCTTCATCCGGCCGGGCTTTCCAAGCATGGGGGCGTGGGTGACGTATGGCCTTGGCAGTGAAAGCGAGAACCTGCCAGCGTTCGTCGTGCTACCCGATCCACGCGGGTTGCCGCCGGGTGGGCTGGCCAACTGGGGGGCGGGCTTTCTCCCCGCCGTCCATCAAGGAACGGTCATCGAGACGGCGGCGAACCGGCCTGCAATCGCCGATCTCTTCCCGCCCGCTGATCGCGCCGTGTCGTCCGATGCCGAACGCGAAGGACGTGCGTTCCTGAGAAGCCTCAACGTGGAACATGCCTCGCACCGGAGTGACTCGCTGTTGGAGGCACGCATCGCGTCGTATGAACTCGCCGCGCGATTGCAGCTCAGCGCGCCCGATGCCGTGAACTTGGAAGGTGAGAGCGCCGCGACGCGGACGCCGTATGAACTCGACGACCCCGATGTCGGGCCGTTCGGGCGACAGTGCTTGCTCGCGCGGCGGTTGGTCGAGCGTGGCGTGCGGTTCGTCCAAATCTTCTGTGGTGCCGAGAACACGTCGTCGAAAAAAATTCGCCCCAACTGGGACAGTCATGAAGACATCGTCCGCGATCACGGCTATTGGGGCCGAGTCCTCGACACGGGAGCCAGCGCGTTGCTGGCCGATTTAAAGAGTCGCGGGCTGCTCGAATCGACGCTCGTGATCTGCACGTCCGAATTCGGGCGGCAACCGTTCATGCAAGGTTCACAAAAGGGACGCGATCATAACCCGGGCGTCTTCACCGCGTGGCTCGCGGGCGGCGGAATTCGCGGAGGTAGCAGTCACGGCACGAGTGACGACCTCGGCTGGCAAGCGGCCGAGAATCCGAGCTATTCGTATGACCTGCACGCGACTTCGCTGCACTTGTTAGGACTCGACCACGAACGGCTGAGCTTCTATCACAACGGCATCGCACGGCGACTAACCGATGTTCATGGGCACGTCATCCAGCCGATCATTGAAGCGTCAGTGTGATGGTTGGCGGAAGCGCAGGCAGTGTTTCGTGAAAGAATCGGGCATATCGCGCCGCAATCGTTCTTTGTTTCGAGAACCTTGCTTCTTGAAGAAACTCATTGCTGACATGGGCGAAGTTGTCTCCATACAATCCGCGCCGTGCCACCGCCGCCGTCGGGAACTGCCGAAGCTTTCGCCAAGTCTCGACGAGGTCACTCCACTTTGAGTATCGAGTTCCCGACATGACGCATGACACCGTTGGCCGACCGATGGAGATTCTGCTCGTCGAAGACAGCCTGACTTTCGCGCGACTTGCGATTGGAGCGCTCAAGAACGGTCGCGTGCAGCACCGGCTGACGTGGCTGACCGACGGGGCTGAAGCGTGGCGGTTCCTGCAACGAGAAGGGGTCTATGCTCAAGCCCCACGGCCAGACTTGCTGTTGCTCGACCTGATGTTGCCGGGACTCAATGGCACCGAGTTGCTGGCCCGTTTGCGAGCCGATCCCTCGCTGCGTCAACTTCCCGTGATCGTGATGACGGGCGAAGGGGACGCGTTCAGTGCGAAGGAACTCCCCGTCGAAGCCCTTCTGACCAAGCCACTCGCATTCGACAAGTTTATCGACATCGTGCAGCAACTCTCCGCCTTCTGGCAGGCCGACATGGTCGTTCCCGTGCAAACCGCGAGCCTGCCGTTGGTCGAAGACATCGAGTTGGTGTGAAGCGTCTGGCCGTTCACGGTTTCGTTGTTTTCCCTCGCGTCATTCAAACCGCGTGGACAACGCCTGACGCAGTGGTCGGGAACAGACTCGAACGTCGCTGGACGCGCGGGGCGTTCCCCACGCGGTGAAACGAGACGAACCCTGGAATACCAAGCTGTTCGACCACTGGGGACGTGCTCGGCGCACGCTCCGAAGGGGGCGGGTTTCTGATGCGGGACGTTGCCTGATACCCGCTTGCGACTGCGATGGTCCATTCTTACCATGTCGCCGCTTTGCCGAGTCCGGAAGCTCCGGTTGGCGGGAGGTTGATGCCGGGAGCGGCCTCAGAGACGTTTTTTTTCGGCTCGCCGCCGCCAACTCCCAACATCCGTTCCACTTCCGCCGTACACTCGCCGCCGTCGCAAGTTTGTCGCTGCGGACGCCCTGTTTTAAAGTCTGCTCGGGTGGCCTGTGCTGGCCGAGATGGTGTTTGTCCGAATTTTCTCAGTCATCTTGTCGAGAACGGGAATCTGCATGAGCCAGCCCGGCCAATCCAACGAGTCCGTCATCGAAGTCCGCAACCTCACCAAGGTCTACCGTGACTTTTGGGGTCGCCCCAAGGTTCGAGCACTCAATGCTCTGAGCTTGGACATCAAAAAGGGAGAGGTGTTCGGGTTGCTCGGCCCGAACGGGTCCGGCAAGACCACGACCCTCAAGCTGCTGCTCGGCCTGCTCTTTCCGACGGAGGGCGACATCACGATTCTCGGCAAGCCCGCCGCAGACGTGAGCAAGAACGAACGAATCGGATATCTCCCCGAAGAGTCGTATCTGTACCGTTTCTTGAACGCTCACGAGACGCTCGATTTTTACGGGCGACTCTTCAAGATGCCCGCCAGCGTGCGGAAGGAACGAGCCGAGAAGCTGCTCGACATGGTGAAGCTCGCCCCGCAAGCGCGTCGCCGCCAGTTGAAGGAGTACTCGAAAGGGATGACCCGCCGCATCGGTGTGGCGCAGGCCCTCATCAACGATCCCGACTTGGTCATGCTCGACGAACCAACCAGCGGTCTCGATCCGCTCGGTAATCGCGACATGAAAGACCTGATTCTCGATCTGAAGAAGCAGGGAAAGACCGTGCTGATGTGCAGCCACCTGCTGGCGGACGTGCAGGACGTGTGCGACCGCATCGCGATTCTGTACGGTGGCGAACTGAAGGTCATGGGCCGCGTCGATGAGTTGCTCAAGGCTCAAGACGAGACACAAATCCTGAGTTCCAAGCTAAGTCCCGAGGCGATCCGGGACATTGAAGCGGTTATCAAGAAGCACGGCGCGAACGTTCTGAAGGTCGATCAACCGACCGCGAACCTTGAAGACCTGTTCCTGAAGACCGTGCAGGAAAGCCGCGAACGCCCCGGCCATCGACTCGTGCAAGAAGGCAAGTCGGGGGCATAGGGTCCCGCCCAAGAACAACTCCGTAGGATGGGCACTCCTGCCCGTCCGCTCTTCCGCACCAAAGCCGGACGGGCAGGAGTCCCCAGCCTACAGTCCGTTTCCATCCGTCTTCGTTTTGAGGGCATCCCTCTGCCATGTCATTCGACCCGCATCCATTGCTGATCTGGTTCCAAAAACTCCCTAACGGTGGATATCTGCTGGGAGCGATTCCGGTTTGGTTCATCATCGCGGGCGGCTTAGCACTGCTCGTGCTGTCCGTCTCGGCCGTGAGCGTCTTCGTCACCCATCGCGGTGCCGGTGGCAAGCTGTTCCTCCGCGAACTGTCAGGCTGCATCTCCGATGTCCTCAGCCTGTCGCCACGTCGGATCGGAGCGCTAGCAAAACTGACGTTCCTCGAAGCCTATCGCCGCAAAGCCCTCGCGGTGTTCGTTGTGTTCGCGCTGTTGTTCATGTTCGCGGGCTGGTTCATGGGCGACTCGAAGGAAATCACCAACGATCAAGTCAAGGTTTACATCAGCTTCGTGTTGAGAGCGATCAGTTGGCTGGTGTTGCCCGTCGTGCTGGTGTTGAGCTGCTTCGGCATCCCGGAAGACATCCGCTTGCGATCATTGCACACGGTCGTCACGAAGCCCGCCCGCCGACTTGAGATCGTGCTCGGTCGCGTGATCGGCTTCAGTCTGATCGGCACGGTCGTTCTGCTCGTGATGTCGTCCGTCGGCTATATCTGGATTGTTCGGCAGATCCCCAAGACCGCGAAGGACCAAGGGCTGCTCTCCTGTCGCGTCCCCGTTTATGGATCGCTGACATTTCTTGATCGTGCGGGAACTCCGGCGGACAAAGGGATCAATACGGGCGACCTGTGGGAGTTCCGCTCGTACATCGAAGGAGCCACTGCCGCACGAGCCATCTGGACGTTCAAAAACATGGATGCTTCGGCTCTCGACTCGGAAGGCAACCTGCACCTCGAAAATCAGTTCACCGCTTTCCGCAGCTACAAGGGTGACATGAAGCGACAGTTGCTGTTCGACTTCAAGTTCATCAATCCCGAAAAGCCGATCGCTCCGAACCAGCCTTTGACATTCACTACCGATGCGCGACAGGTCAACGAGTTCCGCGGCGTGACCGACAAGATCAATCGCAAGCTCGGGCGTGAAGGTGACGAGAAGACCTACGATCTGATCGATGACTTTGTGATGAAAGATGGCTCGCTCATCGTGGAGGTCTCCTGCATCGACCGCGAGCAATATCTCGGGATGGCGCGTCCCGACTTGTTCGTCCGCCGGCCCGATCAACCGTTTTACATTGGCTATGCGAAGGCCGTGCTGGGTATCGAGCTGCTACTGATCCTCGTGACGATTATGAGCGTCACGGCCAGCACGTTCCTCAAGGGGCCGATTGCGGCAGTACTCACTTCCTGCCTGTTGATGCTCGGCGGAGAAGACTCGCACAACTTCATGGACGAACTCGTCTTCGGCAAGTTCAAGGGGGGCGGCTTCTTGGAGTCGATCTACCGCATCATTACTCACATGAACCCGACGACCGACCTGCCTGACAACCCCGCGTTCGTTGGCATGAGGTTCTTCGATGCCGGACTCACCAACTTCCTGTGGCTCTGCAAGCAAGTCATTCCTCGGTTGCAGTACTTCAACATGTCTGACTATGTCTCGAACGGGTTCGATGTCCCGTGGGATGCCTCCGTCGTCCCGAGCATCTTGGTGACGCTGGGCTACTTGGTCCCGTGCGTGCTGTTGGGATACTTCGCACTGCGGATTCGTGAATTGGAGTCCAAATGAACAACATGACCACCGCTCAATCCCGCAAGCTGACGTATCTCGGCGGGATCGTGCTTCTCCTGATCCCCATCATCTGGCTGGGCCTGCCGTCCGACGGCAAAGCGGGCTCGGGTGGCAAGCTGGCTCAGCTTCGCTCGCAATATGAGTTGGGCGAAAGCGACCTTGGCGATGTCGATCCGTCCAGTGCCGCAATGAACTTGGTTCTGCTCGGAATGCGCGGCGTCGCGGTCAATCTGCTGTGGGTCGATCTCGACAAGCAGAAGGACATGAAACGCTGGGCCGAAATGCAGGCGGTCACCGAGTCGATCGTGCGTCTGCAACCTCACTTTGAAAAAGTGTGGGAGTTCAACGGCTGGAACCTGGCGTTCAACACATCGGCTGAATGGGATGCCGTTCCCGACCGTTACTACTGGGTGAAGGCCGGCGGCAAGTTCCTCAAGCGCGGGGTCGAGCGCAACCGCAAATCGACGCACCTGCAATATCACGTGGCCAACGTCCTGCAAAAGAAGATTGGGATCGCGGATGAGTCGAAAGACTACCGCAAGTACTTCCGGAACGATCCGGATCCGAAGTTCAACGGCGGTATCGATCCTGAGTTCAATCCCGATGACCTCGATAGCTACCTCGCCGCCAAGGCGGCTGCGGAGCTGGCCTGTATCAAGGAAGAGACCCGTCCGCAGCACATCTTGGATCGCAGTCTGTTCCGCTCGATGCCCGCCCGCTGCCAGTTCGACTACGCCATGGTGCTGCAAAAGGACGGCAAGTTCGGCGAAGAGACACGCGAAGCTTGGCAACTGGCGCTGAACGACTGGACCCAAAAGTACGGCAAGGAAACGTTCCGTGTTTCGATTGCCGACGAACTGTTCGACATCCAATTGGAAATGAATCGTGAAGACATTAAGGCGTTCGTGAAGTCTCCCGACGATGCTGTGAAGCTGACTCGTGCCGTCGAGTCCTACCGCCGGATGGTCAACTATTACTACTGGCGCATGCGCGGGAACGCGGAAGCAGATCGTGAGACCTCGGAAGCACACCGCGACCTGTACGAAGCCAACCAGTTCTACCGCAAGCAAGAATTGGAGAAGGCTCGTGCCTCGGCCCTGTCCGGGATGACGACGTTTGATGCGGTCTTGCACAAGAAGGGCTACGAAGAGCTGAAGGATGAAGACACTCTCGTCGAAGAGTGCCTGCTGGGAATCATGGTCTGGGAAGATACTTACCGCATCAGCAACGAACGTGTTCCGGATGAGTTCCCACTGAAATGGCTGAAACAGGAACGTTTGGGCAACGAAAGTACGATGCAAAACGTTTCCCGTGCCTTCAAGCGGCTGTTCTTGGATAACTAACCGGGGTCGAGTGAGAGTTTCGTCAATGTGAATTGAGGCCGTCGCATGGATGCTTGTTCCGTGCGACGGCTTTTTTCATTGGTGATCCGCACAAGCCGGCGAACTGACAAGCCAGTGGTCCGCTGCTATCGTGTGACCGCCGCTGAGGAAGCGGCTCTGCGGTAGGCAGATCTTTCTTGGCGGACGGCCTCTTTTTATGGCTGGCAACCTCAGTGAGGATTGGCAACGTGGCGTTGATCGTGCAGAAGTTTGGTGGGTCGAGCGTGGCGGATGCTCGACGGATTATGGCAGCGGCTCAGCGGGCGGTGGACGCCAAGCGGGCGGGCAATCAAGTGGTGATGGTCATCAGCGCACGCGGCGACAAGACCGACGAGCTGATCGAACTGGCCAAGCAGATCGGCGATCATCCCCCACCGCGCGAGATGGACATGCTCCTCGCCACGGGTGAGCAGGAATCGGTGGCTCTCGTCGCGATGGCCGTCCAGGCGCTGGGCGAGCCGGCGATCAGTCTGACCGGCTATCAGATCGGTATCCTGACGGACTCGACCTACACGAAGGCCCGCATCCGCCGCATTAAGACAGATCGAATTCGAAAGGCGCTCGACGAAGGCAAGATCGTCGTGGCCGCTGGATTCCAAGGGATCGACGACGACTTCAACATCACGACGCTCGGTCGCGGCGGGAGCGATACGACCGCCACCGCGTTGGCTGCCGTGCTGCAAGCCGATGTCTGCGAAATCTACACCGACGTGGACGGCATCTACACGACCGACCCTCGGCTGGTGAAGGCGGCTCGCAAAATGAACCGCATCTCCTACGACGAGATGCTGGAACTGACGAGCCTCGGTGGCGGCAAGATGCACTCGCGGTCGATTGAGTTCGCGAAGAAGTACCGCGTCAAGCTGCTCATTCGTCCCGCGTACACGACCGGCGAAGGAACGCTCATCGCGCCGCTGCAAGAAGACGAGAACGTCCCGATGGTTTCGGGCGTGGCTCTTGTGAAGAGCGAAGCCATCGTCGCGCTGCGGAAGCTGCCCGATCGGCCTGGCGTGCTGGCCGCGCTGTTCAGCAAGATGGCCGAACGCAAGATTCCGATCGACATGGTCATTCAAGACGTGGCGGAGGGAGCGATCGCCGAAGTCTCGTTCACTGTGCCGCAGGATGATTTGGCCGAGGCCCTCACGGCGGCTCAACAAGCGGTCCAGTCGCTGGGAGCGGGTGAGGTTCATCACGGGACGAACATCGCCAAGATTTCCGTGGTCGGTGCGGGGATGAGAACACATACAGGCGTGGCGGCTCAGATGTTCAAGTCCCTCTCGGACAGAGGGATCAACATCCAGATGATCACGACCAGCGAGATCAAAATCTCGGTACTGGTCGATCGCGATCAAAAGGAAGCAGCGCTGCTGGCCGTTCACGAAGGCTTCAACCTCGACCAAGAGTTCGCCGCCCCGCCGAGTATCGGCTATCGCCAAGAGAACGATCACGCGGCGAACGATGTCTCACGCGACGAACTCGAACAAGATGTCGTCTCGCGCTTGGCGAGCATGGAAGACATCGTCGTCAGCGAAGTGCAGCTCGATACCGAGCAGTCTCGCGTGACGGTGCGACACGTCGCCGATCATCCGGGCGTCGCGGCCGAAGTCTTCGCCGCCGTGGCCGAAGGGGGCGTGATGGTCGATCTGATCGTCCAGAACATCAGCCAAGGCCAACAAGCCGACCTCAGCTTCACCGTCCCGCGCGGTGACTTGGAAAGCTGTCTGCTCCTCCTGCGCGAACTGACCGAACGCTGGCCCGGCACCAAGGTGAGCTTCGAAAAAGACATGGCCATGCTCTCCGTCATGGGGATCGGGCTGAGAAGCCACACCGGCGTCGGCGAGAAAATGTTCCGAGCCTTGGCCGACGCAGGCGTCAACGTGCAGATGGTCAACACGAGCGAAATCCGCATCAGCGTCGTGGTCGCTCCCAAGGATGCGGCCAAGGCTCATGAGGCACTTCTGACAACGTTCGGATTGAAGGTCTGAAGGGGAGTGTGTCCATGAATTGTCGATCAGTCTTGGCAAAGACTGGTCGGCGATTTCTAGTTTGCTGTCGGACTCACTGTTTGAGCGATGGATGCTGGCGGAATCCATCCGAAATTCCCCCGGCGCCAGCCAGTCCCGCTGCGATTGCAGCGGCGAGGCCCAGCGCCGTCGCGCTGTTGAGCTTGTGTCCCGCCTGCACGCGGTCGAAGTCCTCATTCGGCACGACCAATGGTCGTATCGCTCACTCGAAACGCAGCTCGGTTGCCTGAGTGACCGCGATGAAAACGTCCGCTGGCTCGCCACGTACTCGCTGGCGGAACTGGCCCCTGAATCTCTCAAGGCCGCCACCGCACTGGCCAACGCCGCACGCGATCCGATCCTGAAAGTTCACCCCGGTGCCG
>CAMAYU010000130.1 GCA_945862235.1 Schlesneria paludicola DSM 18645
GCTTTCACACAAAGGGATGATAGCCGGACATGGAACAGTTCCCAACCGCGATGGCCCAAGTGTCGCCGACAGTTTGATAGACAGAGCCTTCTGCGGCAGCTACGAGTCTGTCTTGGTAATTAGCGATCGAGGTTGCTACAGGGCCGCTCGAATTTTCGGTGTCTCTGGAGCGGTTGTCGGTGTTAGAGCGGTTGTTGATGGTTTGCAGGGAAGTTGGTTGTGAGCGAGAAGACTTATCGGGCGTGGCGGCCGGATCAGGCGTGGTTGCTGCCCCCTTCGCCGGAGGACTGGTTGCCGGAGGGGCATCTGGTTTACTTCTTGATGGATGCCGTGCGGGAGCTCGGCATCAGTGCCATCACGTCGCACTACGAGCGGGAACGGCGAGGCTTTCCGCCGTTTCATCCACGGATGATGTTGACGCTTTTGCTCTTCAACTACGCGACGGGGACTCGTTCGTCGCGGAAGATCATGCAGCGGTGCGAGCAGGACGTGGCGTGTCGCGTGATCGTCGGGGAAGACACGCCGGCCTGTCTTCGTAGAAAAACACCGGCACGCGATCCGTGAATTTCGTCGTCGTCACGTCGCCGCGTTTGAGAAGCTGTTCGTCGAAGTGTTGCGACTGGCGTCGGCGTCGGGGCTGCTCAAGGTGGGACGGCTGGCGTTGGACGGGACGAAGATCAAAGCGAATGCGTCGCGACACAAGGCCATGAGTTACGACCGCATGCAGACCGAGGAGGTCCGGTTGCAGCAGGAGATTTGTGAACTGCGGGCTTAGGCGGAGGCCGAAGATCAGGCCGAAGACGCTCAACAGGGATCGAACCGTCGCGGCAATGAACTGCCCGACGAACTGCAACGACGCGAGTCTCGCCTCGCGAAGATTCGCGAAGCCAAGGCGGCGTTGGAAGCAGAGGCGCGCGCGAAGGCCGCTGCTGAGGACGCGGCGAAGAACGCCGTTCCCGCCGCAGAACTTGCAGGTGGAGCGCTGCGTCCTCGGTGGCGAGCTGCTCGACTCCGGGCAGATCGACGGCGTGAGAGCGATCCTCAAGCCCGAGGACTTCTACAGCGACATTCATGCGACGGTGCAACGTGTTCTCAACGACTTGTGCGACAGCAACGCGCCGGTCGATGTCGAGACGGTGGCCAATGCATTGGAGTCGCGCGGCGAACTGACTGACATCGGTGGACCGCCGTATCTGATGGAATTGCTCAACGCGGTGCCTCGCACGGCACACACTGAAACCTACGCGAAGCAGGTGCTGGAACTCTCACGACGCCGCGCCGCGGTCAACCTCGGTCGCGACCTGATGGCCAACGCACACGACAAGACGCAAGCGGCCGACGACGTGTTGAACGCGGCTGAGACGCAACTGCACGGACTCATCGAGGGTGGCATCGTCGGCGGGCCGAAGTCGATTGGTGACATCCTGCTCACCGTGCTGGCCAATTCCGAACAGGCCGACGAGGGGATTCCGACCGGCTTCGACGCCATCGACCATCTGACCGGCGGCTTGCGTCCCGGTGCCGTGGTCGTGATTGCGGCGCGCCCTTCGATGGGGAAGACCGCCCTGGCTTGTGGCGTGTTGTTGACTGTTGCGCGGAACGGCTCCGACGTGCTGATGGCGACGTATGAGCAACCGGCCAAAGAGATCACCCAGCGTCTGCTCAGCAGTCGAGCTGGGACGCCGTGGGAGTCGCTCCGCTCCAGCCCGAACATACTGCGCGACGTGTTCAACGAAGTGGGTGGCTGGCCAATCCAAATCGACGACTCCGGCCACGACATCGGCAAGCTGGTGGCGACGATTCGACTGGCGGCTCGCAAGGAGCCGCAGGTCGTGATCGTGGACTATCTGCAACTCGTCCCGCCAGATGCCCCAAGCGTGATCCGAGAACAACAGGTCGCGTCGTCGAGTCGCAAGCTCAAGCAAGTGGCGATGGCTTGCAACGTTTGCGTGACCGTGCTGTCGCAACTCAACCGCCAAGTCGAGAACCGCCCCGATGCCCGCCCGCGACTGAGCGACCTGCGTGAGTTAGGCACGATCGGACAAGACGCCGATCAGACGTGGTTGCTCTGGCGGCCGAACAAGGGATCGACCGACCAATCGGACACCGTGGCCAGCATCGACATCGCGAAGAACCGCAACGGCCCGACCGGCCTCATCCAACTCGACTGGCACGGCCCGACCAGCACGTTTCACAACCCCGTCTCTCCCGTTGTGGAATGGTGATGAGGACTGACTCTGATGCACTCCGTCAGCCCCATGATCCGCGTGGAAACAACCAAGTGTCCCGAGTTTGTCCCTGATCGAGAGAGACGGCAGACGCGCAACGAGAAGCCCTCCAACGGCAGGGCGAACGCACCAAAACGAGTCCACTAGGTATTGCGTGAAAGGGGTTTCTGGAATGCGGGTCTGTCGAGAGCGGCCGTTTTAGGGATGAAACAGCGAATGGGTTTCGTTGCGGAGGTTGTCGGGCATGCGCACGGAAGCGGATGTGATGGACTCGATGAAGGAACATTTTGGCGGCGTTTCGGACCCGCATGTGCCGGGGCGAACTCTGTATCCGTTGATGGAGGTGCTGGTCATGGCCTTCGTTGGCGTGTTGTGTGGCGGCGACGATTGGGAGGAGATCGCGGCGATCGCCGAGGAACATGAGTCGTGGCTGCGCCGGTTCCGTCGCCAAGAACGTCGAGTCACGCCCCTCGAACAACCAGCAACCAGCAACCAAGAACCATAAACATGAAACTCACCATCCTCACCGCTCTGCTTGGCTTCGGCATGTCCGCCGCGAGCCTCGCCGCAGAACCGTTTCCGGTGCGGCGGGCGCGAAAGCAAACTCCTTGGAGTAATCTGCTGCCCCGGCTACGCCGTGGCGTGAACGGTTACAACCGGGTCTGATCCCAGTCACACAACGTAGCAAGCCCCCCAAAAACCAAAACCACCAGCCCAAGGATAAACCATGAACTATCTCTCCCAATCCTGGCTGATCGACCGTCGAACCATGAAACGCAATCTCACACTCCTCGCCACCGCCTTGGCCGCGCTTTCGCTCTCGGCCACCATGACCTGCGCGGATCCGCCGCCGGATGTTGCCATCCCGGTGGCTTACTCAGCTCCGGCTGATGGCTTCCTCAGTCTCACGCTTTCGGACGAGAAGGGACAACTCGTGCGCAGCTTGATGTCTGCGTTGCCGGTGAAGGCGGGCAAGAGTTCGGTCACCTGGGACGGCACCGATGACCTCGGTCGCGTTTGTCCGCCCGGCGATTACAGCGTGAAGGGCCTGTTCTTCGACACGTCGCCCTCGCTCAAATATCGCATGACCGTCGGGCGTTCCGGGAACCCGCCTTACCGAACGCCTGATGGGAAAGGGGACTGGGGTGCGAACCTTGGAACCGGAATCGCCGCCAACCACGACTCCGTGATGATGGTCTTCGGTTGCGTCGAGGACAACAACATCACTGGACTTCAGCGAGTTGACTTGGAGGGCAACATCCTCCGCCGCTACTTCTCCTTTTATCCCTGGGATCAGCGCAGTTCCGCCGCGATGGATAACAAGCAGATCTATGTCGCCATCTACTACAACGAAAAGCTGGAGCTCGCCGCCTACAACATCGACGAGCCCCGCGGCAAGATCCTCGCCGCCCTGCCCATCACACCGACGACCACGCAGCACGGCCGCTGGCGTCACCGCTCCGTCGCCTACACCGAAGGCATGACGCTCTCCGACACCACGGTTTACGTGTCCGTTCCCCATGACAATGCGTTGTTTCTCGTGAGCCGCGCCGATGGCAAGGTGACGAAAATCGAGATGCCAACTCCCCGAGGGCTCGCCTTCCGCGACGGAAAGTTATTCGTCGTGAGTGGAACGAAACTCCTTCGACTCTCAGCGGAAGGCAAAGTTGAGGCCACGGTGATGGACGGCGGCGAATTAAAGAATCCAAGCTCGCTCGCCGTGGATTCGCAGGGGAACTTCTATATCGGCGATTCCGGTGCGGACATTACTCGCGAAGGAACCCTGGTTGGCGGAACCCGCGTCGCCGATGCAGGCACCCGGCAAATTCACGTCTTCAACCCCGCAGGGAAACCGCTTCGTCGCATCGGCGTCGCGGGCGGATCGCCGTTGGAAGGCCGCTTCAATCAGGATGGCTTCGGCGACATCTCCGGCATCGCCGTCGATTCCAGCGGGCGCGTCTGGGTTAATGACGTCGCCACGGGATTCAAACGTAACAGCGTCTGGTCGCCCGATGGCAAGCTCGTCAAACAGTGGTTCTGCCGGAAAATCCAGCACACCTCCGACGTGGTCAATCCCGCGAACCCGAACGAGCTGATTTCTGTCCACGACACCTTCGACGATTCGCCTCCCGGCATCTATGCCTATGAAGTCGATTTCGCTGGCGGGACCTGGAACCCGTCCTGGTTTTACGAACTCACGGTCGAGCGCAGCTACGACCCCGCCCAAGGGACCTATCAAAGCTTCACCCACGGCGGATTTCCGCTGGAGAAGGCCTATCCCGAAAAGAAGGGTCGCTGGCCTGTCTTCAGTTATTCCGACAATCTGGCTGCCATCAACGGACGTCTCTACATGATGCAATCCAGCGGCAACGGTGAGGGCGCGATCTATCTTGTCACGCCGGACGCGCCGCCGAAGCCAGTCGCCATGATCGGCTATCACCACCTTCAAGAGAAGAACGCCGAGGGCGAGTGGCTCGCCAATTATGACCAGACTGGCCCGAACCGCTGGATGACGTGGGCTGACCGCAACGGTGATGGCCAGATGCAGCCCAATGAAATCAAGATCACCGAGAACAACCTCAAGCTTGCGCCCTTCTCCCGTGTTGACAGCGGCTCGCTTCAACCCGATGGCTCGGTTAGCCTTTTCATTGCGGGTGCGCCGGCTCGCCTCGCCCCGCGCGAGTGGTTGCCGAGCGGTGCTCCCGTCTTCGATTGGTCCGCTGTCGAAATCCTTGGTGCAGACCAAATCCCCAACTTCCTCGGCGGCGACGGCACCAAGAAACCCGGCCACGTCTCGGTCCTGGGATCGGTGAGCAGGGATGGTTCGCGCTACGCGCTCCTCGACCCCGCAGCTCCGACAGGCTTGCGGTTGCCGGGAATTGATGGCGAAGGCTGGTGGGCCAGTCGCAACTGGCGGAAGAAACTCGCCGCCTGGAACTCTGACGGCACAATCGAGTGGACCGTCGGCCGCCGTGCCCCTGGCCTCGCCCAGCCCGGTCAGATGTATAACCCCATGCATCTTGGCGGCATTGCCCGCGACTGCCTTTTTGTCTCCGACGCGATGAGCATGACCTGGGTCTGGCACAAGGACGGCTTCTATGTCGGCCGCCTGTTTCACGACGCCGGCGATAGCACCATGGATGAGGATGGCATCTATGTCGAAATGATGGGCAACGGCATCCACGAGGCCGATGGCAAGCTCTACACCCTCGTCAACGACACCGCCTGCGCCGTTCACGAAGTCACCGTTCCCACTTTCAAGCCGATCGCCGCCGCCAAGGTCTCTCTCTCGAAAGCGGATGCGGAACGCGCGAAGCCCTGGGATCCCGATGGCATCGCCCCCACCGAGAAGCCCACCCACATCGCCTGGCCCACTCCCGCCGCAAACACTCCCGGCACTTACAAGGTGAAAGTGAATGGCGAGCTCGATGGTCGTGAAGGCTGGGACGGAGTGGTCGAGAACGGCGTCCGAAGTCGCCCCCTGCTCGTCCTGCTCGACGGCCAGTCGCTCGCCAGCGTGAGCGTGATGTATGACGCCGAGAACCTTTACCTCGGCCACCAAGTCAGCCACCCTGGCGGCCCGGCGAATAGCGGCAGCGAGCTACCGTATGCGCCCTTTGTTAGCGGCGCGTATGTGGACTTCTCCATTGCCCCCGACTGGTCCCAGCCACAACGTCCTGATGTGCGCGAAGGCGACGTCCGTGTCCTGCTCGCCCGAGTCCGCAATGCTGCATCAGCAGAGTCCGATTTTCACCAGGGCTTCTGGCAGAAGAAGACTGGCGGCACCAACCCGCAGACCATCACCTCACCCGCCGCCAAAGTTCACTTTGACCAAATCAGCACCGTCCCCGGCCTGCAAGCCGCCTACAAAGTGGAACCCAGGAACGGCAAGGGCGACATCCGCTACACGGTCGAGGTTTCCGTTCCGCTGGCCAGCCTCGGCCTGAAGGATGTCGCTGGGAAGACCATTGGTTTCGATGTTTCCGTCGGCACCGCCAACGCCGCCGGAGATACTCGCGAACGCGCCGCCCACTGGGCCGGCCTGAGTGAAAGCCGCGTGGTTGACCGTCCCGGCAGCGCCGAACTTCTGCCCCACACCTGGGGCACCCTCAAGTTCGCTCCCGCCGCAAAATGACGTGGGATACCGCCACGACCTTTGAAACACATCCGCACCTCGATCACTCTGCCGAACCAAGAACCAAGAACATGAAACTCACTACCCTCACCGCTCTGCTTGGCTTCGGCATGTCCGCCGCGAGCCTCGCCGCAGAACCGTTTCGCGTCTATGCGCCTGCCAGCAAGACGCAAACCCTTTGGATCGTTGACGCCGTCCCCAAGAAGGACGGAGGATTGGAACTCAAGCTGGCCGAGAAGCGGGACCTGGGTTTTAACGGTCTGGTCATCGCCGCGCACCCGAAGAAACCGCTGCTCTACATCGCGGGCGGCGGCAGCGCACCGGGCAAGGTGCCCGGTGCGGTGGTGACGTTGGCGAAAAACGGCACCTATACGAGCCATCAGCGCGTGGACCTGAATGACGATGCTGCCTACCTCAGCCTCGACCGCAGCGGTGCGTTTCTTTTCGGTGTCAGCTATGGAAACGGGCGGCTGAATGTCTATCGCCTGGGTGAAGACGGACTGCCGGGAAAGGCCGTGGCGACGGTCGATGAAGGAAAGAAGGAAGCTCACTGCGTCCTGATTTCGCCGGACAACCAGTTTCTCTACATCCCCTATGTGAAAGGCAACCTGGCACTCTTCCAATACCGCTTCGATGCGACCTCAGGGACTGTCACGCCGCTCGCTCCGGCCAATGCGAATCCACCGGTCGGCACGGGCCCGCGCCACCTCGTCTATCACCCGAGGTTGCCGATGGTCTATTTCACGAACGAGCAAGGCATCGGCCTCTCCACGTACGAGCGGCGCCCCGACGGTCAGCTCGCTCTGAAGCAGGACATTGCGATTCTGCCAGAGGGAATGTCGAAGGAGGGCCTCAGTGCTTCCGACCTGGAGATCACGCCGGACGGCAGGTTCATCTTCGCCGGACTGCGGGGACACAGCCAAGATTTTGATCGGATTGCCCGCTACCGGGTGAAAGAAGACGGGCAGGCCGAGTTACTCGGGTTGACACAGGCGGACAAGATTCCGTGGGGGCTGGCGCTGTCTCCAGACGCCAAGCATCTCCTCGTTTCCGCCTACAATGGGGCGACCCTCACGGCCTACCGAATCACCAACGAGGGTGATTTGAAAAAGGCAGCAAGCCTGACCTGGGACGCCGAGATTTCAGACCTCGTCACTCTCGCCGCAACAAGCACTGCTGCACCTGACCTTTCCAAAGTCACCTCCCGCGCCGATCTCGATGCCGTCATCGCCGCCACGACCGATGCGGCTTTGAAGCAGGCGCTCTCCGGGCACGCCGATGCCATCATCGCTGCTGCCGAGCGGCACCCGCATGTGGCGGCGGTCATTGCCACCATCGAGAAAGCGCCGGGCACATTCACGAAGATCAACACCACACCCGAGGCATTGAAGAAAGCGGCGGGAGGCGACCTCCCGATCTTTGACACGCTCACGCAGGTCAGCACCAGCATCCTGGGCGGGAAAGCCCACGACCATCGCAAGGAAAACGAAGATCCCTACAACGCCGCCTTCATCGAGCACCTTGGGCACATTCCCTCACTGGAGGCCGTCAAGCTCGAAGCATCGGGAATCCAGGACTCCTGGGTAGCTCCGCTGCTCAAGCTCAAGAACTTGAATAACCTGCACGTGAGTGGCTTCGGCAGACTGGGGGATGCCAGCCTCGCTCAGCTCCAGCGGCTCACCGAGTGTCCTCATCTCACCCATCTCGAGCTGGCCTATTTTGGCGCTGCCACCGATACGGGTTGGGAACAGCTGGCCAGCCTGAAAAACCTGGAGTTTTTCTCGCCGCGGGGGGCTCGTTTCCCCGGCCATTTCTTCGCCAAGTTCAAGGGATGGACCAAACTCAAAAATATCAATTTCCATAGCAACAGCCTTGATGACGAAGGGTTCGGCTACGTTTGTGAAAACTTCCGCAACCTTGAGTTCATCAAGCTATGGCACTCCCAACTCATCACTGATGCCAGTGCCGATCACGTGAAAAAACTGAAAAAACTGAAAGGCATGGAGATCAGCTGCTCGAAGGCCACTGCTGGCCTGCTCAAGCACTTGGGCGAGTTGCCGATTGAGTATGCGGCGCTCGAATACGGCGTGAACACCCCGGCCTCGGACGCCATCGCCTCGGTCAAATCCATCCCCACGTTGCGACGGTTGAAGTTGGTAGGCGTTCCACTCTCCGATGCGGATCTCGCCGCGCTCGCCAGTGCGACCCAGATCGAAGAACTCTCCATCGGACTCGACGACCTGCCCGACGAGCGCTTGCCGCAATTGCGGGGCTTCTCCTTCCTGAAATCTCTGTGGCTCGTTTCAACCAAAAAGAAACCCTTCAGCCCGGAGACCCAGGCGAAACTCAAAGCCTTGCTGCCGAAGGTCGAAGTCACGTTCAGCAACTGATGCGAGTTTCGTTCGTGCCACTTCAAACCAAGAACGTAAGAACAAACAACGATGCGGCCCTTCATCTTCTTCTGTTGTGTCATTTCGTTCGCCGTCCTCCACGCCGAGGGCAAGTCGCGGTTTCGTACCGATGCCGATGGTCCGGTGAAGACGACTGAGAAGCGAGTCAATCCGAAGGACCGCAAGCCCGACGACAAGCCGGACTGTTATCAGCTCGTCGATGGCGAGTTCCCTCCCGAGGGATCGGCGCATGCGGTCTCGGGTGAGTTGATTCAGGTCGATCATCTGGAACGCTGGTTCCAGATGATCGTGGATCGCAATGACAGCCAGCAGGCGGGTTTTCACGATCTGCCGCTGGGAGCGGGCCTGCTGCCTTACGGTTCGGTCTGGTATCACGGCGCGCCGGCCGCGTTGCAGGACATCCCGCTCGGCACCCAAATGCAGGGATTGTTTTACCTGAGAGATCCAAACGAAAAGACGCCGCTGCCTGAAACCTCGAACAGTCGCAAAACGGACGAATGGGAGTTCCGGCGCTGCCTCCGCTTGGAGGACGATTTCACCTTCCACGCACGGCAGAAGCACCACTGGAAAATCGAGAGCGTGGATCTCGACAAGAAGAAGCTCAGCGTCACGCTCATCGAGAACGGCCAACCCGTGGGCGATGGCAAGGCGAAGACCTTCGGTTTGCAGGGCAGCACGCGCGTGTTCCAAGGGAACGGCTTCAGCACCGTGAAGTCGCTGCAAGCCGGGCAGACCGTGCTCTTCAACCTCACGTGGGCCACGCTCTACGGCCCGCGGCGCATCACCGCCATCTGGCTCGACGAAGAAAGTCGTTCGCTGGCGACCGAGCATCAACGGGAGGTACATCGCAGCCACATCCGCGAGCGAGGCCTCGCCGGGTATGTGACCGCCGTGAACGACAAGAAGCAGATCGTGACGATCACGTTATTCGACGGTGTGGATTCCCAACTCTTTGCCGAACTCAAGGGCCTCAACGAGGAGCCGCAAGGCTGGCCGTTCTCCTTTCCCGAAGATGATCCGAAGGCGCCCAAGGGGGGCATCGCCGTCTCGCGAGAATGCCTGCTGACCTACGACCCCGTCAATGATTGCAAAGGCGGGAACATCATCGAGTTCGGCAAGGTCCCCGTGGCTCCCGGCTGCAGCGGCGTGCAGATCAAAGTGAAATGCGGCATGTTGCTTGAAGGCTACCGCCCGAAGCGCGTCGTGCGCTTCTACCCCGCCACATGGAAAGTCGAGGCGCTGCCGCAAGAAGAACGCTTCGAGGGCCGCGAGTAGCCATCGCGAGTTCGACATGGATGCTGAGTTTTCTGTGTTCATTCTTGAGAAACACTGACCTGTTGGTACGACGGACTGGAAGACCGTCGTATTGGCAAAAAGTCACCTGCCCATTGCCTTGCCTTACCGCCTCAGTCGCGGCTGAGGTGCATCCATATCTCGCAATCCAAATCAAGACAGCCAATGAACCAAACCACTCGACTCCTTGTTGTCCTTCTCGCCTTCGCTTTGCCTTTTGGCACGCGAAGCTCCGCCGCAGACAAGCCCGTCAAACACCGCATCCTCTTCACCGAGTATGGCAAGGGGCCGAACCGCTTCGTCGAACTCGATGCCGATGGGAAGATGGTCTGGGAATTCAAGCCACCGAGCACCACGGTCATCTTCCAGGTGCTGCCAAATGGAAATATTCTCTTCGGTTACGGCGGCACACCCACGGGAGTGCGTGAGATCACTTCGCGCAGCGAGACGGTGTTCGATTACGTCAGCAACTCGCATCAGGTCTTCGGTTGTGAACGCCTGATAAACGGAAACACACTGGTCGCTGAGCAGGAGCCTTGTCAGGCCGTGGAAGTGAATCCCAAGGGCGAGGTCGTGCATGTCACTCCGCTGAACACGAACGTGAAGGGCTTTCACCTTCAGGTGCGCAACGTTCACAAGCTCGCGAACGGCAACATCCTCGCCGCGCATGAAGGCGAGGGCGCGGTGCGCGAGGTGGACCCGGACGGCAAGGTCGTGTGGGAATACACCGACGTCACCAACACTGGCGAAGCACAGCGGCTCGCCAATGGCAACACGCTCATCTGCTGTGGCACGCAGAAGCGTTTGATCGAGGTCACACCAGACAAACAGATCGTGTGGGAGTTCAGCGACAAGGATGCGCCGGATTTGAACCTCACCTGGATCTCCAGTCTTCAGCAGCTCAAGAACGGAAACCTGCTCATCGGTAACTTCATGCGCGGCAAGGAAGGCCAGGGCGCTCATGCCATTGAGGTCACTCACGACAAGGACAAGCGGGTCGTCTGGAAATGGGAAGACCACAGCCTCATCAAGTCGCTCACCACCGTCCGCGTCATCGGCGAATAACCTCACACACACGACCATGCCAAAAAAGTGCCATCACCGACGACACCTTCCCCGATCTCAGCATTGAGGAATCTAAACCCCTCCCCCAGAAAATCCAGTTTCCTACCAGCGGCCCGATGGGTGGCACACGCTCATGGATTACTTCTTACTCGATGAGGATGTCGGGAGGATGAGCCGCGACAACGCATCGAGGCGGTGATGTACTTGTTCGGTCGCGACAGCGGTTTGGCTGCTGAAGATGCCTTCGGCGGTGTTGGGATTGCGGTCGTGGAGCGGGAAGAGCGAACCGCAGATGTCGACTCGCAGTTGGTGATCTTTGGCGATCGTCGCGGCACACGGGCCCAGATCGACGGTGATCTCGTAAACATGACCGGGCTTCATCAGCTCCGGCTTGAGCAGCGAGTTGCGATAGCGACCTCGCAGAATTCCGGTGGCGAGGTTCTGAGCAAATCCGTCGGGGCGAACAGCGACCAACTTCACGGCCCAGTCGGCGTCGAGTGTGTCGGTGCTGACGTGTAGTTTCGCTTCCACATTACCGGCGAAGGTGAGCGGTTCGGCGAGCGGACCCGTACTGTAGACGAGCACGTCGTCGCGGTCTTCGAGCGCGGTTTGATCGACCGGTCCCCACACGGCGGCTTTGATCGGTCGCGTCGCCGTGACCGGGCAAGCAGGCACTGGATTCGCGGGATCGGCGCGGAAGGTATCGGCGGGCTGCTCCGTCGTCGGAGCTTCACGCGAAAGCCGACCGGTTCCATTGCGCGTGTTGGCCTTGCCGTCGGAGTGAAGGAAGAACGATGTTGGGGTGACACCTTCCGGCGGCCACTGCTGCGCATCGCGCCACACATTGTCTCCCATCGAGAAATAGCGCACCGGCGGAAACGGCTTCGCCTGTGCGGCAGCGTCTTGCTTCAAGTGACGTTCAAACCAATCGAACTGAATCGCCGCGATGTCGAGCGCCGCGTCGGAGCCAAAGTCGACTTCCGCCACCTGCGCCTTCCCGATCGTGCCATGATCCCACGGTCCGAGCACCAGTCTCTGCTGCCGGCGAGTCTCTGGATCGCGGGCTTGCTTCTGCATGATCACGAAATTGTCGACGGACTCGCGCGAGAAGAAGTCGTAGTAGCCCACAACATGCAGCGCCGGGAGTTGCAGTTCGGGCAACCGTGACGTCAGATCGAGCCGTGTCCAAAAACCATTCGGCTCGGGATGAGTGAGATACGCATCCAGCCACGGCATCGGCCAACCGATCGCTTCGTCGATATCACTGAGCGGCAGACGCATCAAAGCGTCATTCATGTCGGCTGGTTTCACACTCTCGGGCTTCGGCGTGTTGCCCGCGATCCAGCCAGTGATCAACGCGAGTCGCACTGAGCCGCCCAAATACAGGTTCTTGTAAAAACTACTCCACGTGGCTTGCGGAGCGATGACGGCGAGCCCCGGCGGATTCTCCACCGCCGCCTGCCACTGCACGGCTCCAACATACGAACCCCCGACCATGCCGACTCGTCCGTTGCACCACGGCTGCCGCGTAATCCATTCGATGGTGTCGTAGCCATCCTGACCTTCGTTGTTGTACGGAGCCAATGCACCTTCCGACGCCCGCGTGCCGCGACAATCCTGCGCCACGAAGACATAGCCTGCCTTGACCCACCGCTCGCCGATCGACTTCTGTTTTGTGCGATCGTATGGCGTGCGAATGAGGACAACCGGAGCCGGTGTTCCCGCGTCATCGCGATACACATCAGTCGCGAGTTTGATGCCGTCCCGCATCGGGACTTGGTTCGTTGTCGAAACGAAATCCGCCCGCGCGTCGTGTGTCATCACGAACAGACACACGACGCTGAACGCTGAGTAACAGTCATGGCCAATTGATCGTGAGTACTGTCGAGTCGTTTGATGTGCTGGAGTTGCTCCGCAACTCCCCGCCGAGTCTCGGAGCGATACGGCCACAGAACCGAAAGACTCCGATGTTCGCAACGTCGTCATACCAGAATCTCCTTCACGACATGAGCCTCTTCGATGCCGGTCAGTCGAAAGTCTAGTCCGGCGTGGCGATAGGTGAGTTTACGATGGTCGAAGCCCATGAGATGCAGCATCGTGGCGTGGATGTCGTGAACATGGACTCGGTTCTCGACGGCGCGGAAACCGAAGTCGTCGGTCGAGCCATACGCGAGGCCGCCTTTGATGCCACCACCCGCCATCCAAATTGTGAAGCCGTGATGATTGTGGTCGCGACCCGTCGGGTTACCGCCGCCGATCGGGATCTCAACTACCGGAGTGCGGCCGAACTCGCCACCACAAATCACAAGTGTCTCGTCGAGCAAGCCTCGTTGAGCAAGGTCCGTCAACAGCGCGGCGATCGGGCCGTCGATTTCGTGGCCGAGTTTGCGATGCTCAGCGGCGAGGTTGCTGTGCGAGTCCCACGGTTGCACGTCGCCGTGATAACACTGGACCACTCGCACACCCCGTTCAATCAAACGCCGCGCGATCAGCAGTTGCCGACCGTGAAGCGTGTTGGAATTGTAGAGGTCTTGAGTCGCCTGCGTTTCTTGCGAGATGTCGAGAGCATCGGTCGCATCCATCTGCATGCGATACGCCAGCTCGAACGATTGAATCCGCGCTTCGAGATTCGCGTCGTCGCGGCGAGTGGCCTGATGCTGACGATTGAGGCTCGCCAACAAATCGAGCTGCCGCCGCTGATCGGCTTGAGGCGTGCGCGGGCTCTGAATGTTCGCGAGGAGTTCCGTGACCTTCGTCTTGCGCGTGTCGAGATACGTCCCTTGATAGATGCCGGGCAGAAACGCGCTGCGCCAGTTCGAGGAATCCGCGACGGGCAAGCCGGGACACATTGTCACGAAGCCGGGCAGATTTTGATTCTCGCAACCGAGGCCGTACGTCAGCCAGGAACCGTAGCTCGGGCGCGAGAGCCGCTCGTCGCCGGTATTCATCAGCCGCATGCTCTGCTCGTGATTGGGCGTGTTGGCATAGACCGACTTGATGACGCAGAGACGATCGGCATGCTGACTGGCGGTCTTTTGAAAGACCTCGCTGCACCATAATCCGCTGTCACCGTACTGCTGGAACTGAAACGGCGAGGCGAGCGCGACTCCGGTTTCTCGTTCGGTCGTGAGGTTTGCCAACGGCAACTTTTTGCCGCCCCACTTTTGCAACTCGGGACGGTAATCCCATGTATCGACCTGCGACGGCCCTCCATTCAAGTAGATATGCACAACATGTTTGGCTCGCGCGGCGAAGTGCGGGCTGCGCGGCGCGAGCGGACTCGTATTCGCGGGAGTGCTCGATGTGTCGGCCTGTAATAACGATGGCAGCGCCAATAGGCCGATGCCGGTGCCAACGGTCGCCAACAGTTCGCGCCGGGAGAGATGGTTCGGGAAGGTGTGCATTGGGTAGTCCCTTTCAATCCACAAACATCAGTTCGTTGCTCATCAACAGCACTTGCGCGAGTTGCTCGATCGAACCAGCGGAGAGGAAGCGGTCGCATTCGTCGCGTTCGGTCGGTGTTGGCTCGCGGCCCAGCACCAACGCAAACAATCGCGGTACTCGTTGAGGCGGTTCGGTTCCGTCGAGTCTTTTTGCGAGCGCATCGGCGCGGGCCAGCATGAAGGATGAGTTCAATGCGAAGAGCGCCTGCTGCGGGACGGTTGTCATGCTGCGGCGCGGGGTGCTCGTGTCGGCGTTCGCGAAGTCGAAGGTCTGCACCATCGCGGGAATGTTTTGGCGTTCGACAAACGAGTAGATCGTGCGGCGGCGGTTCGCTTCGTCGGTGATCACGGTCGGGCGACCGAACATTGTGTTGTCCAATTCGCCGGTGACGGCCAGCAGCGTGTCGCGCATCTGCTCAAGATCCAGTCGCCGCCGATTCGCTCGCCACAGCTGCGAGTTGCTCGCGTCGGTTCGTTGCTGAGTCGCGAACAGATCGGACTCGGGCACCCGCGACGCTCGTTGATAGGCGCGCGACGTGAGGATCAGCTCGTGTAACGGCTTCGTCCGCCAACCGTGCTCGATGAAGTACTTCGCGAGGAAGTCGAGCACATCGAGTTGCACCGGCCGCTTGGCCTGCAAGCCGAAGTCGCTGAGGTTCTCGACGAGCGGCTCAGCGAAATGATGCATCCAAACGCGATTGACCCAGACGCGAGCCGTCAGTGGATTCGTCGGGGATGCGATCGCGTTCGCGAGATCGAGTCGACCACCGCCATGCATGAAGGGGGGACGGTCGGGCGTCGAAAGAATTTCCAGGAAGCGACGCGGTACAGGATTGCCACGGGCACTCGGGTCGCCACGTTGGAAGATGACCGGATCGCAAAGCACTTCCGCGTCCCGCACGACCATCGCTCGTGGGGCGGCGTCCTTGTGCTTCACGGCAATCGCATCGAGCTGCCCTAACAAACCGCGATACGCGTCGCCCGGTTGTCGCGACAGATAGAAGGCGACGTCGCGCGGCGGAAACCAGATTGGCCCGTCACGCGAGACGAGCAGCGCGGCGAGCGGATCCTTTTCACCCGCGCCCGCCATCCATGCTTCGCGCAGGATCGTGCCATAAGCTTTCGCGATCTCAGATTTATTACTCGGCTTCGCGGCGGCGAGTCCGTCGATGATACGTTGATCGACGCCGTGAGCTTTCCACTCATCGGGCTTGAGTACCGGATCGCGCATTAAATCGTGCCACGGGCCGAAAACGGGATCGTCGGGAAACGCTCGCCGTGCGATGAGTTGCCTCCAGCGTTTTGTGATTTGCGGCCGCAACTGATCGGGAATCAGTGACAGAAAGAAAATGGTCGTCTCGGAGACGTCGGGCTCGATCGTCGCGACTTGGACGAGGTAGTCCGGCGTCCGCTCGCGAGCGATCTTTAACGTCTCGTCGTAATGAGCCTGCTGTTTGTCGGTGATCTCTTTGAGCTTCGCAGCAAACTCGTCCTCGAACACCTTCCCCGCCTCGGCGGCCGGCCCGATGCGCGGTCGGTCATAGGGTTCGATGCTGCTCGCGAAGACGCCGTACAGCGAGTAGTAGTCGGCGGTCGGCACCGGGTCGTGTTTGTGGTCATGACACCTCGCACAACCAAGGGACAGACCGAGGAACCCGCGTCCGACAACGTCGATCTGGTCGTCGATCACGTCGTGCCGATTGCTGTCGAACATGCGGCCCAGCGTAAGCAGTCCCAGCGCCGCGAGGTCCGGCGAGTCGGCTGGCAAGTTGAGTTGATCCGCCGCCAGCTGTTCGCGAATGAATTGGTCGAACGGCTTATCGTCGTTGAACGCACGGATGACATAGTCGCGATAGGTGTATGCAAAGGGGCGAACGCGAGCGTCGCCATACATCAAGACGCCGTCCTTTGCGTCCGAGTAGCGAGCCACATCAAGCCAGTGCCGCCCCCACCGCTCGCCATAACGCGGAGAGGCCAGCAACTCCTTCACAAGCTGCGGATAGTTTTCTCGCGAAGTTGCGAGTTGCTGTTCGGTCGGAGGCAGACCGAGCAAATCAAACGTCGTGCGCCGGACGAGGGTCCGCATGTCGGCAGGTTGGGTCGCGACGAAGTTGTGTTCGTGGAGCTTGCGATCGAGGAGCGCGTCGAGCGGATGCAATCCGTCTTGCACCTTCTGTGCGGCGAGCGGCTGAAACGCCCAATGCTGGGCGGCCGCCTTCTCGATATTCGTGACAACCTTCTGCCCGACGCGCGGATCTGGCGCGCCTTGGCGAATCCATGTTGTCAGCGCGTCGATGTCGGCACTGCTGAGCTTCCCGCCGGAATCCTTCGGCGGCATCTGCAACTTCTCGTCACGATACGAGACCGCGCGGATGAGTAAACTGACCGATGGATCGCCAGGCACAATTGCCGGCCCGCGCTCTCCGCCGCGCTCCCAGCCGGTCTTCGTATCTAGCCGCAACTTGCCCTCGGCCACGTCCGCACCATGACACTCGTAGCAGTGCTTGACCAACAGCGGCCGAATGCGATCCTCGAAGAACTTCTTCTCGTGTTCGCCTTCCTGCGCGAGCGCGTGCGATGGGCTGCAAGCGGAGATCGAAAGCAGCAAAAGAAACAACCTGACACGAGTCATGCCAAGATCTCCTTCACGACCGAGCCATGCACGTCGGTCAGGCGGTAGTCGCGGCCGAGGTGGTTCCAAGTGAGTTGTGTATGCTCGATTCCGAGAAGGTGCAGCATCGTGGCGTGCAAGTCATGAATGTGGACCTTGCCGCTAACAACGTTGTACCCCATGTGATCCGTTTCGCCCCAAGTGAAACCACCTTTCACGCCACCACCAGCCATCCACGCACAAAAACTTTCGGGCTGATGTTCGCGACCGTGCTTGTCGATCGGTGCAGTGCCGCTGAGGTCCTGGCTCCACGGCGTGCGACCGAATTCGCCCGACCAGAGGACCAGTGTGTCATCGAGCTGTCCGCGCTGTTTGAGATCCTTGAGCAGTCCTGCGATTGGTTGATCTGTTTGTTGACAGAGCCGCGGAAGGTTGCCACGAATGTCGCCGTGATGGTCCCAACCATCCATCGTCACCTGCACAAAGCGCACGCCGGACTCGCTCAACTTGCGCGCCAGCAGGCACGCGCGACCGTGCTTGTCGCTCTCTTTGCCGCCAATGCCGTAGAGCTCAAGCGTTTCTTTCGATTCTTTCGAGAGATCAACCAACTGCGGAGTCGTGGTCTGCATGCGGAAGGCGAGTTCCATGTTCTGGATCATCCCTTCCATATTGTCGTCGCCATGCAATTCATTGATGAGCCGCTGATTCAATCGCTTCGTTAAGTCGATGCGTTGTCGCTGAATTGCGTCGCTACTGGACGCATTCCGCAGGTTCTCAATCGGCAGTGTCTTGTCGTTGAGCGGAACAGTGAGAGGTGTCCCTTGATGCGCGGCAGGCAGAAATCCCGAGCCGTACGTTCTCACGCCGGGTGCATGAATGCTAACAAAGCTCGGCAGGTTCTGATTCTCGGTCCCGAGGCCGTAGCTGATCCACGCTCCCATCGACGGCCGAACTTCGGTGAAGACGCCGGTATGAAACTGATTCGTCGCACTGGCATGTTGCGGGTTGTCAGCGTTCATCCCGCGCAGCAAGCAGATGTCGTCCGCCACGCTCGACAGATGCGGCAGCAGATCGGAGATCATCATCCCCGACTCGCCACGCGGCCGAATCGGAGCCATCGCCCCCAGCGCCAAATACTTCTCTGTGCCGACCTGAGTCACTTCCTTCCGCAACGGCGAATCAATTTTCTGACCGTGCTTGTCGGCGATGAATTTCTTCTCTTGGAAGAGGTCATG
>CAMAYU010000131.1 GCA_945862235.1 Schlesneria paludicola DSM 18645
GCCCTGCTCGATACGCCACACGGGACGACGGTACAACAGGCGGCAGTCCTCGATGGCGAACCCCTCCGGCAACACAATCTCCACTCGCTCCGCGCGGTCCAGCTTCTCCTGCGTGGTCATTCGCCCACGTCGCGCCGACCGCTGCTTCCCGCCCGCTTTCGCGGCCTGCCGCTGCTCTTCAGGCCGCAGCGAATAGGCCGCGTCCAACCGCTCGGTCCCCGCTGCTCCGCCCTACGGCTTGATCAAACGTTCTAACTCCGACACCCGCCGCTCCAACTCCACATTCCGCCGACGAACGTCCGCATTCTCGGCCCGCAGACGCTCCAGCTCGACATCCTTGTCCCGTTGAGTTCCCATCCCCCACTTCTACAAAATCCCCCGCACCCACGCATCACGAGTTTTCGCAGAATGGACGGCTACCTGGCTCATGCCGTCCGCAGCCATTGGAGCATTGAAAACACCTGCCACTGGTCCCTCGATATCACCTATCGAGAAGACGAGTCCCGCATCCGCGAAGCGAAGTTGCGCGAGAACTTCGCATGGCTCAATCGCTTTTCATTGTCATTATTAAAACAACATTCCGAAGGCAAAAGCCTCGCCATGCAACGCCGACGCTGCGGCTGGAACTTCGACACACTACTCAACGTCCTTTACGCTCAAAGGACTTAGTGTGCGCTGGCCCTGAGGTCAGGCACGTCACGTCCACAGTGCAGCGCCCGTTGTGGCAGGCCGCAGTCATTCTCTTGCAGTCCTTGCCACCGAGCGTCATGCTCCGCCGCGAGCATTCCGATCCATTTCTGGAACGTTTTGAAGCCTCCTCCAAAGCGTTGCTAAGCCCCTCGAAATTTCTTGTTGCCGAGGCCACCTCATGAACCGTTTGTCTCGCATCACTCGCTTAGCTGGGGTGCAAGCCCTCGTCGTTTCGGCGTTTTTTTTCACTGCCATTTCAGACGCCAAGGCCGACAACTGGCCTCGTTACCGCGGAGCCGACGGCTTGGGTGTGAGTACTCAGGCGGGAATTCCGACGGAATGGAGCGAGGGAGACTATGCGTGGGTCACGCCTCTTCCCGGAGAAGGGCACTCATCGCCCGTCGTTTGGAACAAGCACCTCTTCGTGACCACAGCCACCGATGGCGGGCTGGTTCGTCACCTGTGTTGCCTCGACTCGATCACGGGCGAGATGAAATGGACGCGTGCGGCGGGCTACAACACCAACCGCAAACACACCAAAAACAGCTTTGCCTCTGGCTCACCTGCCACGGATGGAGAACACGTTTACGTAGCCTTCTCCGATCAGGAACGCTTCGCCCTCGCCGCCTATGACTTTGAGGGAAAGCTGGCGTGGCGCACCTGGCTCGGTCCGTTCGTCAGCCAACACGGACAAGGTGCCTCGCCACTTGTCTTTGAAGATTTGGTGATCGTTGCCAACGATCAAGATGGCCCGAGCGCCATCGTCGCCTGTGATCGTCGAACGGGTCGTGTCGTTTGGAGTTCCCTGCGAACCGCCCGCGAAGCTTCGTATGCGAGTCCGCTGCTGATCGAGTCCAAAGGGCAAAAACCACAGCTCATCTGTCTTGCGGGGGCCTCCGGTTTGACGAGCCTCGATCCGTGGACTGGCGAGGTCAATTGGTCGTCGGGTGAACTGCCGCAGCGGACAGTTGCGACCCCCACGTTTGCCAACGGACTCGTCTTCGCCACCTGCGGGCAGGGTGGCAAAGGGACCCGGTTGATCGGCGTCGATCCCTCCGGCCACGGCGATGTCAGTGAGACTCATGTCAAAGTTCGCCGAGAGAAAGAGCTGCCCTACGTTCCCGCGATGACCGGCGTCGGTGAATTGCTCTTCCTCTGGAATGACAACGGTGTCATCAACTGCCTCGATTCCAAGACCGGTCAAACCGTCTGGCAAGAGCGCGTCGGAGGCAACTTCAGCGGCTCTCCGGTCTGCATCGACGGCAAGCTCTACTGCATCGAAGAGTCCGGAAAAGTCGTCGTCGTCGAAGCCGGCCCCACCTACAAGCTGCTCGCCCAGAACCCTATCGGCGACCCCAGCTACTCCACGCCCGCCGTCGCCAACGACCGACTCTATCTGCGTTCGTTTCACCGCATCGCCTGCTTGAACGGCAAACAAGCCAAGCCGTCCGCCTCAAAGTAACTCGCGCCTCGTTAACTTGCGTGGCCTACCAGCCTGTTGAAGACGTAGGGTAAGCGTCTCGCTTACCCGTGAGTGCAAGTTGAAAAAGGGGCAAGCCAGAGGCTTACCCTACGTCTTTCAACAGGCCGCTACGCTCCGTCTGGCCGGCGTGGAAATCGGCCTCACATCGGTCCCGCAATTCCTTTTCTCCGTCCCCTCAGTTTTCGGAACCCTTGAGATGCCAGCTTGGCCCGGTGGTCCTTGTCCGAAGTGCGGCGATGACATGCCGCTCAACATGATTCACTGTCGTTCCTGCCGGGAGTTGCTCAACACCGACTTGGAACGCGACAGCGTGGAAGTCCCAATCTTTATCCCGCTGCAAGAGATCGGAGCCATGATTGAGATCATGCCGGTCGGCCTCTTCACGAGCTGTCCGAAGTGTTCGCAAGAACTCAAGATCAACCGGAAGTACGTCGGCCAGAACGTGCAGTGCAAGTTCTGCGAGGCTGGCTTCAATCTCGATCCCGGTAGCCGCAATATCAGCGAAGCCGATGTCTACTCGAAGTGTGCGCACTGCGAACAAGACCTGCGATTCGCCAAGAAGTACATCGGTGTCAAAGTCGCCTGCCGCTACTGTGCGGGCAAGCTCCACATCGTGGGCGAACTGACCGCGACGTAATGTCTCGCACACCAACCCGAAGCGTAAGCGAGGACGAGGGCAAAGGACTCTGAGTACGCGCTACGATCCGCTTGCACGCGACGACCCGCCCCTGTAGGACGGGCACCCCTGCCCGTCCGGCTTTGGCATTGAGGAGCGGACAGGCAGGAATGACTTGACCGACAAAAGTAGCCTTCATCGCTCCGCGTGAAATCAGCCGAGTCACCAGCGACCAGGATACGCGGAAAACAGCGTCATTCCGCGTTCGGCTCTCTTCACGCGGAGCGACGAAAGCTACTTATGGCGGGCGCATCAGGAGTGCCCATCCTACGGCACGAATGCACCGACCTCGGCCTGACTCAGCGCCCTTCGATACAGCCTCACATCGCGCAGACGGCCGTGGAAAAAGTCGTTCGGGCCGGAGCCAATTCGCAACGGCTGGTCGTTCGACAGGTCAAAGTCCTTGACCTCGAAGTCGGTCGAACTGCTCTTCAAAACTCCGTCGACGAACAGCAGCAGTTTACCTTCCGACTTCACGGCTGCGACGTGATGCCAACCGGTGGGAAACTCGTAGTCCCACGTCGCAATTTTGCCGACCTCACACGCATGAACCTTTCCGCTGGGGAGCGTGCTGCAAAAGAGTTGGCCCTGATACTCGGCCATCGTCCACGCGCGGCGATACTTCACGTCAGGAGTCGTGTCGAGCTGCGTGAGCCTCTTCCATCGCTCGCCGCCATTCGCGTGTCGGCCGCCTTCAAACTGATAGACCTCCGCCAGCGGCAGCGTCCCCGCCATCAGCCGCCCGTTGTGAACGAGCATCCCCATCACTTCCAGCTCTTCCCCCAGTTGCCCGACATCGCGCCACTCAACGCGCGGCGCATGGTCTTTCTCCCCTCGCCCCGGCCTTGCGGGGAGAGGGGCCGAGGGTGAGGGGTTCTTCTTCGCTTCCAACGACTCCTCCAATCGATAGACCTTCCCACTGCGCCACGTCCCCGCATACAGCCGACCTTCATAGACCGCGAACGAATACGTCTGCGTGTTGATCGCGGAGTCGCCGAGTTGTCCGAGGTCGGCCCATGTCTGGCCGTCGAAGCGGTAGACGTGCCCACAGTCGTAGCTCGATGCGTAGAGGTGACCGTTGAAGATCGCCAAGGCCTCAACCCGCTTGCCATCAGGGACGCCGATGTCGCTCCACTTCTGATCTCCCAGCTGTTGATCTCCCTCGTACCGGAAGAAACCCGCCGGTTTGTAGAGCGATCCCGCGTACAGCCGTCCTTGAAACACAACCATCCCCGAGACCGCCTCGGCATTCGGAAGCTGCCCACAGTCAGTCCACGTTGAGGTTCCGTCGGCCCTCGTCCCGTCATACCGAAAGACGCGGCCGCCGAGATTGGTATTGGACGACTCCGCCAGCGACGAACCCGCCACGCGGTACTTGCCCGTCCCGACATACAGCTCGCCATTGAAGGCGGTCATCGCGGTGATCGCGTTACTCGGCGCGGGCGACCCCAAATCGAGCCACTCTTGTCCGTGCGAGTACTGATAGACCCGCCCCGTATCCCCCTCACCCGGCTCACACGTCCCCGCAAACAGGCGACCCTTGTGCGCGACGAGACCAAACGCCAACAGCGAATTCTTGCCCGGCTGGCCGCAGTCGCGCCAGTTCGAGATGCGATCGTTGTCGATCCCAAACTGAAGCTGCCGGAAGTTCGCCTGATTGAACGTCACCCCCGTGTTCGTCTTCACACCGAGATGAAACCCGCGTCGCGTTGTCGGGTCGTACTGACTGAGAATGTCCCCCGGCACATCGTCACTGGCCTCATCCGCCCAGACCCATGCCGCGACGGAGAAGTCCCCGCAACCCAGCTTCAACTCCGCATGAGCCGCCACCTCCAACGCAGCCCCACGCCCATCAAACGCCGCCGCCGCGCGATCCCCCTCCTGCTCCGAGCCATCACGCCACACAACGCCGTTCCCCATCGCGTCACGCCCGTTCCCCGAAACATCCTTCGCGTCCTTCACCAACGGCCAGTGACCGATCAGCCCCTCGCCAAGACTCTTCGCGTCCTGAGCCAGCGCGACCGAACCAGCTCCGCAACAAACCCACGCGCTAAACAAGATGCAAACGAGACGCTTCATTTCGACAATCCTGAAAAATGTTGTGGCGAACATCGATCTCCAAGGGGACCGACATCGCACCGCAAAAAGTAGCCTTCATCGCTCCGCGTGAAGAAAGCCGAGTGCAGCGCGGGGCTGTTCCGAAAAATAGGCTCGAACTCGCGCACCGCTTTCTTCACGCGGAGCGGTGAAGGCTACTTGAGGTGGAACGCCGAGCTTCAAACGCCCGCCCCCTCGTCACTGAGTGGTGGCAGACTACTCGACCTCGACTCATTGGGAATGAGCGTGCTGCTGCGACTCGCGGTGACGGATCGTCGTGTAGACGAGGCCGACCAGCAACACATCCTCGGCCGAAAGGGATTCATCCGCATGAACTTGCCAAGCCCGCGTGAATCAGCCGGTGAGGCCGACGGTCGCGGTGATCGACCCGCCCTGCCTCAACACATAGTCCGACGTGAACCAACCGGCTCGTTCGAGACAGCCGTCTCCCGACTTGAGCCGCATCTCCCAGCGACGCCCGAAGAACCCCGTCAGCTTGGCCGAACCGAGTTCGTTCCCCTGGGCATCTTTCAGCACGAAGTGGCTCCTCAACCACGCCGCCTTCTCGAACCGCACCTGGTGCCCGTTCAGATCGAGGTCCATCCCCTCACTAAACCACCGCGCCCGCACGCTCCCCAACGAACGCCCGTTCAACAGCAGCTCCACGTTCGAGGTGAACCAACCCGCCGGTCGGCCTTCCAAGAGCATCGGTTCATCCTCTCCAGTTCAGTGGTCAGACGCGTTAGCCCCCGCGCGGTCGGAATTGCGTCGTTTAACCGCGTGGGCAGCGCCCCGCGCGTCAAAATACGTTTGCCCCTGATTCCACATGATGAATGAGAGTAAGGTGCCAGAAACGCTGCCAGCAGCGCCAGGATTCCCAACAGCACGGCCACGTCAACGCGAGTCAGCCCGCCGCGCTACCCACAATCGTCGACCCGAGTTTGAAACATGGCATCACCTCTTGAGGAACGAGTCCTTGAATCACCAAATCAGATCCGGCGTCGCCATACGGTTGTCCTCAAATTGCGAAAGTGACTTCGCAACTGACCGACATTGGACTCATACTTTTTCAATCCATACCGACACCTTGCAGTCACCAATATTGACGGGCTTGGCGTCTTCGGGTGGTGCGTTCGATGAGGTCAGACTGTCGGCGAGAGTTTCGCCTTGGATCAAGTGGCACCATTCGGTGAACATCGTGAGGACTTCGGGTTCGGTGGTGGAGTAGCTGACGCGGATGCGGTTTTCGATTTCGAGGTTGGCGTCCTTTCGCAGTTGTTGGATTTGGCGGATGAAGTCGCGGGCCATGCCTTCTCGCAGGAGGGAGGGCGTGAGCGACGTGGAGAGGGCGAGTTGGATGCCTCGGTCGTCGCCGCTGACCCAGCCGGGGGCTTGTTCGGTGCCGACCTGCACGTCGTCGGGGGCGAGCGTGATCTCATGGCCGTCGAGTGTGATCGTGACCGATTCACCAACACGCAGCGGCGCGAGGAGCTTGCCATCAACAGTTGGTAGCTTTTCGCGCAGGACGTTCAGCAGCTTGCCGTACTTCGGGCCGAGCGTTTTGAGGTTCGCCTTGTACGTGTACTTCACGATGTCGGCGAGGCTTTCGACGACGGTGAGTTGTTTGACGTTGAGTTCCTCGCGAACGACATCGGCCAGCCGCTCGATAGCATCCCGCGCGGCGGGGTCACTGGAGGAGACTCGCAGTTCAGCCAAAGGCTGCCTCACCCGCTGATCGGCCATGTCGCGCAGCTTGTGCCCCAGTGCGACGACCACTTGAGCCGTGGCCATGCGTGCGTTGAGGTCCGTGTCGAGCAAAGCGGCATCGGCATCGGGGTAGTCGCAGAGGTGAACGGATTCGGGAAGGTTGAGGGTTAAAGGTTGAGGGTTAAAGGCCAGAACAGCGGCGTCGATCTGCCTCTTGCCCTCTGACTCCTGACCTCTGACTCCTGTCTCCGGACTCCTTACCAAGTTCTGGTACATCCGTTCACTCAAGAACGGCATCATCGGCGCGAGCAACTTCGTCACGGTGACGAGGACCTCGTACAGCGTCTGATACGCGGCGAGCTTGTCGGTATCGCTCGCGTCCTTCGAGCGCCAGAAGCGACGGCGGTTGCGGCGGATGTACCAGTTCGACAGATCGTCGATGAAGGCGGCGGCGAGGCGGCAGGCTTCGGGAGTGTTGTAGTCATCGAGCGCGGCTCGCATCCCGGTCGTCAGGGCTTGGAGATTCGAGAGAATCCAGCGGTCGATCTCGGGGCGCGAGGCGACCGGGACCAGCGGCGCGGTCGGATCGAACTCATCCAGCCGCGCGTAGTTCACGAAGAAGGCGTAACTGTTCCACAGCGGGATCAGGACCATGCGGCGCGTTTCGTCGGCGGGGGTGCTGGTGACGAGATTCGTCGGCACGCCGTCGATGGTCCGGTCGGTCGGACCGTTCGGAGTTTGCAGCGTCACCGGCTGATCGGGGTGTCGCGTGCCGAAGCGCAGGTCACTGGCCGGGTTCTGCTGGAGATACATCCAGCGCATGGTGTCCACGCCGATTTGCTCGGCCGCTTCCTCGAACCAGATCGCGGTGCCGTCCGACTTGTGCATCGGCTTGCCCGCTTCGTTCATGACGAGGCGATGACCGAGCAGCGTCTTAAACGGCTTCTTTTCTTCGGGGTCGGACTTGTCTGACCCCATCATCGTGGCCATCGACAGCAGCGAATAAAACCAGTTGCGGAACTGGCCCGGAAAACATTCCGTGACGAGATCGGCGGGGAACCATTTCTGCCACAGATCGGGGTGCGTGTTGAAGCCGAGCGTGCTGAACGGCACGATCCCCGCGTCGAGCCACGGATTGCCGACATCCTGCACGCGCGTCATCAGATTGCCGGTCTTCGGGCTGCGAATCTTGACCTTGTCGATCCATGGCTTGTGCGGAGTATGTCCCTCGAACTCGTCCCAGCCTGCGCCGCCGTCGAGTGCTCGTTGTTTGAGTTCGGCCAGTGAGCCGATCACTTCAAACTTGGCGGGATCGGTCCACGGAACAGACTCGTCTTCATCGACCCAGATCGGCAGAGCCAGTCCCCAGTACCGCTTCTTCGAGATCATCCAGTCGCGCATGTTGGTCAGCCATTCGCGCTCCCGCTCGCCCCCTTGGATGGACTCGGGCAACCAGCGGATCGCGTCGGTGACCCCCATGATCTCCTCACGCCAGTCCATGTTGATGAACCACTCATCGACGAGCCGGAAGACCAGTTCATCACCCGTCCGCCAGCAGTGCGGATAGATGTGCGGATACTGCTCGACGTTCAGCAGCAGCCCCTTCTCCTTGAGCTTCGCGAACACGAGGTCCGCCGTGGCGGGGTCGGTTGCGGACTTGCCGGTGAATTCGCCAAAGCCTTCGAGGAAACAACCGTCTTCTCCAAGCGGCGCGATCCCAACGATCCCTGCTGTCGCGCCGAGGACATGGTCCACGTCACCGCATCCCGGCGCGATGTGGACGATGCCCGTTCCTTCTCCCGCGACAACGTTCGCGCTCCCCTTGAAGTCGCGCCCGCCGTCGATCACGCGGTGACAGGCGACGCCCGTTTTGTCGGCCACGCGCGCCTCGAAAGGCACGCCGCCGGGAGCCGATTGTGCGGCAAGGTCATCGAACGGCCCGGCGTATTCCCAGCCGACCATCTCGGCCCCCTTGAGCGTTCCCTCAATGTCGAAGCCGCCGTTCTCTTTGAAGATTTGTGAGAGGGTCTTCAGCTTGGGAACCGACTTCGGCCACGACCACTCTTCACGACCGAAGCCGTCTTTGAACTCGGTCGCCAACCGCTGGAAGTCGAGGTTGTCCTTCGCGAAGTAGTAGATCGCTCCGTCACGCTTGGCCTTCAGTTTGACGTAGTCGAGGTCCGGGTTGACCGCTGCGGCCACGTTGCTGGTCAGCGTCCACGGGGTCGTGGTCCAGATCAGCAAGTATTCGTTGGTGAGCGGCGATTGCGGACTATCGGACGGATCCGACTGATCTGTCCGATCATCGACCTTCTTCACAATTGGGAACCGCACAAACGCCGATCGATGCACCGTCAGCTTGCGGCCGTCGGCGACTTCCATTTGCGAATAGGCGCTGCCGCCGCGACCGCTCCACGGCATCACGTCGTAACCGCGATAGACCTTGCCACGCTCGAAGCACTTCTTGAGGAACGTCCAGATCGTTTCGTTGTTCTCGGTCGAGAACGTGAAGTAGCTGCCGCCCCAATCGGGGTTGCCGAGCCGCGCGACGATCGCTTCGGCCTTGTCGCGCAAGACCTCGTCCGGACGCTTTGGCGGCGTGAACGAGACGACCTCGTCGGTGCCGATCGCTTCCGCCAGTTTGCGGAGCTGCGCGGGATCATCCCACTCCATCCAGTAGCCGAGTCGGATCGACTGCTCGGTTTGGATCGCGGCGTACTTCAAGACCCGCTTCTTGCACTCGTGAGCAAACTTGTCGATGCCGTAGGCCTCGACCTGCGACTTCGCACCGAGCCCCAGTTGCTTCTCGACCTCGACCTCGACCCACAGCCCCTGACAATCGAAGCCGTTCTGGTAGCGCAGGTCGTATCCCGACATCGCGCGATAGCGTTGAAAGACATCCTTGTACGAACGTCCCCAAGCGTGATGCACGCCCATCGGGTTGTTGGCCGTCATGGGGCCATCGATGAAACTCCAAGGCTTCCGTCCGGCGATCTGCCGCTGCAACCGAGCGAAGATGTTTCGCTCGGTCCAGAACTTCAAAACGTCATGCTCACCCTTGATGAATTCGGCGTCGGCAACTTTCTGAAACATCGGCTCGCAATCTTGGAAGAACGGGAGAGAAGTAATGACGTGGCTCGTTCACCACGCGGATTCAATTTCAATGGATGAATGCCTGGCAACGGCGGCATTTTTAACGGCGACGATCCGACAACAACGGGAAATCGCCTTGGAAGACGTGCCGCATTTCACAGAGGCGCGGCATTCTAAGAACGCACTTCCGCGTTGGGAATGAAGCGTGCAGGAAGGAGATGAGCGTGGATTTCAAGTGGACGTAGCGCGCGCTTGCGTTTGGTTTCGCCGACGGCTGCGGCACTAGGCAGCATCGTTTCTAGTGAGGGGGCATTGTGACTTGATGCTCTTGACGGCACAGAGGATCACTAGATACTGCCAGTCGTCTTGGAGCTTCGACGCCGTTCTTGGCGTCAAGTTGTCGCAGTTTGCTCCGCAGTTTTATTCAAGTGTTCGATTCATCCGGCAATTTCAGTGAGGGGACTTATGATGCAAAACAGTGTGCTGAAGAACAGTGTGCTGAAGAACCGAAAGGTTCGGTGGGCGTGTGGGTTGGCCGTTCTGCTGCCCATTTCCTTCGCAACAGGTTGCGGCAAAGTCCCGACGTGGAATGAACTGACCCAACAGCAAGCTCCGCAACCAGCTCCCGTCGTCGTGGCTCCTCCTCCGGTACAGCCAACAGTGGTTCCGGCTCCGCCTCCCAAGCCCAACGCCGCCGTGGTCTTGGCGACCTTTCGCTCGTTGAAGTCGCATGAAATCTCCGACGCCGCGATCGCAGAACTGAGCACCTTGACCGAGGGCTTGGAGACGGTCACGGAGATCAATGCGAGCGGGAGCAGCATCACCGGAGCGGGCTTGGCGAACCTGAGCAAACTGCCCGCGTTGAGTTCGCTGGACCTCAGTTCGACGAGCGTCTCCAACGATGTCATGCAGCATCTGACCCAAGTGCCAATGTTGGCCTCGCTCTCGCTGAACGGCACGTCGATTTCGGATGACGGCCTCACCGTACTGAATGCTTGCCCGAATTTGAAAAAGCTGGAGATCAAGGGGTGCAAGTTGACACCCAACGGCTTCGCTGCGATCGGCAAGATGCCCGTCCTTGAAGAACTCAATTTTGAAGTGACACCCGGCTTGAACGATGTCACTCTCGATCTCATCTGCGAGGCTCGCACGCTCCGGCGGCTCAACTTCCGCGACTGTGGCGGGATCACCGATTCTGGAATGGCCGCGCTGGCCAAGCTGGAGGTCTTGGAAGAACTCAACATCAACCGCAGCGGTGTGACGAGCGAGGGTTTCTTGGCGGTCACCAAAGGTGGCGGACTGAAGAACATGAAGCTGCTCGGTGTCTCCGTGACACCCATGACGGAAAAGGGGGCCAGAGCAATCAACACCATGAAGTCACTCGAACACATCGACCTGCAAATGGTGGCGGGGATCAACGATCTGGGCTTTACGCTGATTGTGTCGGGCATGAAAAATCTGAAGCACATCAATATCAACGACTGCGGGAGCATTACGGGTCCGAAGGCCTTTACCGCTCTGAAAGCCTGTGATGACTTGGAAGTTTTGCACGCGTCACGAAGCGGAATCAACGACGTGTCACTGGGGCAACTGGTGGGACACAAGAAGCTCAGAAAGCTGGATGTTTTCGACACCAAATGCACGCAGGCTGGGGTGATCAAGCTAAGAAAGCTGCTTCCCGAGTGCGAAATTCGTTTCTGAGAACCGGCCCTCAAACCTTGTCTGTCGTTCTATGAGTTGGATCTCAGGAGGGAAGACTTTGGGCGAGGAATTTCAGGGGTTATGCGAAGTCTCGGCCCTGAACTCGATACGCAAATGACGCTGGACTCGTTCTGCCTTTAGAAACACACACGGCCTTCCGCGCGAGTTATCTCACGCGGAAGGCCGTTCTCTTTTCGAGGCCGATTGACCGACGCTTCGCAATCCTGCCGCGTTCAGCTTTCAAGAGGCTGTTGCTTGGTCATGAGCGACACGACCACCAATGTCAGGAACCCGAGCGGGATCGTCACCAAGCCGGGCTGGCTGAACGGCACCCAAGAGAGTTCCGCCGCTTGAGCCGCTGTGTACTTGTAGACCTTCTCGAAGGAATCGGCGCTGAGCAGGATCCAACTGAGTGAGCTGATCATGCCGACGAAGATCGCGGCCGTGATCCCCTGCTTCGTCGTCCTCTTCCAGAAGAGGAGCATCAACAACGAAGGGAGGTTGGCCGACGCGGCGACGCTGAAGGCCCAGCCGACGAGGAAGGTGGCGTTCATGCCTTTGAAGAGGATGCCGAGCAGGATCGCGATGATTCCCACGATCACCGCCGCAATTTTGCCGACGCGAACTTTGCTGTGGTCGGCCATCTGAATCCGCAGGACGCTTGTCATCAGATCGTGAACGACCGCGCCACTCGCTGCGACGATCAAACCGCTCACCGTCCCGAGGACCGTGGTGAAGGCGATAGCCGAGATGATCGCGAACAGCAGCTCACCGAAGCTCTTCGCCAACAGTGGGGCCGACATGTTGGTGTCGGTCAAGTCGAGCGTGCCACTCGTCATCGCCCCCAGCCCAAGGAACAGCGTCAGGACGTAGAAGAAGCCGATCGTCCCGATGCCGACCACCGTGGAGAGCCGTGCCGCCGCTTGGTCCTTCACGGTGTAGTAGCGAATCAAAATATGCGGCAATGACGCCGTGCCGCCGAACAACGCGAGCATCAACGAAATGAAGTCGAGCCGCGCCATGAGCGAGTTCGACTGCAAACCTTTGAACGTCGGACTGTTGCCGGGGCGAAGCAGCTTTTCACCGGGAGTGATCTGCGGAGTGTAAGTTACGAGTTCCCCTTCGTCGGTCTTCTTAGTCTCTTTCTTCCACGTCACCACATCGCTGCGCTGCAACACGGCGAGATAGCCTGCCGGGCTGAGTGGTCCCGTTGCTTTCAGGCCATCCGGCAGCCGACTGATGTGACCAACCGGCCGCAGATCAGCCTCGCCCTCTTTGTGACCATGCGGCTTCCCGTTGACGATCTTTGTCCCGTCGGGCTTCGTGAGAATCGTTTGTGGCTGCATCGACTCGGGCCGATCGTCCACGGTCAACCCACGTGAGAGAATCATTCCGGTCAAAATCGCACTGAACAGCACGAGCAATGAGCCTTTGATGAACTGCACGTAAGTGGTGCTCACCATCCCCGCTGTCGCCACGATCAGCACGACGACCACACCGACCATGACGACGCCAACTTCGTGCGAGTACCCCAGCAGCGGCTTGATGAGCGACCCGGCTCCCACCATTTGCGGGATGAGATAGAAAACGCTCACGACCAGCGTGCTGATCCCGGCCGACAGCGTGATGCCGCGCGATTGAAACTTACTGTTCAAGGCGTCGGCGAACGTGTACTTGCCGAGTCGCTTGAGTGGCTCGGCGACGACGAACAACGCCACCACCCACCCCGCCAAGTAGCCAATGGAATACAAGAACCCGTCGTAACCATAGAACGCGACCAGCCCGCAAATCCCCAGGAACGACGCCGCCGAGAGGTAGTCCCCCGCGAAGGCGACACCGTTCACGAACCAGTGAATCTGGCCTCCCGCCGCGAAGTAGCCCGCCGCCGACTTGGTCTTCGCCGCGAAGTAAAAACTCAAACCGAGCGTGAACGCCACGAAGATGGCAAACACAACGACTGACATCGTGGACGGGGTATGAATCATGGAAGAGAGCTTTTAGCGAGGGAACAACAGTTGTAGGGTGCGTGGAGTCTTCGGAACGCACCACGATTGTGACTGACCAAAGTAGCCCTCATCGCTCCGTGTGATGAGCCTTTCACAAGTGGACGCCTGATTCCGTGAGGCTCATCACGCGGAGCGATGACGGCTACTTTGACGCGGGTCGCAAAACGTGACTGATTCACAGCAACGTCCCGCGACCCAAGCTTCTCGAAGCGATCAGCCCGCCGCTCTTCCCCGGCACAGCCAGGTGTAGATCAAGGCCAGCACCATCGCGATCGCGATCAGGGCGAAGCCATACGTGATGGCGAGGTTCACGCCAAACAGGGCCTCGCGGGCCATGACCTCGGGCCAGAACGCGCTGATGACCACGAAGGCGCCGTAGATCAACAAGTAGAAGAGGAACAGCACCATGCCGTACCGGGCGTTCCGCGCGGCGAGGACCATGTCCTCTACTTCCTTCGGATGCGACGCAACGTGATCGAGACCAGCCATGAGCGTTCCTTGGAAAGTTCTGTCTCACGAAGAACGAAGAAGTAGTTCGGTTATCGGATCTGTCGCCAGCCAGAAGGGACAGAACAGGGGGCGGCACAGATACCAAGCCCCTCGGTGAGTCGCAACCAAGTCGTGCGAGTGGACGCGTCCCGCAACGGCCGACAGAATGCCGCCGCTCAAAGTCGAATGATTGGTTTCTCGCTCCTGCCGATGAGTCTCAGGCGAGCTTCAAGAGTTCGCTTACGCACAACGTAGGATGGACGCCCCGTCCGTCCGGCACTCTTGGGCAAGCTCGAACGGACGGGGCGTCCATCCTACGGGTCAACAATTTCCTGCCGCTCGCCTTTTGGAGTTTTCCCCGCCGTGCCTCAGCCCGGTTCGATTCTCTTCACGCAGTTGCAGTCGGCGCTTGATGAGGCGCGCAGAGCGTCACGTCGCACGAAGCAGAGCCTCGATCTGCTCGACGGTCTGATGGATGAACTCGTCGCGAGGAAGGGAGCGGCGCTGCTCGAACTCGCCCGGCATTACCTGCCCGAGATGAGTCGTCCGGCGATCGAAGCGACGTTCGTCGAAATGCGGTCGAGCCTGCTTGAAGTTCTCGGCCGCAAAGAACGAACTCAAGCGGAACTGACCGCGCGGCGAGAACGGTTCATTGACGCCGCGGCCAAACTCGAACAGCAGCTTGTTGAAGTGACGGCTCAACTCAACGAGCAGGTTCGCCAGCGCGAGATTCTCGAAGCGACCGTTGCCGGGCAGCTCGAACTAGATGCGCAGTTCCCGCGACTCACGCGCGAGGCGGCTTTGGCGGAAGAAGCCTTGCAGAAGAACGAAGCGCGCGTGAAGGAGTTGCAACAGAGTGCCCGCGAAAAACTGCCGCCCTATCAACGCAGTTCGCTGTTCCAGTACCTGCTGCGAAGGAAGTATGGCGAGGCTCCGAAGGCGGCTCGTGGTTGGGTCAGGCGTTGGGACAAGTGGGTCGCGGATCTGATCGACTTCCCGCGCGCGAAGCAGGGTTATGAGTTTCTCACCACGATGCCGGGTTTGATGGCGACGGAAGTCGCGCGGCGGCAGACCGAGTTCAAACTGCTCATGCAACAGGTCGAAGCGATTGAGGATCGGTATGCCGACGCGGCAGGACTGACCGCCGTGCGCGAAGTCGGTCAAAAGTGGGGGGCGCGCCGCGACGAATTCCTTGCCACGCGTGAGACCAATCGAAAGCAGCAGCTTCAGATTGAGGACGAGTTGAGGCAACTCGACCAGGCACAGGGTCGCTTCTACACCGAGGCGATTCAAAAGTTCGAGCAGTTCCTCGGACAGACTGAGACCGGCGTCTTGCAGACTCGGGCGCAGAGAACACCCGATCCGCGCGACGACGAAATCATCGGTCGCATCGCCGAGTTGAACCGCCAGATGAATCAACTCCAGCCGCAGATCGCGCAAGGATCGCTCGACTGCAAGTTGGCAGATGATCTCGCGCAGGGAGCCGAACTGGTCGTGAGCCGCTTCCGTCACAACAACTTCGATTCAGATCGCTCGTCGTTTTCCGAGGCCCTCAACGTGACCGCCGAACTGGCGCGGTATCGCGACGGGTTGCTCCAGCCGGAAGAACTCTGGCAGACGATCCGACGACAGCAGCAGTTTGAACCGACTCAAGCGGAAGTCCTCGCGACAGGTGCGGCTCACACGCTGGCCCATGTGCTGAACGATCCCGCTATGTCGCGCGTGCTGGTCCACGCGATGGGCCACGTCGCCGGAGCGGCACTCAATGCATTGGCCCAAAGCAGCGTCGAACGCCGCGCCCCGGAACGCCATCAGCGCGAAGTCGATCAGGGACGCCCCTCCACCGGCGGTGGCTTCACCTCGGGCGAAGGGTTTTGAGTGACGAGGAAGTTGGCCAGCACCATCGGCAGCAACACGGCAGCGGCGTCGGTCATGCGGCCAAGAGGCGGACAGACCAGGATCACGAGCAGCAACTGGAGTGCAGCGTACAGGACCGCGACGAGAAACAGGACTTCCCCCTGCTCTGCCGCGTTCGCGATTTCGGTCTGTTGCTGTGCCGCCGCGCGGTGACCGAAGAGCGTCGAGCCGAGTTGCATCAAGACGCACGCCACGGTCAGCAGCAGATAGGCCGGGTTCCTCACGAAATCTGAGACCAGCAAGCGTGCTGCCTGTCGTGTCGCTTTGACGAGCCATGTCGCGTAGAGCTTCGGCCTCGCCCGGACGATGGCCGAGGCGAGTTGCCGCAGTTCGGTGTTCGTTCGCCGCGTGTCGTCTCCAAACAGTTCGCGCGCGGCGGGATGAAAGACCTGCCAGATCGTGATGTCGTACTGAGCCTCCATCTGCGCGTAGTTCGTCAGATCGTTCGAGCCTGCGTTTGATGAGGCCAGTCGCTGACGATACTCCAACGCGCGTTGTGCCAAGGGGCGCGAAGCTTCGGGGAGATTGGGAAGCAGGCCCGCGTCGAGCCATTGCCCCGAGATGCCGATCAAATTGAAACCGCCAAACGCCACCAAACCAAACTTCCCAACGACGCACCATCTCAACGCGCAGTACACGAGCAGCGGCGTCACGCTGGCCGCAAGCAGCTCAAGCCCCGCGCGCCACACAGGCCGCGCGGCATTCGAGCCGTGTCGTTCACTCAACCAACTGAGCAGCGTTCCCGTCAGCGGGACGAAGACGATCAAAAACAGATAGGCCGGTCGCACGAGGCACGTCGCGAACAGTGTCACTCCGAGGACGAACAACTTCAGCCAGCGCGCGCCGGCCGACACTTCATTCGGTGCCGTCTGTCGCCCCATCAGCAGGCCCGTCACCGCGATACCACCGGCCGCGGCCAGTGTGTCCGTCGCCAGTGTCTCGACGTAGCCGAGCAGAATGTTCGAGTAGAGCAGCGAACTACTGATGACCATTCGCTGCCAAGGACTCGGACAGACGTGACGCAGTCCTCGACAGAGCAGGCCGACCGCCAAGCAATACGCGCTGAAGTGCGCCAGCGGCGCGGCAGAGTAGTCCGGAGTGACCCACGCGACGACGCTCAAGAAGAGCGGATAGCCCGGCGTGCGCAGATGACCGAGTGCCGCCGACCACGATGAGAACGGGAACTCAACGTAGCTCGCGGTGTCTGGCACCGTGACGGGAGACAGTTTGCCGACGACCATCAAACCGCAGGCCACGGCCAGCATCTGAAACACCAGCACGAAAGCCGCCGGTGAGACGTGGGCAGCCAGTGAAACGAAGCGACGCATGACAAGCAGCTCCCAGTGAAACAACTCGCGCAGCGTAGTGGATGGTCGTGCGGCTCGCGAGTGCATCCGAGAACACGGCCAAGGCCATCGCGCTGTTCCCTGTTGGGTGCCACGGTCACGGAGCTTCGACGTGGCCGTGAGTATGGGAAACGGCCATCACATACTCGCACGGCCACGTCGAAGCTCCGTGACCGTGGCACCCCAGTTTGAAAAGGCGATGGCGTTGCCCCTGCTTCGGAGCGCGTTGACATTGCGATCCCCGCAGCATGAAATCCGAAGCCAGCCACGACTCGTGTCCCGCTGATCTACTTAACTGACAGGCTTCGCCCATGAACCGCCGCGTGCTGTTGTTTCTACTCTTACTGGTGATCACCCCCGTCGTGCGGGCTGACGAAAAACTGAAGGGGATCGCGTGCCGATCAGTCCATCTCGGCTACCCGGCTCCCGTCGGCGTCGCCTTCTACAACGAGGTGACCATCGAGCAGTCGGCGGCGGGGACGTACTTCATGGTCTGCGGCTGGGACAAGGGCTACTTCGGAATGCAGGAACTGGGAAACGGCAAGAAGCTGGTGCTGTTCTCGGTCTGGGATCCGGGTGAGCAGAATGATCCCGGAACTGTGAAGGATGATGTTCGTGTGAAGCTGCTTCACAAGGACGAGCAAGTTCGCGTGGGCCGTTTCGGCAACGAAGGGACTGGCGGGCAGTCGTTCTTCGATTTCGACTGGAAAATCGGTGAGACCTACAAGTGCCTCGTCACTGCCAAAGCGGCCGACAAGCGGACGGAGTACGGCGGGTACTTCTTCATTCCCGAGAAGAACGAATGGAAGCATCTCGTCACGTTCTCGACGCCCACCGGCGGCACGTTGATGAAGGGCTACTACTCGTTCGTCGAGGACTTCAAACGCGACCGCGTCTCAACCACGAAGACTCGCCGTGCCCGATTCGGCAATGGCTGGGTGAAACCCGCCGAGGGTGAGTGGCAGCCGCTGCTCAAGGCAAGGTTCACGGGCGATGCCAATCCCGTGACGAACATCGACGCGGGCCAGTCAGAGGCGGGCCGCTTCTTCCTCGCGACAGGCGGCGAGATCGAAAACAAGACCGTTCCGCTGAAACAGTTCATCGAATGGCAGGCCGATCCCCCGCGCGTCCCTCCCGACAACCTGCCGATTCCGAAACCGAG
>CAMAYU010000132.1 GCA_945862235.1 Schlesneria paludicola DSM 18645
GATCGATGACTTCGCCACCTTCGACAAAACCTCACCACGATCTCGCTCCTTCAAACTCAATCGCAACTGCGCCATCTGTCCCCCAGAAACGTCACCAATGTGACATTTCTAAGTTGGACAACATGTGACATTTCTAAATTGGTACGACAAGTCCGATTGATCTTTCCACAACGGAGGTAGAGATGTCGTGAAGACGTTTCTGACAGAAGTGGTGAGCCGGGCGGCGCTGTCGGCGTGCATGATGATCTCGACATCAGGGAACCGCATCGCGGATGCGCCGCGCGAGACACCGCAGATCATCGTCGGCTCCGAGCGTCGCCGTACACGTGCCGTGACGCAGACCGACCAGCTTGAACGCCGGGTCGCTGCGGAGTGTGCCGTGATCGTTCTGGGTCTCGTCGTCGGCCAGAATACCCTAGATCCGCTGACGGACCATCGACAGGTTCGAGTGCAGGACTTCACCCCCGCGCGCGTCGCTCAATGCCGCCGCAAACCGCGCGGTCCATCGAATCGCCTCATCAAACTGCCGGATCGGCAACAGCCCCGCCTCGCCCATCAACTGCGTCTGAGAAACCTCGACTTCGATCGGCCGCTCCCCCGAGAAATCGAGGACAAACGGCAACATACCCTGCAACTCCTACCCGGCCTCCCCGCGGCGTTGAAGTGCTGATCTCACAAAGCCTTCTCCGCCAATGGCGGCCGTTTCATTGGTGCCGCATGAATAATGCCGGTTAGGAACTGGCTCGAAACAACTTCCTCGTTTAACCGCAAGCCAAAGGCGCGCGTAGGCGGTACGGAGTTGAGGCCCTGTGTCACCCCTCCACGCTCGCCTTTGGCTTGCGGTTAAACGAGCGACTGGAAATCGGGAAGTTATTTTGAGCCAGTTTCTTAGTCGATCGGCAGCGGTGGCAGGAGCTGTCCTTCGCTGTCGCGGTCGGGTGTGCCGCTGGAAGTATCGTCAGGTGTTGGCGAAGGCGGCGGTGATACCTTCCCAGAGGGCGAGGGAGACTCGTCAAAAGGGACCGGCATCGAATTCAAGTCGGGCGATTGAGTCACCTCCGTTGGGCTGGGATGGTTGATCGCGGGGACGACCTCTGCGGTGGGAGTCAACAGCGAGACGATGTGCTGGTCTTGGTCCGTGAACCGGAGTGCGGCTTCCAAAATGGCAGGGGCACGGGCGTCGTCATCGAAGTGCAGCCAAATCCCCAGCAAAAACAGGCGATCCGCGTCTTGTAGGTCTTCACGCACCCAGACGCTGATCCGCCGTTGAATCGACTTTCTTGCAACGTCGCTGTCCGGCCCAAATAGCATGGCGAGTCGATCTCCCGAAGCGGCGGCAGGATCGAGTGATAATGCCCGCTTGAACTCGCGCACGGCCATCGGGAATCGTTGGAGTGCCGTGTGTGCGAAGCCCAATCGCAGGTGAGCCTCCGCACGCTCTTCTTCCGCATCGACCGCGTTTCGATAGTTAAGGCAGGCTTGAGGCCAGTGCCCCGCTTGCAGCTTCGCGTCGCCAGCAGCTTGTTGTTCGAGGCTGAGTTGCCTCGACTCGGGGCTTGATACCGGCGCGGCGATGATCTCGGCGACGGGGCTGACTGTTGCGGGGTTTGGCGAACGTGACGGCCTGTGGGAAGCATGACCTGCCGCACGAACTCGCTGATGGCTGCGGGACTGAGCAGCATCCCAGGGGGAGTCAATGGTTGGAATGGGAGGAGGCAACAACATCGGTGGTGCCTCGGACCACGTGGGCTGCACGGCGGAATGTCGCGTGAAATGAGGCGGATTGCGGTAGACGCCGTAACCGAGTGGCCACGGGAACGGCAAGCCATAAAGCGACGAAATGCCGTCACCGCCTTGCTCTGGCAATGTCCCGCCGAGCGACAAGCCCGGCCCAGGGTACCCCTGCCACGGGCGCGGGTAATGGAGTTGATACTGGTACTCCACGACCGGAGTAGGGAATGAGGCGGGCAACGGTTGAGCGTGGACTGGCTCGGCAGTTCCCACCGCAACAACGATCAAAATGACAGAGAAGCAACGCATGACAGACCTGCAACGAAGAGTGGAATTGCACGAGTCAAATCATTGCGCGGTGCTCAGACTGTGGTCAACGAGCGATTCTGGGGTGCCACAGAGTTGTGGTCTTTCGCGCGGGTGGTGCGCGTTCTACCGGCACGACCGAGACGAAGCCGTTACGCGACGGATGGAGGCCGAGAGTCAAATTAAAATTTCCACGGGACTCGTCGGTCACAAAGTGAGGGGCGAGGCGAGAGGTGTGCTGCCCCCACCAGAGATGCGAGTGACAACATCGTCGAATCCGGTTTCGGATTGCCAAAGCCGAGTGTGGCGATGTCGTTTGGCAACACGTTGGATTGACCGATGTATTCGGTAACGTCGGCGAATCGGCGAGTGCTGTCGGTCGGATTCAGTCCACTTTTCCAATGAGCAAGGCAAGTTTGTGGCGTGGGCTTCGATGGGTGGAACGGAAGAGTTCTTAAGCGTCCGTGCGGAGTCGTTTCAACAAACTGCCTATCAGCACAAATGGCTCGCCACGAACCGGGTGAGAAATCGTTCGCAGGTTAATCCGACCTTCATCGTGAAATCAGTTAAAGGCATGAGTATGACGAGCGCCGTGTTGGAAGAGGTCTGCACAACAACTGCGAATCCACCGGAAGAACTGCGGTCACGGTTGCTCGCGAAGGGCGACAAGCTGCAGATGGTTCCGGACGTAGCGATGAAGGCTTTGGCGTTGGCCAAAGATCCCCGGTGTTCGATTGCCGAGTTCACCTCGGTTGTGGAACGCGATGTCAAGCTGGCGGCCGACATCCTGAAGATCACAAACAGTGCCTTCTACGGGGCGCGGCATCCGATTCTCAATTTGCGTCAGGCGGTCGTGAGACTTGGATTCGCACACTGTCGCAACGTGATTCTCGCCGCGAGCCTCGGCAGCATGATGAAGCGGATGCCGCTAAGCGAGGCGTGGCTCCAAACTGTGTTGTGGCGACATGCGGTCCTGACGGGAACCCTCAGCGTGAAACTCAACCAAACCCTGAAGCTGGGCTTCGACGGGGAAGAGTTCACCGCCGGGTTAATCCACGATGTGGGACGTTCTCTGATTGGAGTCGTCGCACCAAATCATTTGAGCGCCGCCGACCCGCTCGACTTTGAAGAATCGCCCGAAATGTTGCTGCGTGAGCGAGACATTTTGCGGACGGATCATTGCGAATTGGGAGCGTGGTTCATGGCTCACAGCAAGCTGCCCTCGACGTTGGTCGAGGTCGTGAAGTTTCACCACAACCCTGTGGGAGCGACAAAAGAGAACGTCAAACTGGTGGCTCTTACCGCCGTCGCCGACGACATGGCGAACTACCTCCAGCGGAGCGACACGGCAGATGGGTATGACCCCGAATCGAACTTCGCCCTCGATGTTCTGTTCGGAGGCGACCCCGCAAGACGTCGGCAGTTCGTGACGGAGGCAGTGGACATGATGGAACTCGTCAGCCGAGAGGCCAATTCGACGAACCAGCCTTTCGGCCTGTCCTGATAATTCCCCCCGTGAGTGCGGCGTCAGAATTGGGTTTAGCAGCCTATTGAAACACGTCGGGTCAGCGTCTCGCTTGCCGGGAATTGCTGTTGTAAAGCGGGCCAGCGAGACGCTGACCCTGCGGTTTTCAAAAGGCCGTTAGCAGGAGCCGGATCTCGTGAGAGTTCGGGATTTCTAACGTCTTACAACTTCAGCGACTTTGCCGCCCAACCCGTACGTACTCGCGGCACTCGTAGTGCCAACCACAAGTCCTTTCGTGGTTCGCTCGCAACTTGATGTTGACCAAACACCACGCCGCTTCCGAATGACAAAGTCGTTCGGCCGTCGTTTCGAGGGGTTCAGATGACAAGTCGAATTCGAGTGTTGGTTGCAGACCATTCCACGGTGATTCGCCGGTTGGTCGCAGAGGCACTTCATGCGGACCCCGAGTTCGAGGTTTATGCGGCCACGGACTGCCAAGACGCCGTCGCACAGATTCCACATGTACGGCCAGACATCGTGTTGCTCGATCTGGAACTTCCCACCGTGGAAGGGATAGATGCAGTTCATGCGATTCGCAGTTGCGATCGCAGCTTGCCGATTCTCATGCTTTGTCGATCTGCGGAAGCAAACGGAGACCGCCTGTTTAAGGCGATGACTCGAGGTGCTGGTGATTATCTGACCAAGGCGATTCGGATCGGGCACGTTGATGCCGCCGTACAATATTTTCAGCGACATCTTCCTTCAAAGATTCGATTGTTGACTCAGAAAAATGAGTCCGCGATCCAGCTGGCTGTTGTTCGGAGTGATGCGGCCAATGAGAGTCACGAGGCCGTGAAAGCCGTTCAAATCGTGGTCGTGGGAACATCGAGTGGTCGCTGGAATGAATTGGCCACGTTCCTGAGCCAACTCCCTGATGACCTGCCGGTGCCGGTGTTGGTCGCCCATCATATGGCTCCCGCGTTGACTCAACTCATCGTGCAGAGGCTCGCCACCGTCTGCCCGTTGCCCATCGCGGAAGCGGTCGCAGGAAACCCGTTGGAACCGGGCCAAGTCTGGCTGGCTCCGGGGGAGCAGTCACTCACCATCGCCGATGTTCACGGTCAGAAATACTTGGCCACCAATCTCGACCAGTCATTGAATGGCAGTCGGTCGTTAATTGACTCGCTGTTCCGCTCCGCTGTTCGTCACTATCGCAGTGCCGTCGTGGGAGTCGTGGTGACCGGATCGAGTGATGACGGACGCAATGGGAGTCGTCTCATCTTGGAAGCGGGCGGGCAGATTCTCGTCCAAGACCGAGTTGCCGCCACAGGATTCCTGCCCGACAGCATCTCCGGTGCGGGCCATGCGTCTCAGCACTTCCGCTCGATGGAGGCGATCGCTCACGAAACGGTCCGGCTGATCCGGGTCGTCGATCCCCGTGCCGAATCGGCCCTCGCCTGAGAAGCCTTCACTATTGCCCTCGTCTTGTTTACGACGAGCGATCCAACAATCCGTTCAATCGAGCCGCCCGTTTGCGACTCATTACTCCCGTGATTCTCTGGAAGGCCAATCATCATGCGATTCGCGCACGAAATGCTGTCGCAAATCACCTTGGAAGTCTGCGGCTCAATCTTGGGATTGGAACGAGTTCGAGTCACAACCCAACCCGAGGTCGATCTTGGTGTCGATTGCCTCGAAGGGCGGATTCGGATTACGGGGGAATGGGATCTCGAACTCCGGATCGTCTGCCCGAAGCCGTCAGCCAGCCAGCTTGCCTCCGAATTGTTCAACATCTCTGAGCTGGATGTAACCGACGCGGACGTGAAGGATGCGTTCGGTGAGGCCGTCAACGTGATTGGCACCAACGTCAAAAGCGTTCTGGGCGGCGAGTGCCATCTGTCGTACCCACGCATCCAATTGATCTGCAGTGACCACGAGGTGGAAGAGGCCGATCAGACATGTGAATTTGACGGCGATGTCTTAACCGTCCACCTCGCCGACGCGACCGCTCCCATTGAGCTCGTTTGCTGAGCGGCCTGTTGAAAAGAGTAGGGTAAGCGTCTCGCTTGCCCCTTCTTCAACGGCACTCACAGGCAAGCGAGACGCTTACCCTACGTTTCTCAACAGGCGATTAGCCCGCGAGAAACGCCTCAATCCGATCGAGTCCCGCCGTGATCGTCTCGATGTTCGTGGCGAATGACAGCCGGACGTAACCGGGGGCACCAAAGGCATCGCCCGTGACGAGCGCGACGTGAGCCTGTTCGAGCAGCGCCGTACAGAAGTCGGTCGCGTTGTAGACCGTGTGGCCTCCCGCCAGCGGCTTGCCGAACGACGAGTTCACGTTGAAGAAGGCATAGAACGCGCCGCCCGGTTCGGCGAACGTCACGCCAAATTTCTCACGCCACGGACGCATTCGGCCCATCACGTAATCGCGCCGTTTTTCGAACTCGCATCGCATCGCCTCGACGCTTTCTTGCGGTCCGTTGAGAGCTTCGACCGCCGCGTACTGGCTGATGCTGCACGGGTTCGAGGTCTCCTGACTTTGAAGGTTGTCCATCGCCTTGATGACTTCGACCGGCCCAATCGTCCAGCCGATGCGCCAGCCAGTCATCGCGTAGGCTTTGCTCACCCCACTGACGATGATCGTTCGCGCGGCAACATCCGCACCAAAGCTGGCGAAGCAACGGAACCCGGCTCCGGCGTACAGCAGCTTCTCGTAGATTTCATCAGACAGCACGGGGATGTCGTGCTCAACAGCCACGCGAGCGAGTGCTTCCAACTGATCGACCGGATACGTGGCTCCAGTCGGGTTCGAGGGATTGTTGAGCATCATCAGGCGAGTTCGCGGCGTGATCGCATTCCGAAACTGATCGGCCGACATGCAAAAACCGCTCGCCTCACTGGTATCGACGATCACGGGGAGGGCCCCGGTCAGTTCGACCAGCGCGCTGTAACTCACCCAGTAGGGTGCGGGGATGATAACCTCATCACCGGGACCGCACAGCGATGCGATCACGTTATGGATCGAATGCTTTGCTCCGTTCGAGATCAAAACTTGAGCAGCCGTGAAGTCGAGACCATAGTCACGCTTGTATGCCGCGCACACCGCCTTCTTCAATTCCGGGATGCCGCCCGATGGAGTGTAGTGCGTGTGTCCCGCTTCCATCGCGGCAACGGCCGCTTGTCTGACATTCGCGGGCGTGATGAAGTCTGGCTCGCCAAGCGTGAAGTCATAAACATTGATCCCCTTCGACTTCAGGTCCTTCGCTTTGGCGGCGGCCGCCAGCGTGGCGGAGGGCTTCAACGATTGAACAACGGGGGACAGACGCAGGGCACTCATACAATTCTCTTTTCGGTGAGGCTCATCGACAGCTCGTTCGTCGCCAGTTTCAACTTCGACTCCGGCAGGCGAATGGGCAGGGATTGTTGAACCGGGTCCAAAGCGAGTCAAGCCACGCGACCACGCCCACAGGCAACCGGCCGATTTTGCCGCCGAAATGTCCGGGCGAGCCGTATGCCGTGGGAGTTCGCTTAACCGAGGGGAGTCACGGCTCCGTCCAATTTGAATTTGCGCAACCTGTCGGGCGGGACCAGCGGCGCTTCGCCGCGCTGGCCCACGAGGGCTTCTCGACAGTCTTCATTGGTGGGTCGGCACTCGAAGCGAGCTTGTCCCACCCTACACCATTTCCAATTGGAAACTGGCCGGAGGTGTGCGATGGGGGCACAGGCACTCCTGGTTTGTTGAAGTTCCATGTGTGTTCCTCGCCGCGTCAAACATTACGGGTTAGGCAAACTCAAGTTTTCGCGGTGAGTTTGCCGATGACTCCTGCCGAGCCGCATCCTCTCAGTCTGCCTGTCGTGAGGGATCGGACGGGCTTCCGTTCCGGTCTTGAAAAACGTTTCGCACGCCAGACGTTCGAGGCTCTGCACTCTCAGTCGTTGCGGTCGATATTCCACGGGGTCTCAGTCACCTGCGGCGTGGCGACTTTGGCTCCATCTCGAAGATTTTCGATCACGCACCAAGGAGGGAGCGCGGACATGGCACAGCAGGGAATCAACGTTCTCGCGTTGTTGAAGAACGGCGAACGCTACGTCTTCTTATACGACGACCGCAGCGCGGATCAGTTGCTGCAAACACTCGGTCGCTACGCTGCGGACCCCGAACTGAACTTCAGTTGGTACGACGCGGCTGTGCTGAGCCAACGCATCCGAACACTGCGCGCCACCGGTGTCGAGGGCTCCGATGCCTCGCCCACAGAAGCGGATTCGTCGGTGCCTCGCAATCGACTGCATCGACGCGCGGCCTAATCACGCGGAGTCTATCCGTTCGCCAATACCAACCCGCAGCGTGAGCGAGGACGAGCTTTCAAGACGCTCGGAATTCCACGCCACCAGTTCACGTCACTCGCAGCGTGCGTCCTTGCTCGCGCTGCGGGTTCGTGTTTGGAGACACGTCGATGTTTGCTGCGATCGACGGCTTTCTGCGGTATCTCAAGATCGAGCGAAATGCGTCTGAGCTGACGATCAAGTCGTACTCGGAGGACTTCGGTAGCCTGCTCGATTACGTGCGAGATCGGGTGGGCGAGGTCTCGTCGCCGAGCGAACTCCAGATCGCGCAGTTGCGCGGCTACGTCGCCTATCTGCACGAGTGCGACTACGCGAAGACCACTATCGCGCGGCGGCTCGCCTCGCTGCGCAGCTTTTTCCGTTACTGCCAGCGCGAGGGACTCGTGACCTCGAACCCGGCGAAGGCACTGCGCACGCCGCGCGTCGGTCGCAAGCTGCCCCACTTCCTGACGATCAGCCAGGTCACGCAACTGCTCGAATCGCCACCGGCCAACGAGGCGGAGGGCCTACGCGACCGGGCACTCTTGGAAACGATGTACTCGGCGGGACTGCGTGTCGCGGAACTTGTCGGCATGGACATCGAACATTGGGACCGCGATGCGAACGTTGTCCGCGTCTATGGAAAAGGAAAGAAGGAACGGATCGCGCCGATCGGCCGTCACGCCGTGAAGGCACTCAATCAGTGGATGGACGTTCGCCAACCGGCTCCCGACGCGAAGCCCCACGACCAAGCCGCCGTCTTCTTGAACCGCTTCGGCACGAGACTCACCACGCGCAGTGTCGGTCGCATGTTGGAGAAGTATCTGAACCTGACGGGTCTCGACCAGATCACGACGCCACACACGCTGCGGCATACGTTCGCGACACATCTCCTCGACGGAGGAGCCGACCTGCGCAGCGTCCAAGAACTGCTCGGCCACAAGAGCCTGACGACGACTCAAATCTACACACACGTCAGCACGAAGCGGCTCAAGGACACGTATGAGCAGGCGCACCCGCACGCGGAGAAGAACCGCAAGAAGTGAGCGGGCGAACGGCCTGCGCTTCGTTTAACCGCGTGGTCGGTGATGAGGTTTTCTTGGTGAGCCGAGTGGCGTAAGCCCCCACAAATCTTGATGCAGAGTCCGGGGGCTTACGCCACTCGGCTCACCAAGACCGACTTTGGGCAGCTGCCTCACTTGGGACTGCGCGAGGTCTACTCCAGCTCGAAGCACGCGGCCTCAATCGCGTTTCTGACCAGCAGTTTGCCACGCACGAGGACCGGATGGTTCCAAGTGATGCCGTTCGGATCCAAGGCTTGAAAGCTGGCAAGTTCTTCTGAGACGGATGTCGCTGCCCGGCGGAGGATGACTCGACCGTCTTCGCTCAGGATCAACAGCGTTTCGCCAACGAGCAGGATCTGGCCGTAACCGTATCGACCCGACTTCCACTTCACTTTGCCGGTCTCGATGTCGAGGCAGGTGAGCGTGCCGTCGTCGAGTCCAAACACATGGCCGTTGTGGAGAACGAAGTCGTTGAACTTGGGGCGGAAGCGGTTCGAGTGCCAACGCTGCGTGACGGTCCAGATCGACTTCTCACGAGACAGCTCGAGTCGCACGGTGCCGACTCCATAACCGCAGCCGAACAGCAGCGAGTTGTCCGCAACCAGCAGCGGCTGCGCCCCGTTGACCTGTGGCCCGTTGCCCCATTTGAAGAACCACAGTTCACGGCCATCGTCCAGCGCATGTCCCGCCAAGCCGTCACCTAACGGGACGAGGACCGTTCGTTCACCGAGCAGCGTTTCAACACGCGGGCTGCCGTAACTGGCGATGCGACTGCCGCCGGACCAGACTCGCTGGCCGGTCTGCTTGTCGTACGCGACGACCGATTTCTCGTCCTTCCCCCCCGGCACGACGATCACGAATTGATCGACGACCAGCGGTGAACCGGCCGTTCCCCAACCGAGATTCGGCACGGGCGAACCGGGTGTTCCGGCGTCCTTCAGAATGTCAGCCGACCACACCCCGCGACCGGTCGCCGCGTCGAGGCAACTCAACAACCCGGTCGCACCCTGCGTGTAGAGCAAGCCGCTATCAAACTGCGGCGTAGCGCGCGGACCTGTTCCCCCTTGAGCATCGGAGGCACTCCATTTCACAGGATCGAGATGACTCCACACCTGCTGTCCTGTCGTGAGGCTGTATGCAACGACGGCCTCACTGTCGCCTCGCTGTTCCTGCGTAAAGGCCATGTCACCGATCACGGCAAACGACGACCAAGCCTTGCCAACCGGATGCTTCCAAAGTTCTTTGGGGGGCCGCACGGACCAGTCTGTTCTGAGAGTGGCTTCACGCACGACACCCATGCGATCCATGCCGCGATAGCCGGGCCAGTCCCCGTCACTCGCGACGAGCGGCACGGCATCGGACGGCGAGCCGTTCGTCGTGGCAGGGACTGGCGTGGTCGCAGGAAGTGAAGCAATGAAATCGCGCGCGGCTTGATCGGCACTCGGCCTCCACACGGGGACGATGCGCGTCGGCACCATGTCGCCATCAAACCGATCGAGTTGAAAGAGATTGAAAAACACGACGACCGCCGCGCAGCCCGCCCCCAAAACACCGAGCCGCACGCGCCAAGACCATCCCGAAAAGAACGTCCACCAGTTCAACAACGCGAACACCGCCGCTGGCCATACGAACAACACCGACATCTTGAAGTGAGTCGGATCCTCCCACCACAACGCCCACAAAACGCTCTGCGCGAGGCAGGCCAACGCCAGCAGAGCCGCTCCAATTTTCCAACGGCCTCGCCCCCCATTGGGCTGTGGCACGATCGGCTTCGAGGGGGGGGGGGCATCCTGAGGAGCGGGTGCGGTCGGCATCATCAAACTTTCAAGAGAGGGCATTGAGGAACGCGGAAAGAGTTGTCAGATCCACACCAACCCGAAGTGTGAACGAGGGGGGTGCGAATCTCCCGGAAGACCGCCTCGTTCACGCTTCGGGTTGGTGTGGCAAAGCCGGTGATCTCGCACGGACTGCTTACGGCAGGAACCGGGATCGTTCGGCGGGAGTCGGCATGCGGCAGGTGTCGTGCTTGCCGAAGAGACGATAGCGGTTGCGAGCGATCAGATCGTAGAGGAGGTCTCTGAGCGGCAACGGGATCAGCCAAGCCAACGTCCCAAGCAACTGCCAGCCAAACCCCAGTCGCCACAGCACTCGCACCGCTGCGGACGACTTGCGAAATGGCTGGCCTTCGACAAGCAGGACCACCGAATCCAAGTCGCAGACATACGACGCGGGCAACAGTTGGCGAGCCGTGTCGCCTTGCAGTGGTGCGAACTGGAAGAGTTCTCGTCGGTCGCGAGCCATCACGAAATCGACCGACCAACTGCATAAGCCGCAGACGCCATCAAAGAACAAGATGCACCGAGCTGCCTCGGCCGTGCGATCATCCGAAGCGTTCGCGGCCTCCGTCGTAATAGGAAGCGTGACGGCAGCGGTACTTAGAGCGGGTTCCCTCATCGTCACTCCTTATGCAAGTCATACGCAGGCCGGTAGTTGTCCGTGACCATGTTGAATGAATCGTAGTCGATCCTCGAGCGGTCGGCCAAGAGTTGAAGTGCCGTCCGCATGAGCAGGCGGCTCGCCTGCTCATGCGGTCAGTGGAAACGCGATGTGGAGGCGCGACGGCGAAACGCACAGGCGAACCGCCTGTGCTACGAATGCTCTGCGATGGTCGCTTCTGACAACTCGCGACGTTTGCTAACGTCTGGTCATGAACACGAGCTTTTACGATTTCGATGTGGCGGTGATTGGAGCGGGGCACGCGGGGTGTGAGGCTGCGCTGGCGGCAGCGCGGCTCGGCGCGAAGACGGTGCTGCTCACCATGAACTGCGATACCGTCGGCCAGATGAGTTGCAACCCGGCCATCGGCGGCGTGGCCAAAGGACAAATCGTTCGCGAGATCGACGCTCTCGGCGGTGAGATGGGGCGCGTCATCGACGCGACCGGCATCCAGTTCCGAATGCTTAATCTGAGCAAAGGACCGGCGATGCACTCGCCGCGCGCTCAAGCCGACAAGAAGGCGTATCAGTTCGAGATGAAGCGGCGGATCGAAGACCAGCCAGGACTGACACTGCGTCAGGAAGCAGTCGAGGAAATCTTGGTTGAGGGTCGAGGTTTGAAGGTTGAAGGGCAAGAAGAACAAGAACCAACTCCGTCTTTTCTGGCTCTCAACCCGCAGCCCTCAGCCCTCAACCCGCCGTCGCACATCACCGGCATCCGCGTGAGAGGTGGTGCGGTCTATCGTTGCCGCGCGGTTGTCATCACCACGGGGACGTTTCTCCAAGCGATCATGCACACGGGTGAAGCCAAGACGCCCGGTGGTCGTGCGGGGGACGGAACGACCGGTACGATGTCGGATTCGCTGCGCCAGTTGGGGTTTGAACTCCGTCGGTTCAAAACGGGAACGCCGTGCCGGTTGAACGGTCGGACGATCGACTTTTCCGCGTGCAGCGAGCAGCCGGGCGATGCCGATCCGAAACCGTTTTCGTTCCTGACCGACACGCTTTCGCAAGAACAGATGCCGTGCTGGCTGACCGAGACCAACGAGCCGGTTCACGAATTGATTCGCGCCAACCTGCATCGTGCCCCGATGTACAGCGGCCAGATTCAATCGACGGGACCGCGTTACTGCCCGTCGATCGAAGACAAAGTCGTGAGGTTCGCCGACAAGCCCTCGCACCACATCTTCCTCGAACCGGAAGGCCGTAACACGTGGGAGTACTACTGCAATGGCATCTCAACCAGCCTGCCACGCGACGTGCAGGACCAGATGATCCGCTCGATCAAGGGTCTCGAACGGGCCGAGATCATGCGGTACGGATACGCCGTTGAGTACGACTTCGCTCCGCCGACACAGCTCAAGCAGACGCTCGAAACCAAGTTGGTCGAGGGACTTTATTTCGCGGGGCAGATCAACGGAACGACGGGCTACGAAGAGGCCGCAGGGCAGGGGCTGATGGCGGGAATCAACGCGTCTCTCAAACTGGCGGAGAAGGAGCCGTTTGTCATCGACCGCAGTCAGGCGTACCTCGGCGTGCTGATCGACGACCTCGTGACGAAGGGAGTCGATGAGCCGTACCGGATGTTCACGTCGCGGTCTGAGTACCGCTTGCTTCTCCGTCAGGACAATGCTGATCGCCGACTGACCGCTCTCGGACGCAGGATCGGACTGGTCGATGACGCGCGCTGGGCAAGGCTCGAACAGCACGAGGCCGAGATCACGCGCGCCACCGAAATGGTAAACCGACTCCGTCACCACGGCCAATCGTTTGAAGAATGGCTCCGTCGCCCCGAGATGACGTGGCCGCAGCTCGAAGCGATGTCGAGTGAACTCGCGGCGCTCGGCATCAGCGAACTCGCCAAGCAACAGGTCGAGATCGAGACCAAGTACGCGGGCTACATCAAACGGCAGGCGGTCGATATCGAGCGGCAACAGCAAATCCAAACCGTCCGCATTCCGCCGACCTTCGACTTCCAAGCGGTCGCCCAACTGCGGCGCGAGGCAAAAGAAAAGCTCTCCAAAGTCAGGCCCTCCGATCTTGGACAGGCTGGTCGCATCAGCGGCATCACTCCCGCCGACCTCTCGATCGTGCTGCTCTATCTCAAAGAGCCGCAGCGGATGGACTGACGCGCTGCCCCTGCTTGGAAATGGCTTCCCCCTTCAATGGCGAGGTCCGATGTGATCACTCGGCAACACCAACCCGAAGCGTAAGTTTTGACAGCGTATGACCCGTACGCTGCGAACCAAAACAGGGCATGAGACGTACAAGAAACGAAAGGGACAAGTCGAACCGGCCCTGTCTTTCGGCCAATCAAGTGTTAGCCGGACAGTTGTGAACGGCGATATATTCTGCTCGCTGCGATTTGTTGGATGTTCGCATTGCGTGGGATGGCACCGGAGCCGCCACCGTCGGCTCGAAGGCAGCCGAAACCCGGTGACGAAAATCGGCAACAGCAAGGTTCGAACAATCGGCCGTCGTTCGATTTGAAGGTCACTTTGGAACACGCGGCGACCTGTTGGAGCGACTTCGATCATTAAAGATTGCAAGCTGAAGATCGTGCTGGTTGCCGGCAAGTCCGCCGCCCAAGTCCCTGCCTTCACGGGAGAAGCCAGGGTCGATGAACGGTAGCGATTATGTTTCGATCTCGGCAAATGCCGGTTTCCGACCTATCGTTGCGATCATTCGGGGCTGCTACACTGACTTGACTCGGCGTGTCGTCGCCCCATTATTGAAAGCGCCACGCCGAAGCACAGTCCTCCAAGAATCCCCCCGCCGGTTAACCCCTCCCGTTCAGTCGCTGGTCCGCCAGTGCGTCAATCGCACCCCGAAGCTGGCTAAGAACGAAAAGCCGCCTATGAGCATTCTCAAGATCACCATTCTGCTGGTCATCGGCAGCGCCGGCACACTTCTGGCAGCCGATGGTCCGGCGGTGCCCGTCACGTTGGAAACTGCCAGAGAATCGGGACGTCTGAAATCTCGATTCCTGAAAGAGGCTGACACTGAGAAGAAGGTCACCGACGCTATTCCAAAGGCCGACGTGGCTTTCTTCCAAAAGTCGGTGGGGCCGATTCTGAACAAGAGCTGTCTACACTGTCATGGTCCTAAACAGTCCGAGGGCAGACTTCGTGTCGATCAACTGAATCCTGACCTGCTAACCGGCCCTGACGTTGAGCGATGGCGTGAGGTCTACAACGCTCTCAGCAAGTCCGAGATGCCCCCCAAGGACGAACCGGATTCTGCACTCGCCGACGCAGATCGCGGCCACATTGTGGATTGGCTCAGCGGGGAACTGAATAAGGCGTCTCTCGTACGCCGCAGCAGCAAGGAGCATTCGTCTTTTCGTCGGCTGACGAAGTACGAATACAACTACGCTCTGCAAGATTTGCTGGGGCTGCCATATGCCTTCGCGAACAAGCTGCCGCCGGAAACTGCCTCTGAAGACGGTTTCAAGAACAGCTCGGAACTGTTGCAGATGTCGGTCATGCAGTTCGAGACCTATCGCGAGCTTGGGCTGAAAGCGCTCAAGCGAGCCACCGTGAGTGGTGAGCGTCCGCAGGCCGTTACCTACATCATCTCGATGCCGGAAGAGATGACGAAGGCTGAGTCTAAAAAGGACGACAAGGCTGCCGACGAGAATAAGAAGAACAAAAGAAAACCGCGAAATCAGCAGCAACTCTTCCATCGCGAGACCGGCGAGAGCATTCCGTTTCCTGGTGGAAAGACGATGCCTCGGGCTGATGCTATTGTCGGGCAAACGCCAGCCGTTTCTCAGGTGGTGCTGGTGCTGCCTCGATCCAACGAGCTGAAGCTGGACCTCGATCGCTTTCTTCCCGACGAAGGGATCCTGCGCGTTCGTATTCGAGCCGGTCGCTCGACGATGAATCCTGACGAGTACGCGAGCCTGCGTCTGATCTTCAGTGCTCACACCAGCAACAACGCCAACTTTTCGCAGACCGTTAGCGAGCGCGACATCCCGGTGACGGCATCAGCCGATGACCCGCAATGGATTCACTTCGACATCCCGCTCAGCGACATCCAGCGCAACCCGTTTCGAAAACTCACCACCACATTTCCGCGACGGGATGAGTTCCTGCACGTTCACAATGTCTCGAATGCGCACGGGGGAGAAGAACCTCTGCAAGTGCTGATCGACCACATCGAAATCAGCGCTCCGTTTTACGAGCAGTGGCCGCCGAAGACTCACACGGACATCTTCTTTGAAAGCGGCAACAAGAGTGACGAACAGGTCTATGGCCGCGAGGTGCTGAATCGATTCCTGAAGCGTGTCTGGCGTCGCCCGGTCACCGCGCCGGAGGTCGATCAGTTCATGGAACTGTTCGAGAAGTACCGGCCCGGCTTTGCGACGTTTGAAGACGCGATGGTCGAAGTGCTGGCGACCGCGTTGGCCACTCCAGAGTTCCTCTATCTGACTCAGCGAGCGACGTCCGATGAGACGAAGCCATCGTCAAGGATCAGTGAGTTGGAGTTTGCCAGCCGCCTCTCCATGTTTCTGTGGTCCAGTATTCCTGACGACGAACTGCTGAAACTCGCGGAGCAGGGAAAGCTTCGAGAGCCAGAGGTTCTGTCCGCACAAATCAAACGCCTGATGGCAGACCCGCGTTCAAGGCGATTCTCTCAGAACTTTGTTGAGCAATGGCTGGGGCTGGAGAGGATGAATAGCGTCACTCATATCAATGCTGACGACCCATTGCGGGGAGCGATGCTGGAAGAGCCGGTCGCCTTCTTTGAGGAAGTCCTGAAGAACAACCGCAGCGTCATGGACTTCATTCATTCTGATTACGCCGTGGTCAACGAGCGACTCGCGGCTCACTATCGGATTCCCAAAGTATACGGGCCTCATTTTCGCAGCGTGCCGATCACCCCTCAAACGAATCGCGGCGGCTTGTTGACGAGTGCGGCGATCATGACCATGAACTCCGACGGCACCGATTCGCATCCTCTCAAGCGAGGCGTCTGGATGCTGAAACGCATCCTCGACGATCCGCCGCCCCCGCCCCCGCCGAATGTCCCGGAAGTTGATCTGACCGACCCGGAAATTCTGAAGATGACTCTAAAGGAACGGATCGCCAATCACCGGAACAAGGCGGCCTGTGTCTCGTGTCACTCCAAGATCGACCCGTGGGGAATCGCGTTTGAGAACTACGACGCGCTCGGAGCCTACCGGACTCACATCAAGAACCAGCCGGTCGATGCGACTTCAGAACTATTCAATCGGCAGACGCTGGCGGGGGGCGATGGGCTGAAGCGATATCTGCTCACGGACCGACAAGATCAATTTGCCCGAGCGATAGTGCATAAGCTGACGGCTTACGCCCTTGGCAGACCGCTTTCTTTTGGTGATCGTGCCGACATCGACAGCTTGGCCGCTCAGTTCCGACGACGGAATGATGGCCTGGGCGACCTGATCCACCTGATCATCGGCAGTAACCTCTTCAACTCGAAGTAAGTCTCAGGAACAGACGATGGATAACAAATCCGTGTTGCTCAGTCGTAGAACGTTTCTTCGCGGTACCGGTGTGGCGCTGGCTTTGCCGTGGTTGGAAACGTTCGCAGCGGGCAGCCCAAACTCGGACGAGACTCCGAAACGGTTCCTCAGTGTCTATCACCCTGATGGTGTTGGGTTGCCACTCAAGTCCGATCCGGCGTGGGAGGATTGGAGCTGGTTCCCTCGGGGCGGCGAACAGGATTTCGAATTGACCAAAGTGCTCGATGTACTCGAGCCACTTCGCAGTGACATCACGATTTATTCCGGGCTGTCACATCCTGCCGCGAGACGGGTTCACGGCCATTCCAATGCCGATCAGTATTTGACGGGTGCGTCCATCGGTGGTGAGGGCCCGTATCAGAACACAATCTCGTTGGATCAAGTCTACGCGGAGCACGCCGGCGACTTCACTCGGCATTCTTCGCTGGTTATGTCAACCAATGGCGGCGTCGGCGGCCCTCGCGGTGCCCAGACTCAGTCCTTCAATCGTGAAGGACGCCCGATTCCGGCGATGAACAAGCCCAAAGACATCTTCGACCTGCTGTTCGTGACCAGCGGCAAAGACGCGGCCGCAAAACTGGCGCGAAGCAAGAGTGCCCTCGATCTGCTGATTGAGAATACTCGGTCGCTGAATCGCCAACTTTCCAAGCGTGACCAAGAGACGCTCAAGCAATACCTGGACGCCGTGCGCGATACGGAGCTGAAGCTGGCGAAGGCTCAACGGTGGATTGATGCTCCGATTCCCCAGGTCGACACCAAGAACCTGCATCTGGATGCGGAGCCCAAAGAAGCACGCCTCTATTTCAAGACCATGTATGAACTGATCTATCTCGCCTTCCTGAGCGATTCGACTCGCGTGGCGACGTTTCAGTTGGGTCGAGAAAACGGCGAAGGCCCACACGACCTGCTGTCACTCGCCGTTGGTCTTGGCGGTGCTCATGGCCTGACTCATGAAGTCAAGAAGCCCGACGGCTGGAAGAACCTTGGCACCTACAATCGCTATCAAGCTGAGGAATTTGGTCGTTTCGCGCTGAGGCTGAGGGAGACTCCAGAGCCAACCGGCAAAGGCAGTCTGCTGGACAACACGCTGGCCATGCACGGTTCGGCTTCCAGCAGTTTCCACCTCTCACGCAACTATCCGATCATTTCCGCCGGTGGTAAGAACCTCGGCTTCACCAACGGCCGGTATCTCAAGTTCGGCAAAGGAAACGAAGACAATCAGGCCGGAGCGGGAATCGATACGGATGCCGGCTGGCAAGGCAAGCAGGAAGTGGAAGAACTCCCTCTTTCAAAACTCTTTGTCACCAT
>CAMAYU010000133.1 GCA_945862235.1 Schlesneria paludicola DSM 18645
CCGGTTCTTTGCTTGGAAACACAACTCCATCCACCGGCGGCTAGCGCCGTGCCGCTCAAAGTGAGAACCATTGGGCTGACGCCGCCCGGCTCGGATGTCTCTTTACAGGCCACGCGGTTAAACGACGACGGGGATGACTCGGCACTCACCCAATCCAGCCGCCATTCGCGTGCAGTGTTTGGCCGGTGAGGTAGCTCGCGAGATCGCTGCACAAGAACACGATCACGTTCGAGATTTCCTCCGGCTCGCCGAATCGACCGAGCGGGATGTCCTTCAGCATCTCGGCCTGAACCTCGGCCGGGATTGTTTTCCCCATCTCAGTGAGGACCACTCCGGGCGCGACGGCATTCACCGTGATGCGCCGCCGCGCGAGTTCCTTACTGAGTACCTTCGTGATCGCGATGACTCCCGCCTTGGCCGCTGAGTAATTGACCTGTCCGTAGAAGCCGACGACGCCCGAGATGGACGCCATGTTGACGATCCGCCCGCCGTCGGACATTCGCTCGGCGGCGGCTCGACAGACGTGGAAGACGCCCGTGAGATTCGTGTCGATCACGTCCTGCCATTCGGTGTCGGACATCTTCTTGAGCGTCCGGTCTTTGATGATCGCCGCGTTGTTCACGACGATGTCCAGCCGCCCGGTGTGAGCGATGACCTCGTCACACATCCGCGCGACATCGGCTACGTCGCGCACATCGCCACTCACCGCGAAGGCTCGCTCACCGAGAGCGGCCACGGTCTCATCGGCCCGCACGCGATTGAAGCCTTGTGAGTCTGGAAAGTAGTTCACGCCGACAGTCGCTCCCGCCGCGTGCAGCCTGGTCGCCGTGCAACGTCCCAAGCCTTGGCTTCCGCCCGTGATGAGTGCCGTCTTGCCAGAAAGGTCGATGGTGAGCATGTCTCTCGTTTCGTCAAAGGGGAGTGACTGTCGTTTCAAGTTCGTGGCGGACGCCGCCAGCGTCCGCGTTCAGACTCCGGCTATGTGTTGAGCGGACGCAAGCTGCGTCCGCCACGGTCAGGCGAGTATCTCCGACACCACGTTGCCATGCACGTCGGTCAGGCGATAGTCGCGCCTGGCATGGCGGTACGTGAGCTTCGTGTGATCGAATCCGAGCAGATGCAGAATGGTGGCGTGGAAGTCGTGGACGTGGACTCGGTTCGAGGCGACGGTCGCTCCGATATCGTCTGTTTCGCCGTAGCTCAGCCCCCCTTTGACGCCGCCCCCCGCGAGCCAGCTTGAGAAGCAGGCCGAATGGTGGCCGCGGCCCTTTGTGCCGTCTTGGCCCGGCGTGCGACCGAACTCGGTTGTCCAGATGACGAGCGTGTCGTCGAGCATCCCGCGTTGTTTGAGGGCTCGTAGCAAGCCCGAGATCGGCAGGTCGATCTTCTTCGCGAGGGGGGCATGTTCGGCCATGTCGTTGTGCGAATCCCAGTTGTTCGACGAACCGCTGTCGATCAGTTTGATGAACCTCACGCCTCGCTCGGCCAATCGTCGCGCGATCAAGCATTGCCAGCCAAAACGCGCGAGCCAAACCGCCGCGCGAGAGCGATGTAGCCGGTCGCGATGACGCCGTCGCGGGCCGTGCTGGTCACCGTAGGCCGGACTCCTTGGTCCGGCCGTCCTGTATCGCCCGTCAGATTCTTTGTCGCTGCATCGTCGTTTGAATTTGGCCGGACCAAGGGGTCCGGCCTACGGTCGAGCAGATCACCGGCAAGCTGTTCGCGGATGAACTGGTCGTACGGGAGATCGCGATTGAAGGCGTCGATCACCCAGTCGCGGTACTTGATCATCTGTGGAATCGGATAGTCGGAGTTGTCACCGGCCGTGTCTGCGTATCGCACAACATCGAGCCAATACCGGCCCCAACGTTCTCCGTAATAGGGCGACTCGAGCAACCGATCGACCACTTTTGCGAAGGCGGTCGGTGTGTCGCTCGCATCGTTGAAGAAGGTGTTCACCTCATCGGGGCTGGGCGGGAGGCCAATCAGATCGAAGGTGGCTCGCCGGATGAGCGTTCTTCGTTCGGCATCGCCCACCGGCGCGAGGTTCTTTGTTTCCTGAGCGGCTCGAATGAAACTGTCCACATCACTGAGCGGCCACTTCAAATCGTGCACGGTCGGGACAGGCGGATCGACGACCGATGCGAACGGCCAGCGCGTGCGAGCTTCGGTGACATCGAAGGCATTTCGCGGAACGAGCGTCGTCGCGGTACGAGGATCGGGCGCACGGAGCGTGATCCACTTCGAGAGGTCGTTGATCTCGTCGTCGCTCCGTCGCTTCGAGGGAGGCATTTTCAGATCGGCGTTCGTGTGACTGACGGCGGTCATCAGGAGACTGATCTCCGGATCACCCGGCACGAGAACGGGGCCGCTGTCTCCCCCCTTTACGATCCCCGGCCGCGAGTCGAGCAGCAACCCGCCCCCCAATTCCTCCGCCGTCGCGCTGTGGCATTCGTAACACCGCTCACCCAGCAACGGCCGGATGCGCTTCTCGAAGAAGACGAGCTGTTCCTTGGTCGGAGCTTCGGCAAACTCGGGCCGCTGCGGTTGAGGAATCGGCCCCGCTCCCGACCGGACTTCAACTCCCGAAAAGTTCGCCGCGCCACCTCGCGTAGAAACGGTGATCGTTCCGTCCTTCACGTCGGTCTTCCATGGCCCGAGTTTTTTCCAGTGACCAGCCGTTCCGCTGTGGAATCGCTTGAGTACGGTTTGTTCGTTGAGCAGTACGTCGAAGGTCTTGGAGTTGTTGTCTTACCAGACATAGAGAAAACTCTGACGCGGTCCCGCCGGGAGGTTTGTCAGGGACACCTCGATCTCATTTCCCCAACGGCTGCTCCGAATCATCTTGGCTCGTTCAGAGTCAGTCGGTGGCTTAAGAGTGACGGCTTGGTTGTCGAAGGAATTGCCGTTGCAGGTGTAGTTGTCCGCGTCTTTGCCGTGCCATTGCTGTTTGTCGATGACGACAGCGGGGCCATTCAAGTTCAAGCCGCGAACGAACAGAGCGGGTGAATCCTCGGCGCGAGCGAGAGACTTCGCATGGCCATCCCAAGACAGGATTAAGGAGCGGGGCCGCAATCACTTCCCGAACTCAAGCTTGTGTGGCTGGGGTCGGCGCTTCGCCGCCTCCAGATTGGGTGTGAATCTCGCTTCGCTGGGGGCCGCGAAGCGCCGGCCCCAGCCACCTCGGGAAGTGATTGCGGCCCCGTTCCTAAAGTGATCCACGTGATTGTGACGGCCATTGATTCCAGCCAAAGCCGCATAATCATGATGAAGAGCCTTCTGATTCGAGGATACCAATGATCACGGGTGGGTGGGGGGGCGAATGCTGTAGGGCATTGCAACCGCGCACGGCACGACTGGGCAAGCCGCTTTGAAGCGGATTCATCTTGAGGGGGGAGTCTTCCATCGGTCTCAATCAATTCGCTGGAACCATTGAAAGCTCACACACTTGAATTGACAGAACTCTGAAGTTCGATATCATCCCGCCCATTCTTGGGGTGGCTTGTTTCAGAGTGATGGTCGCCTCGGTCTGTGGGAAGCGTTTGGTTGTCTGCGGTAGCGTGCTTCCCACGCTGATTGTCTTCAAACGATTCTCTTGTCAGACTCCGACGGCGTGAATTTGCACCCGGATGCTCCGCCGCAGTGATCTCGCGAGTCGTCTTCGTCAAGCCAACTTGGTTCTCGCATGTCGGGTTTTCCATGTTGGCGTCGATGACGGTGATGCGAAAGCTGCCAATGCGGTGACCAGTGAAGTGGTGAACGCCACAAGCTGTGGGTGAGCATCAAAGCCGTGCTGGTGACCCCCGTCGTGTTGTGGGTCTGTCTCTGAGGTTCGCGGCGTTTTGTCTGCGGTCGCATCAATTCGATTCCGGTGCAGGGAGGCTGCGATCCGGAGATGATTGCGACTGTCGATCGTGGTTGAACGCAAATGTCGGAGTCTGTTGGGCGACCCGCGTAGTTGGGTCGCCGCCGTTCCGTTTCTGTCGAAGCGGGCATGATTCAAGTCGGGTGACAGAGCAATAGAAGGCCCCACCCCAGACCTCTTTCTCCAAAGCCAAGGCGAGAGGGCAAGAGTAGTCCTCTGGACTTGAACCAAGCCTGAAACACGTGTTCTCAAAAGCTCATTCTCAGGCAGATTGTGTTCTGTCTTTCGAGCGTGATTCAGTGGATCGGTTTGGCTTCATCGTCAAATGGGTTCGGTTGATTGAATGCTTCTTTGGTCGGTTTTTTGGCTCGCGACAGGACTTGGTTTTGTGCGAACTCGCCGAAGACTCGTCCTGATGAATGGGATGATCGCTCCGATATCAGAGTGCATCGCCGTGGGAGCCATTCGATTTCTGTTGAAGGCCGGGCAATGTGTTGTTGCCGTTTTGAGTAAGTGCCCCCGTTGACGTGGTGTTATGCCGTGAAGGGGCTGCTGTCCGTGCCGTTTGGCGACAGCGTATTTTCTACATGAGTGACAGTTGTCGCTCGATCAGTTTTTCCATGGGGAAGGTTTGTATGACAGAGATGGAACCCGGTACTCCGAAGCGGATAGCTCGCCCTCGTCGACGGAGGGTTCCGGCGACGGATGCCGTCGAATCAGGGGGAGCGCTGGAGACGGGCAAGGCCGAGAAGGAAGCTCTCAGGCCGGTCATTGAAGACGTGTTTGAAGAGATCGCGGCCGCTCGTGCCGAGTTCGAGCAGTCGCCTCCCACGGAACGCGACATGGATTTCGAGGCGAGTGATGTCCCGCGTGGCTACGTGGGTGATTCCGCGCCTGCAAGTGGAGACGCGGGAGTGGCAGGCGGAGGTGAGTTTGTGGGTGGCGATGATGCCAACCGTCGCCGTCGCCGTCGTCGAGGACGAGGTCGTGGCGGCAACGGTGCGGCTGATAACACGGGTTACGCATCGCAGCCTGCTCCTTCGCAGAACCAAAACTACGGCCAGAACCAAAATCAGAATCGGCCTCCGCGGAGCCGTAACAATAATAATAATAACAACAACCAGCCGGATCGTCGCGGTGGCCAACCGGCGAACCAGCGCCGCCCTCACGGGGATGGCGGCGGTCAGCGCGGCCAGAACAGCAACTCGCAACGTCAACCGTACAGCGAACCGCGTGGTGGCGAACCACGTGGTGGCGAGCCACGCGGCCCGGAAGTGTTGACGCCGGTGCAGGGGACGCTCGAACTTCATCCCAAGGGATACGGATTCCTGCGCGATCCCAAGGCGGGCTATGTCCCTCAGGATTCGGACCCTTTTGTGTCCGGAACACTCATCGAGAAGTATGGCCTACGTGAAGGAGTCCATGTCACGGGCGAGTTCGCGTCTGGTGGGCGTGGTCAGGGACCGAGGCTTCGGTCGGTGCAGACAATTGAAGGACGTTTACCCGAGCACTATCTGACCGTCAAAAAATTTGATGACCTCACGCCGATCAACCCCTTCCAACAGATCAGACTCGAAACGGGGCCGACTCCGATCACGATGCGGGTCATGGACCTGCTGTGTCCGATTGGAAAGGGCCAGCGGGCGCTGCTCGTTGCGCCGCCGCGTTCGGGCAAGACGATGCTGCTGCAAGAGATCGCCGACTCGGTCAGCAAGAACTATCCCGACATCTACCTCATCGTGCTGCTGATTGACGAGCGACCTGAAGAAGTGACCGAGATGCGGCGTCGCGTGAACGGCGAGGTCGTGGCCTCATCACTCGACCGCGAGGTCGAGAACCATGTGCGCGTCAGCCAGCTCGTGTTTGAAAAGGCCAAGCGGATGGCCGAAGCGGGGCGCGATGTGTTCCTGTTGCTGGACAGCATCACCCGCACGGCCCGCGCGTTCAACAAGTGGACCAACACCGGCCGAACCGGTACGGGCGGGCTCGATGTGAAGGCGATGGACATTCCGAAGAAGATGTTCGGCATGGCCCGTCAGTTTGACGAAGGTGGCTCGTTGACCGTGGTCGGGACCGCGCTGATCGAGACCGGCGGACGCATGGACGACGCGATCTTTCAGGAGTTCAAGGGGACCGGCAACATGGAAATGGTCCTCAGCCGCGAACTGGCTGAACGGCGCATCTGGCCTGCAATCGATGTCGGCAAGTCGGGGACGCGCCGCGACGAGAAGCTGTTCACGCCTGCGGAACTGGAAGGTGTGACGCGGCTTCGCCGAAGTCTGATCTCGCTCAGTCCGGTTGAGGCAATGGAGATGCTCACCAAGACGCTCGCCAAGTACCCGACCAACGCGGACTTCTTGGCGAAGATTTGCTCGATCCTGTGACGGTTCAGGTGAGGTTCGGGCGGTTGGCGGCTGCCCGTTGAAGGCGTTCCAGAGTGGCCGCGTCACCGCGCAGCATGAGTACGAAGACGGTCGTCCCTTCCCGCCAGACGACCCATGTGCCTGTCGTGGTGTACTGGACTTCGGCCGCTGAAAATGGTCCTGCCATGATGGGGGCTGCCCACTCCGATTCGTGGAGCGGCAGCAACAGGCCGGTCACTCGTGAGGATCGTCGGTCCGCCTGATAGGACAACGGCAGCATTTGAGCGTTGAGTGTGTCGTCTGAAGCGACGACCAGTCGGTCTGCGAGTTCGAGTCCACGAACGAATTGCCAGCCGACGGGAAGGACGCGGCGCGTCTCTGACGCTGCGGGCGTGAGTACGCTCGCGTCGAGTCCAGAGAGTCGTTGCACGTCGGTTGCGGTCACGATGGCGGCGTTCGGAGCAAACCAACTCCACGCAGTGAACATCGCGATGGCGGCACAGCCTCCCAGCAAGAACCGCCGTGACCGACGGGTTCTCCCGGTTTGTTGGCGGGCCTCTTCTGCAGACGGCATTGGTCGCGAACTCACCTCCGCTTGCAGGCGAGCAATCAGTCCGGCAGGCACGGAGACATCTTCCATTGCACGAGCCATTCCCTGATCGAAAGCATCGCGTGTCATGACAGGCGGCGGCGTGGATTCATCGGACATTTCGGGATGCTCTTCGGTGCGAGTCGATGGGGCACGGTGGGCGATTTTCAACCGTGTGTCAGGGCTGCGCGAGGCAGCGGGGCGGGGGAGTGTTGAGTCTGACGAGGCAACTCGGCGGCTTCCACAACCTCCGTCAGTCGCTTCTTCAAAAAGGCTTTCGCACGGGAGAGGCGACTCATGATGGTGCCGATTGGAACGGCCATATGTTCGGCGATTTGCTGGTAGCTAAAGTCTTCAAAATAAAACAGGACGAGCGGCGAGCGGAACTCTTCACTCAGATCCAGCAGGGCGAGTTGCAACTGTTCGCGGTCAATGGGGGAGTTCCAAGGTTCTTCAGCAACTTGAGGTTCCTCGATCGTGTCGAGCGATCGACCGCCACGGTGCCGTTTCGATTTGAGAAACGCGTTGCGGACGATCGTGAGCAGCCAGCTTCGCGCCGCCTGAATGTCTCGCAATTGGTGGCCGCGTTGCTGGGCGAGCAGGAATGCTTGCTGAGTCAGATCTTCGGCCTCGTGCGAATTCCCGGTCAGACGATAGGCGTACCGATAGAGCAGCGTGGAATGCTGTTCGATCAAAGCGTCCATCGTCGGGAGGGGAATTCCATCAACCATGAGCAACCTCTCGCGGAGAAGACTCCGCAGCATCCGCGTTTATTCCCTTGGCGAGGGAGCGTGTCACACTTTTTGTTTCACCGCGCGGAATGCGTGCGGAGCGTTCGTGTGTTCAACCCGGAGGGCGAATGCAATCAGCCATCAACACGTATTCGCCCGATGAGACCATTTTCCGTTTCACTTCGTGGGCGTTGACTACACGTTGGAACGAAGTGGCTTGTGGTTGCCGAGTCATCGCGTCACGAATCGACTGCTTTCCAGAAATCGGCTTCACCCGAATCGGGCGGCTTGAGGGGCTTCTTGCCAGTGGGAGTGGTCGGGGTTTTTCCGCGGCCAGGCATGGGCGGCAGCGGTGGAGCTTTGACGCGAGGCTTCGCTGAAGCTGCTGCGGGAGCGGCCGGAGGGGCTGTTCGCTGGGGAGGACTAGCGGGGCGAGCCTCTTCGAGTTCGATGATGTCATCGTCATCCGGCAATGGCGGCAGAGCCATGGGACCCGACTTCAAGATGGCCGAGCGTTGAGCGGCTGCCGACGACTTAATCGTTGTCGCGGGAGCGGGCGGTCCTCCTCGCGTTGGCGAGGCTGCGGGCCTAGCTGCTCCTTGGGCCGAGCGGCATTTCGCACATTGACCGCGCTGATCGAGTGGGTTTCCACATTGATTGCAGAGCGGCACCGGTTGGCTGGAATCTTCCAAAAGCGCCGCACGCGTGTTGGCAGGTTTGTTCGCCGATGCTGGCCGAGTCGCGGCGGCATTCGTCGGTCTAGCAGCAGCCGGCTTGAGTTGAGCAGACGCGGCCGATCCCGTCGGGGCGATGAATTCAACACGGGCCTCGGATCGGGGCACGGGAGGAACTGCGGGTGCGACTCTGACTGCGGGAGCCGGTCGGACCAAGGTTTCGGCGTCGGCTTCTTCGGCCTGTGCTCCTTCGCTGAGAGCGCTGACGACCATGTTCTCGGGACGCACGATCTCGGTTTGAGCGACTTGTCCGGTCTTGAGAACCTTCGCTTCGACATGGACTCGCGCCTGTTCGTCGTAGCGGATGGTCACTTCGATCTCGGTCGCCTCGGGCAGGTTTTCGGGGAGCGGATCGACCTTGCACATGCCGAGTTCGACAAACTGTGCGTCGGCGGCGGTGCCACTCTCGACGATTCGCAGATGGACGCGCCGTTGGTTGTGCGAGACCGTCCCGTAAATCTGCGTGACGGATGCCGGGAGCGGCGTGTTGGCGGGAAGAATGTAATGCGGCACGCGCGTCTGGGTGTTGGTGTCTCGGATGAGAACGCCGAGTGCTCGTGCGGTCGCGCTGTGTTGCTTGAACTGCTTCAGTCGCGCGGCGGCGGTTGGATTGAGGATCGACTGCGCGAAGGTGCTGTTCGACAGCAGCATTCCCGCGTAGTAGGTCGCTCCATGCGCGATCGACTGGTCGGGCGACAGTGACGTGTTCAGAGTGCGACCGCTGAGCCGCTTGAACAGCGATCGAATCATCGGCATTCGCGACGAGCCGCCGGTCGTCAGCACCACGTCGATCTTGGCCCAGCCGTGGTTGTGTTCCTTGAGCAGGTCGAGTGTCAGTGACTCGGATCGGTCCACCAAGTCCTTCGTCAGTCGCTCGAACTGTTCGAGTTCCACTTGGTAAGTCTTGCGTTGCCCGCCTGACGCACAGGTGAGCGCGGCTTTGGGGCGAACCGAGAGGCTGCGTTTGGTTTGTTCCGCTTCGAGTGCCAGCGCTTGGGCGCTCTCGCGATCCTTGGTCGGATCGATCCCGAATTCTTTTTGGAACTGCTTGCCGATCGCCACTTCGAGAGCCTTGTTCCAGTCGAGGCCACCGAGGTGCAGATCGCCGCCGCTGGCGATGACGCGGACTTCGTTTTTTTGATAGCGGACCAGCGACAGATCGAATGTCCCGCCGCCGAGATCGACGACCATGATCGTCTGCGCCGTCGCCAACTCGGTAAACCAAATACCTTCGGTCCCGAGGACGAAGCACAGCGCTGCCGCGACGGGTTCGTTGATGATGTCAACGTGCTTGAGTCCCGCCCGCTTGCCCGCTTCGGCGGTGGCTTGTCGCTGCACGTCACTGAACTGAGCCGGAACGGTGATCACCGCCCGCTCGATGTCCCCGATTCGCTCGCGCGCACTGTCGAGCATCGACTTCAGAATGAACATGCTGATATCGACGGGCGAATAGCTCTTGCCACCAATTTTCCAGCGGTGATTGGGGTTGCCCATGTACCGCTTCGCGTGGACGACGACTTTGTCGGGATGCCGGATCGAATTACGAAGTGCCTCGGTCCCGACAACGACGTGGTCGCCATCGAACAACACCACGGAGGGAGTCGAAAGTTCACCGTCCTTGTTGGGAACAGTGATCGGTTCGCCGTGTTCGTTGAGGTACGAGAGACACGAATAGGTTGTCCCCAAGTCGATGCCAACGGCGTGTGTCGAAAGCATGGTGCGCTGGCCCTCGAAGGTGGAAGTAGGATGGGCTGTGAAGTGTTGTGGGCGAGGGCGGATGCTATCAACACCCTGTTGCGTTTGCCACGAGTTAGATCGGCGCGTTTGTCGTCAGTTGACGCGACTTTTCGGTGGAAGTCTGACTAACAGAGCCAAGCCGGACTTCAGCCGCAAAAGGGCGACCGCAGAGCGCCAACGGCCAATTTGAAAACGCAATCCAGTCGCCGTTTTCAACAGGCGGGTCGTGGACGGCCCCGTTTTGGTGGCCTTCCTCGCTTACGCTTGGGGATGGTGGGGAAGCGACTTCTGCCGTCCGCACTACTGGCCGATCTGAGCTTCGTTGCGGAGAGACTGGCCGCGATTGAGGAGTTCTTGGTTGGGGACCATACGTTTCGGTTCCATCTCGAACTGCACGCTGCGGCGGTCGGTGACTCGTCCCGGCAGGACGTTGTCGGAGAAGAACTCGATCACGGGCCATTGGTACCACGGTGCCCGAATCGGGACGAGTTGCGTTTTGGTTTCGTAGCCATCTTTGATGAGCGTCAGTTCGCGCGTGCCGTAGTACGTGAAATCGACTCCCGTCGGTGTGAGTCCGATTTCCTTGCCTTCGATCAAGACCATCGCGCCCGGCGGATTGGACTGAACCATCAAACGGCGACTCACGCAGCCTGCTTGCGGCAGCACTGCGAGGCAGAGCAGGGTGATGGCGTTCCGAGTCGTCCGGTGCAACAGGGGGCGGGAAGCGAGTCGAGGGGATTTCACGCTGGGTGGCGTGGCATCCTGACTCGATCCCGCTGGGCGGGAGTTGTCGCCGAGAAGTTCTGTTGTTGCCGTTGTCATGCGCCATCCATCCGTGAAGCCAAGTCGCAACCTCGCCGCGAACGGGAGGAAGTCAGAAAGGGCGGGGATGGTAATTTTCGAGCCGTATTGAGCCTAGTGCAGTTTTGAGTGTGTCGGACCAAGATCGAAATGTCACAGGGTTGGCCCAGTTCGAAATGTCAGTTTAGATGAGTTTGAGTTTCCGGTGTACTCCTCAAATCTACCTGTGGTCTTGCGCTGCCTCTTTCCATCCATCGACGCTCGCAGATAAGATGCGGCCTCGATTTTCGTGAGCCGCTTCGCCAGCGGCACGAGGTTCGTTGAGGATATTTCAGTAGGGCCGGGCCTTCACTTCAAAAGAGGCATTCATGCTTTGGGAACAGCAGATTCGTTACGCCGTCTTGAGTGATGTCGGGTTTCGCCGACAGAACAATCAAGATGCTTGCGTCGTTCATCTGAGTCCTGATCAGGCGACTTGGCAGCAGCGCGGGCATCTGTTTGTCGTGGCTGATGGCATGGGTGGTCACGCGGTGGGGGAGCTAGCCAGCAAGATCGCGGTCGATACGATCCCGCACACTTTTGACAAACTGAGGAACCTCAGCCCGGCGGACGCTTTGAGGGCATCGGTCGAAGCGGCGAACGCGGCGATCTACGAGCGGGGGATGCAAAATCCGGACTTCCACCGGATGGGGACAACCTGCACGACGCTGTTGCTTTGTCCACAGGGAGCCATCGTCGGGCATGTCGGCGACAGTCGGGTCTACCGCATCCGGCACAGGCAGATCGACCAGTTGTCGTGCGATCACAGTCTCGTTTGGGAATTGATCGAGCAACGCAAGGTTCATCCGCGCGATGCGGAGCGGCTCTGCCCTCGCAACGTCATCACGCGGTCGCTTGGTCCCGATGCGACGGTGCAGGTCGATGTGGAAGGTCCGACGCCGGTGTTTCCGGGAGACGTGTTTGTTCTCTGTTCCGATGGCTTGTGCGGTCTACTCAATGATTCCGAGATCGGCATGATTGCCGGAGAGCTGCCGCCGACCGACGCGACGCGGTTGCTAGTCAACCTGTCGAACTTGCGAGGCGGGCCGGACAACATCACGGTCATTGTTGCTCGCGCGGGTGATGTCCCGGCTGACGCTGTGGAGAGCGACGACGACGATGTGACTCCCGGCAGCGGCGTCACCGGATGGTGGGCCTTCGCACTTCTATGCCTATTGGCTGCGATGTTCCTGCTGGGATTGGGACTGTTCGTTTTGGACCCGCAGCAAAAGGCGGGTGGCCTTGGTTTGATCGTGGCTTCCGGTGTCATTTCTGTCGCGTGGCTGCTCATGCAGCGATTCAAACAACCGACGGCCGAAGCACCTCGACCGCGACCACGCGATCCGGTCTCGACCATTGCGTGGCGTCCGTATCGCACGGCCTCCGCCAAGGTGACGGAAGAGTTCGTTCAGCGGATTGCCAGGATGGAGTCGGAACTGCAACGAGTGGCCGTCGATGAAGGTTGGGCGATCGAGTGGAAGCAGTACGAAGCGGCATTTCGGCTGGCCGAAGACGCCATGCAACGCCGCAAATTTGCGAAGGCGCTTTGCGAGTACGGTCACGTCTTCGACTTGCTCATGGTGGGGGTCCACATGCAGCGGAAGCAGATGCAGCACGACACCCGCTGGGGAAAGGGAAGCAACTCGGCGGTGAAGACGAAGCCGCAGTAGTGGCCAGGGCCATCGCCCGCGTCAGAGTCGGGTGGGACCAGCTCGCTTCGAGCGCCGGCCCACCATCGGGAATCGTCGAGAAATCAGGGTGGGCCGGCGCGGCGAAGCGCCGCTGGTCCCACCTTACGGGTTTCGCAGCCTCAACAAGGCGTTGGCCCTGAGTAGGCGGCCGATCCGTCTTGACCCTTTTTGCAGGCCGGTCATACGATCCCCCGCTTTTCCCAAACTGGGGAGGCTATGTTTTTTTGGGGGGGACATGGACGGATCGACCTTGCACGCCGGATCGGCTCAGTGCGCATCGGCGGCGCGCGGCTTGGCGTCGCGCGCGGAGAAGTGCGGTGCGAGCACGGCGCTTCTGTTGATACTGCTGATCGCGTTCGTGTTGCGCTGCGGGTTGGCCATCGTCGTCGAGCAGCAAGTGGCGGCGACTTCCGGAAGCGTCTGCCTGATTGCGGGTGACGCCGACGGCTACTGGGAACTGGCGCAGAAAATCATTGCTGGCAAGGACTATTCGATCTATGTCCCGCCGCGTACTGCGCTGCGGATGCCCGGTTTCCCGCTGTTGCTCGCCGGTTCGCACCTCGTGTTTGGCGAGAGCACGTTCGCGGCGCGATGCCTGCTGGCGTGTGTTGGCACCGCGGCGTGTGGCCTCACATATTGGCTCGGTCGCGAATTGTGCGATCACACGGTGGGGTTGCTAGCTGCGCTCTACACGGCCATGTCGCCGACGCTCATTTTGTTCAGCGCGCTGTTGCTCAGCGAAACGGCGTTCGCGGCGACGTTGCTTGTCAGTCTGATCGCCATCGCGCGAATGGCTCGGCTTGCCGATGGCTCGACCTCGATGAGACGTTTCACTGTCGCGGCCTTGTTCGCAGGGGTCTGGGTTGGGATTGCGACGTACATGCGTCCGACGTGGTTGTACGTGGGGCCATTGATCGCAGTGGTTGTGCTGGTTTCGCTCCGACGAACGCCGACGAGTAAGCCGAAGTGGATCGCGTTCGGCTGGCTGGTCGTGGGAGTCGCATTGTCGATGGCGCCGTGGATCGCGCGGAACTACCTCGTCACCGGTCATTTCGTCCCGACGACGCTTTGGGTGGGGCCGAGCTTGTATGACGGACTGCATCCCGGCGCGACGGGCGACAGCGACATGGTCTTCTTCGAGCAGGACCAATTGATGGCGAGCATGAGCGAGTACGACATGGACCGCGAGTATCGCCGTCGCGCGATGGCCTTCGCGTGGGAGAACCCCGTCCGTGCCATGGGTCTCGCGTTGGAGAAGCAGCGTCGTTACTGGAGCCTCGTCCCGAATGCGGACCAGTTCCGCGACTCCAAACTCAAGATGGTCGTTGTCTTGCTCGCGATGTTGCCGCTGTTCGGGTTCGCGCTTTGCGGCGCGTGGTTGTCGCGACGAGATGTCGCGCTGTTCGCACTAACTGCCGGATCGCTCTTGCTGTTCGCCGGACTGCATCTGTTGTTTGTTGGATCGCTGCGCTATCGGCTCCCTGCGGAATATCCATTGGCCGTGTTGGCGGCCGTCGGAGTGAAGCCGCTGCTGTTGAGATGGCAGGCTGAGAAACAGGCCCTGTCGCGTGCTGCAACTTCGCCGGTCGAGTCGTTGTGCGAGCCGCCGACTTCAATGTGACTCCTGTCTCCTCGCTGCTGTCCCCTGATTGTCCCTGCCCCCCGTCTTGAAGTGCTTGGAGCGTCCTCTTGGGTGCGATCTTCAGACTGATGATCGTGTTGGTGCTGCTGATCGCAGTGGCCGGAGGGGGCGGTGCGTACTGGTTCTATTCGCTCAGCGATGAACTGCTTCGCGCCGAGGCGTTGCGGCAGTTGCGTGACATGGCTCCGGACCTCAAGTTTGGAATCGAACGCGCGGCGTATGATCTGAGCGGGAGAGCCTGTTTGTACGGTCTTTCCGTGCAATTGCCGGAGGATGTGGAACCGTCGCTGTACATTCCGGAAACGTTGGTCACGCTCGAACAACAGCCGATGACCGACTTCAAGGATGTCACAGTTCAGCGGGTGCGGATCGTCAAGCCGCTCTTGCGAGTCACTCGCCAGTCCAATGGTCGTTGGAGCTGGCAGGGGATCATGCTTCGAGGCGTTGGTGGTTCTCAACCTCTGCCCGATGTGGAGATCGAACGCGCCACGGCGGTCGTCGAGTTGCATCGTGATGGTCGCGCGACTCGCAAGCTCAAGTTGAATGATCTCAATCTGACGACTCACCCGACCGCCGCTCGTCGGGTGGCCGTGGTTGTCTCGGCGCGAATCGACCCCGCCGGGCCGCTCAATGCTTCGGCCGAACTCAATCTGGACGGTTTCCCGCTGACGATCGACGCCACATGGAAGAGCTTTCCCGTCGATGACGGCTTGCTGCAACTGCTGGGAGATGTCTCGCCCGCTGTTGAGGAAAAACTTCAGCAGGCGCGGCGTTCCATGGCGGAACTCGCTGCCCGACAAGTGGCCGCTGTCTCGATCACGCCGCCCGTACCCAACCCGTCGGAGGCAGCAAACCGCTCGCAGACGGTGCGACTCGAATCGCGAATTCAGTCACCGCCGGTGACGGCACCCGTTGAGTTCGGTCTCACATGCGTGTGCGATTTGGACGCCAAGTTTCATCTGGATGATGCGGGTTCTCCGCCCCGTTTTCAGGTGATGGCAACGTTGAAGAGCGGGCAGCTCAGTAACGCTTTGCTTCCGTTTCCGTTGTACGAACTGGGCGGTGTCCTCTACGTCGATGATCGAGAAGCCATCGTTCGGGGATTGCACGCCGAGAACGGCGCGGTTCGGCTGAGTCTGGATGCCAATGTCTTGGCGGGGCGGATGCCTCGCGTTGAGCTTCACGCCAAAGGAATTGAGATCGACGAACCGTTGAAGGCTCGGTTGCCAGAGTCGGCTCGCAAGTTGTTGAATTCACTCGCGCTGACCGGAATCTGTGATGTCGATGTCGAGTCTCGTGTGGTCGATGCCAACTTGAGTTGGGATGTGGACCTCAAGCTTCGCAAGGGGACGGTGGCACATGAGAAGTTTCCGTACCGCGTTCGTGATGTCGAGGGGACGGTGAAACTGATAGGCAATCAGGCAACGATCAATGGGACGGGGACTGCGGGGGGGATGCCGCTCACGCTGACAGGAGCTGTCACCAACCCCGGTCCCGATCAAGAGGCTGATTTCTTCATCAATGTGGATGCCGTTCCCGTCGATGCGGAGTTGCTGGCCGCGACTCCGCCTGTGGTCAGCAAGGTTATTTCTGAGTTGAATCTCAAAGGGAAGGGCGATGTCCGCTTTCGTGCCAGACGGCCAGCCGGGCCGGGACAACGGTTCAAGCTGAATCTCGCCGTCAAGATGCGTGAGGGTTCATTCGCATTCAAAGGATTTCCGTATGTCATCAATCGTTTAAGCGGTCTGGTCTTCTGGGACGGTGACACAGTGCGGTTTGAAGAGCTGCAGGGTGAACATGATGGAGCGATGTTGACCGCCGCTGGTCGCTTCCAACGTCTGCCCGCTCCCGGACGACTCGATCTGTCGATCCATACGGAGAACGCGGCCTTTGATCGAGCATTGGAGGCGGCTGTTCCTGATTCACTTCGTCACGTGTGGCGAGAATTCCAGCCCAAGGGGCATTTCGACTGCGACACGCAAATCAGTTGGGTTCCAGGTCAGCCGTGCGAAGTGACCCTGCCCGGTATTCAGGTGAAAGATGCCGACGTTCAGTTGGCTTGCTTCCCGTGGCCGCTTCAAGATTTGAAGTGCGAGCTGGCGTACGCCGCATCCAAATTGGAAGTGAAGTCCTTCAGCACGCGGCATGATGAGACTCACATTCACGGTCGAGGGGCCGCCACGTTTCCGCCGCTTGGTGAACGGTGGCACATGCGGTTCGATGAACTTTTCATTGACGACCTTATCCCCAATGCGACCTTCCGAAAAGCGCTTCCCGAACAGTTGCGAGTCGTGAGTGACGCTCTTAACCCGACGGGCAAGTTTTCGACGAGCGGACCGGTCGATTTGTACGGGCCGCTACGTTCGTCCGACAACATCTCAGCCGCATGGAACCTGAAAGTGGTGCTGGCCGGGTGTGCCGCGAACGCCGGTGTTCGCGTTGAGGACATTCATGGTCGCATTGACTTGCAAGGTGGGTTCGATGGACAGCAGGCCGATCTCAGCGGGCAGTTGGAATTGGACTCCATCTCGATTTTCCGATTGCCTTCCGGGGCTGCCCATCAGATCACTCGTGTTGTGGGGCCGATACGACTTCAAAACGGTCAGTTTACGGCAGGATCTCGCGACGCCGTGCTTCCCACGAAGGGGGCCGTCGCGGCACCGCTCCGCATTCCACTCTCAGACCGAATTGTGGGCGAGGCCATTGATGGCAAGATCACTCTTGATGCCATCGCTGATCTGCGTTCAGAACCCGATTACCGGGCCAGCTTGACCCTGACGAAAGGGCGATTGGAGCGGTACGCCCAAAAGTATCTGCGTGGGCAGTCAGATGTGGCAGGAATCATGAACGGATGGCTAAATCTCTCGGGAAAAGGGACCTCGGCGGACCAAGTGCAAGGTCGCGGCAAACTGCTCATCGCCCCCGCCGCGCTGTACGAGTTGCCGCTGTTCGTACAGATGTTCCGAACGCTCAGGTTGGATGCCTCGGATCGAATCGCATTCGATACGGCAGAGGTTGAGTTCAACGTTGGGAACTCGCGATTCAACTTCGAAAACATCTACTTGGTTGGTCAGGCGATCAGTCTCAGGGGAGGGGGCTATGTGCGGTTTGATGGCGAAATGCAGTTGGATTTTCTCTCGAAGATGGGCCGAGGCCAGCTTCAGATTCCGCTCCTCAACGAACTTGCCAATCGCTTGAGTCGTGGATGGGTCGGAGTGAAAGTGACAGGAAACGTTGGATCGCCGCAAACTCAAATGATTCCTGTTCCGGAATTTGACGACGCCATGAAGCAGTTGTTTCTCGGCCCGTTTGATGCGTCGGCACCCCAGCCTTCCCCGAGAAGCCGCCCTAACGAAATCAGGCCGCCCGCTGTACGGAAAACTGCCAATGGCCAATAGGCGTTCAGAGCAGCCTGCTGATTTGATGTCGGACAACGACTTCGCAGCTCAAATTGGCTGAATCCCTTGGCAGGTATGCCGTGTACCTCCGCCATACTCAGGCATCACGATCCTAAAATTCATGTCGAGTGAGACTGCTGACAAATTAAAACGATGCAGTCGCTTGACCATCGGTGTGTCAGGACTTAAAGTCCCCGTCCCGCAACACGGCCGTCCGACCCACGAGAGTGTGGTTGAAATAGCTTGGTGTGCGTTGATCTTTGACAATTCGGCAACAACGTAATCTTTAAATTGCATTGGCGGGCGTGTTTTTTCATGGCCGTCAGGAGGCTGCAAGGTTTCGGTTCGCGTCAGCGAGCCGCAAATCATTGTGGTCAAGTTACAAAGGGCGTGTGGTGGATGTCTCGGCGACAAGAGGCGATGAAGGGCGTGATAGGCTGCGAAAAGCTTGGGGGAGTTGTCAAATAAGCGTTGATCCCAAGGTCCCTGAA
>CAMAYU010000134.1 GCA_945862235.1 Schlesneria paludicola DSM 18645
GCCACCTCGCCGGCCTCGGCGGCTTCCTCATGAGAAAGCGCGATGGAAACCCCGGCTGGATCACACTCTGGCGCGGCCTCGACAAACTCCTACTCGCCATCAGAGGATTCGTCGCAATGAACCAAAGATGTGGGTAAGTTCAAGCCCTCAATGCGGGGGCATCCGACTTCCTGACGAAGCCACTCGACCCGCATGAACTGGCTCCACGCATCCGGAACGCCCTAACGATCAAGCGGTATCAGGACCAGATGCGCGACTACGCAAAAACGCTGGAGGAAGCGGTCCACGCAAGGACGGCCGATCTCGAAGCCTCGCGATTGGAGGTCCTGCATTGCCTGTCGCGGGCTGTCGAATACCGAGACGATCACATGGGACGGCATGTGGAGCGGGTCGGTCGGTACGCAGGGATCATCGCCCGTAGCATGGGTCTGGATGCCAGCTTCTGTCGCGATCTGGCACAAGCGGCGCAGTTGCACGACATCGGCAAGATCGGCATCCCGGATGAAGTCCTGATGAAGCCGAGCCGATTGACTCCCGACGAATACGAGCGCGTGCAGAAACACGCCGCCGTTGGCAAAAGAATCCTCGAACCGAGGTCCGATCTCGAAGCGGATCGCGTGCTGCAACACGTTCAGATTGGTTCACGTATTCTGGACGTGCCGAAGTCGCCGCTCCTGTCGATGGCCTCACGCATCGCGCTGACGCATCACGAAAAATGGGATGGCTCTGGTTACCCCGCGGGCTTGGCGGGAGAAGACATCCCACTAGAAGGACGGATCACCGCCGTGGCCGATGTCTTCGACGCCCTCAGCAGCCGACGCCCCTACAAACCAGCGATCGCGGTGGAGGTGTGCTTCGAGATCATGGAACACGAACGTGGTTCGCATTTTGATCCGAAGGCCATCGACGGATTCTTCGCCCAGCGCGAGGCCATCATCGCGGTCAAGAACGAACTCGCGGACCCAGATTGAGACCGTACGACGATGAGCAGCATTCGTCGTGTCACCGCGCAGGCACGGACTTCGACTAGCCCTCACGCGTCCGTTTTGAAGTTGCGCTCTTTAATCTTTCCGCTCCAACTGGGAAGCCGTAAGCCAGACCAGCGAGCCGCCCGCCTCAATACAAGTTGTTCGCGTAGGCCCCGTCCAGCAACGCCTGCATCTTGGCGGCATCGAACTCAGGGAGTTGGACTTGGTCGCTGAGCATCTCGGCGGCGCAGGGGAGGCTCTGCAAGGGCGGGCGGGCGTGTGGTTCCCACAGCTTCGATCGGATGAGAGCCTTCGCACATTGGAGGTAGCACTCTTCGATCTCAACGGCGACCGCGAGCCGTGGTTGTTTGCCCTCCGCACTGAGCGGCCTCAGCCAGGCTTCGTCTCGAATGAGGATCGCTCGCCCGTTGATGCGCAGCGTCTCGCCCATGCCCGGCACCAGGAACAGCAACCCGACGCGACCGGTCTCCACAATGTTGCGGAAGCGATCAACTCGCCGATTGCCCGGCCGGTCGGGAATCAGCAGCGTCCGGTCATCGACGACAGACACGAACCCCGGCGCGTCTCCTCGGGGCGAGGCATCGCACCGCCCGTCGAGACCGTGCGTACTCAACACGACGAACGGTGCGTGAGCGATGAACCGCCGCATGTGTTCATCGAGCCTCGTCAATTCTTTCTTGATCGCGATCGCTGACGGCGTACCGACGAACGTGGTGAGTTCCTCACTCGATGTGACTCGCTCAGTAAATCGGTCCAGCGACATGAGACGGCTCCTAGAATTGCTCGTTGAGATGGAACTCGGCCAAACGCTCGCCCCCACTCACCGGACCTTCAGCGTTCGGACGACGCGGAAGCCGATGGAATCGAAGACCACGGTGGGGACGTAGCTGCCGCCCTTGTTGGCGGCGAGGGTTGCGGCTGAGGCACTGAGGGCGTAGCCGCCGAGGGCACGTTCGTTGGAATGGAATTCGCCGACATCGTCGCACCATTCCGAAACGTTGCCGTACAGGTCGAACAAGCCCCAATCGTTGGGGAGCTTGAGGCCGCACGGCTGAGTGTGCCTTTGAAGTCGTCCGGTATTTTCATCGAATGGCCTGTTGCCTTGGAACCACGCGTAATGGCCCATCAGGTTCAGGTCGGCGGGACGTTCAATGCGTGCAGGTTGTGAACGAGTTGGTGGCGAACGTCGGGCGTGGGCGAGCGTTTCAGCAGCGTCCAAAGTTCGCCGGTCTCCCCTGGATCTGGCAGCGTCAGCAGCAACGCGGCGGCGATCGACGTGCGGTGGCTGGCGGCGATCATTTCGTCACTCGATCAGCTCCCGTCAACCTGGCGACGGACTGCGGCCCAAAGTTCAGCGGCAACCAAGTCGGCGGACGGTGGCATGAGCATCTCCCACTGCCAGAGAGCCGCATCGAGACAGAGCCGCGTCCGTAGAACTCGATTGTCGGCGACGTATTTCGCGAGCAGCGACAGGCTGACTCGCGACTCGATGCTCTCCGCCGCTGCTGAGGAACATCAGGTTGGGGTGGGTGGTGTTGGTGTGAGTTGGAAGCCGAGTTTGAGTGCTCTTCTGGTCAGGGATTTGAGGAGTCGATCTTGGTATTGGCGTTCGTACCAATCTTGTCCGGGATCGACGTACTGGAGGCCGTGTTTGAGGGCGCGGTCGATCATCACGGCCAGTTTGCGGGCGGTGGCGGTGATGGCTTTGGGGGCACCGAGTGCGGCCTTCGTGCGGCGCAGGTAGGCACCGAGTGCGGTTTGGGAGCGATGCCGTCTTTGAGCCGCCATGTGCAGGGCGGTGGCGGCGCGGTTGGAGCTGGGGCGGGTGCGACCGCTTTGGCGGCGACCGGCCGATTCGCGGTTGTCCGGGCTGTCTTTGCTTGATGAAAGACAGAGGGCCAGCCAACTGGCGAAGTGTTTTTCCGTGGGCCAGCGGGACATGTCCAAGCCGATCTCACCCAGGACCGTCAGAGCCGTGTTGGTGTCGATGCCATCGATCCGCCTGAGATCGACGCCCGCCTTGTGTTCGAGCAGCGGTTGGGCGTCGAACGCGACGCGGCCTTTGCGGTGCGGCTTCTTGCGTACGGGAGGCAGGTCATGATCGGTCGGCGGGGCGGTCGGCGAGCGATTGCAGGTGCTCTTCGATCCGCGCGTCGCACTCCGCGACCAGACGCGGCATCATCCGGTACTGCTCGCGCGACTGCTTCAGCGTGAAGAGGTGCTCGACCCGCCACGTGCAGACCAGCGCCTTGGCGATCGTCGCCTCGTCGTGGTGACAACGCTCGTTCCGCAGTGCCGCCAGCTTCAGCGGGTGGCGTTCGCCGTTCAGGATCGCGGCGATAATCAGCATCCCCGTCACGCCCGTAATGTCCGACAGCACGCGGTCCAGCTTGAGATTCATCTGCGTCAGCGACTTCTGCATGTGTTGAATGTGCTGCGCGCGCGGTAAGAGTTGCTGTACCACACGCAGGGGTACGTTTTGAACTCGAACGCGGGTTGTCTCTGTTACGAAAGCGCTCTTCATGAACGGTCGGATACGTCTCGCGGTTGGTAATGAGACTTTTTTAGTGAGCCGGGTGGCGTCAGCCCCCGGACTTCATGAGTACCAAGTCCGGGGGCTGACGCCCAATGGCACTTGCTTTAAGGTAGCGGAACGGCGCGAACCGTCCGGTGAAATGCAGAAACACTCAACGAAACCGGACTGCTTCCGCCGTTCCGCTACCTTAAAGAACGTCAAAGTCAGTTCCATTAGGCTGACGCCACCCGGCGCACCAAGACCCACTATGGGCAAATGCCGCACTTTGGGCCTCGCGGTGTTTAGTAGCCTGCTGGTCATTGCGGCGGTCTTGCTGACCAATCGATTGGTTCACGCGAACGACCTGCCGCTCGCCGTGGAGCGACCCAACATTGTGATCTTGTTTGCGGACGATCTTGGTTACGGAGATGTCGGCTGCTACGGCGCGAAGGGTTTCGTTACGCCGCAGCTTGATCGCATGGCGAGCGAGGGGACGCGGTTCACGAGCTTCTACGTGGCTCAACCGGTTTGCACGGCCTCGCGCGCGGCGTTGATGACCGGGTGTTACTCGAACCGCGTCGGGATGGCGGGGGCGCTCAATCACACCAGTCCGATCGGCATCGCGGCCGACGAAGTGTTGCTCCCCGAACTCTGCCAACAGGCGGGATACGTCACCGCTTGCTTCGGCAAGTGGCACTTGGGACATCACCCTCAGTTCCTGCCGACGCGCAACGGCTTTCACGAGTTCTTCGGCATCCCTTACTCGAACGACAATGGGCCGCTGCATCCGGTGATCCGCGACATTCCCGGTCTGCCGTTGATTGAGGGTGAGCAGCCGATCGAAACCGATCCCGATCAATCGCAGTTCACGCGACGCATCACGGACCACGCCGTCCAGTTCATCGAACGAAATGCCGCTCGCCCGTTCTTTCTGTATGTGCCGCACATCATGCCGCACGTACCGATCTTCGCTTCCGACAAGTATCGCGGTCGCACCGCACGCGGCTTGTACGGCGATGTGGTTGAGGAACTGGACGACTCCGTGGGCGAAGTCCTCGCGACGCTCAAGCGGCTGAACATCGACGACCGAACGCTGGTGATCTTCGCGTCCGACAACGGCCCATTCCTGTCGTATGGCGAACACGCTGGCTCGGCGGGTCCACTGCGTGAAGGAAAGCTGACGACGTTTGAAGGTGGCGTGCGAGTTCCCTGTCTGATGCGCTGGCCCGGCCGCATCCCCGCCGGGCGCGTTTGCGACGAACTGGCCTCCACGCTCGACCTGTACCCGACCCTCGCGGGCCTGATCGGCGCGAAGCTTCCCGAACGCCAGATCGACGGGCAGAACCTCGCGCCGCTGCTGCTGGGTCAGCCGGACGCGAAGCCGCGCGAGGTCTTTCATTACTACTCCGGTGACGAACTGCACGCAGTCCGCTGGCAGCATTGGAAACTGCATCTGCCGCACGAGTATCTCACCACGGCGGCCGAACCGGGACGAGGCGGCAAGCCCTCGAACTACGGCAAGCTGGCCCCGGCCGCCATCGAACAGTCCGGCATTCGCGGCATCGCCAGCCGTCACGGCTACCGCGTCGAATCCATCGGCCTCTCGTTGTTCAATCTCCAGGAGGACGTGAGCGAAACCCACAACATCGCGAACGCTCACCCCGACATCGTCGCCCGCCTGCAAGCCCTCGCCGCAGAAGCCCGAGCCGACCTGGGCGATTCGCTGACCAAGGCCACCGGCAAAAACCTCCGCCCAGCCGGTCGAGCAACCGGAACCGCACCACGGTAAGGATCGACGCATCAATCACGTTTCCGCTCGTGGTGGATGCCGGCAGCATCCGCCACGACAGTGATTGTTGTGCCGACCGCTAAGGGGCTGTGCCTCAACTACGTTCGGGCGTTCGCCAGGTCTTCATGGCTCTCATTTTTCTGCCGCTCTCTTTCTGTCTCCCTGCTTCGGCCTCGTAGGAATAACAGACAGAAAGAAAGCGGCAGAAAGATTTCAGAGCCAAGAGGCGAAGCCGAACTGGCAAGGGGCCGAGTCCGACAAGTCACGGAGTCGTTTGAAAACGCACACGCACCAGACCGACAATCTCGGACGTAAAAAATGCACCGCCCCTAATCGCATACGTTCTCGCTTTGTAGAGTCGGATTGAGTTTCGCGGCCGACCACAACACGAATGAGAGTTTCTCCGATGGCGGACGAGGTCGTAGCAACAACTCCCACTGAGCCGATTCCTGATGCGCGGCAGATCGGCTTCGGAGCGGTGACGCGCGTGTTTGTCGGTTGGTCGTTGCGGCATGAGGCGACTCGGTGGCGACCGGCGTTGGTCATACTGTTGCCGCTGTTGGTGGCAGGGGTACTGGCGGCAACGACTTGGACGACGTGGAGATGGCCGCGGCCGATGACCGGGCGCGTGGCGATGCTGCAACTGATCTGGGTCGCGGCGGTCGCGATCGGGTTTGGCGGTGTGCAGTATGCGTCGAAGGCGGTCTGTTGGGAGATGTCTCGCGAGATGCGCGACATCGTGCGGTTGACAGGTCTCAACGCGCAGACGCTCCTCTGGACGAAGTCGCTGACTCGCTGGGGAACGATCGGCTGGTCACTGCTGTTGCTGTGGCCACTGGCGTTGTTGGCCGTCACGTTGGGAGGCGTCCGCCTCGATCAACTGGTAGCGGGAGCGTTCGGGCTGGCACTGATCGCGGCACTGGTCGGCAGCATGGCGATGCTGGCGGGCGTGCTGACCTGCAATGCCGAGAACCCCGAGAAGATGGCGGTCAGTGTCACGGGGACGATCCTCGTCATTTACTGCGGGGCGTTCGCGGTGATGTCGCAAATGGTCTATTGGGGTTGCTGGTGGACCACGGGGGAGACAACTCCCGTCGAATTGTTTTGTCGGCAGCTCACGCTCTATTCGCCGTCAGTCAGCGCATCGCAAGCACTTTCCAGCCCGGGCCTCTTCTCACCGCTGGAGGTGGGCTATTGGATTCACTTCGTGTCAGCAGCGGTCTGCGCCGGAGTCGCCTCGCTGGGGATGCGCTTCCAGTGGCGAGGCGATCCCAGCGACGGGCGGCTCGTCGAGGGTGAAGTTGGCAAGGATCGTGCGGTCGGTCGGCGACGAAGTTTTTGGGCGAGCTATTTCGCGTCGAATCTGGTCCGTTTAGAACGGGTCATCGATGGGGGTGAACTCACTTCGCAGACGGATGATGAGCAGACCAAGAGGGCTGACGCCGAAGAGCCAGGGGGCTTACGCCGCCCCGCTCAGAAGCAGGTTGTCGCAGTGAGTTCAACAGGGAGGCCACGCTGTTCGGATCGGCCGTTCTTCTGGAAGGACGTTTACGTTCTGAGCGAAGAACGGAAGCGGGTGAACTGGGCGTCGCTGTTTTATGTCGTGGCCGCGGTCGGGTTGGCAGCCTTTCTCGCAGTGATCGCTCAATCACAGGATTTTGGTGGTGCAGCCATTTTCTTCTCGATCATTTCGATCATCGTGGCGTCGCTGGTGATCTCGGTGCGGTTTGACTCATTGCTCACGGTCGAGTTCCGTGATCGGACGTGGGGGAGTTTGATGCTGCTCCCCGTCGATCCATGTTCGCTGTTGTTCACGAAGCTTGGGGCGGCGCTGTGGGAACAGCGGGTCGTGGCCCTTCCCGTCGGAGTGGCTCAAGTGGCGCTACTCCTCGCCATGCCGACCGGAGCTTACGCGGTGGGGATCGCAGCCGTCTTCGCACCGCTGGGCGCGTGCCTGATGTGTCAGATGTCCGCGATCAACCAGTTGCTGGGTAAGAAATGGTGGGTCGGCCTTGTACAGGCGGTCGCGTTCATCGTGGTGTTGGTGGGGGCCGGAGTGATGTTCGCCACCTGCGGCGTCGCGCCGGGGTTCGCTCTGACAACATTCTTCTTGACGGTCATCCTCTTCGCCACGCAGTTCTGGTTGGTTCATCCGCTCGCACGCAGTTGGTCGGAGCCGTGACGTTCAACGGCCGATGCCTGGGGAGAAGTCCGGCTTTAAGAAAAGCCGGACTTCAAATCGCTGCTCGCCAATACGACACGAGTCTGCCGCTGGACATTGCTAGCGCTCCCCTGACCTTTTACCTTTCGCCCGCCTGCGCCCGATCGCAATTCAACGCTCCGCGTAAAATCGCCCTCGCTCACGCTGCGGGTTAGTTTTGAAACCGTAGCGAGCCGCCCTCTTTCTCCTGTCACGAGTTCCCCGCCCATGAAGTTTCGATTTCCAATCGTCATCATCGACGAGGACTTTCGTTCTGAGAACACGTCTGGATTGGGGATTCGCGCGCTGGCCGACGCGATCCAAGGGGAAGGGATGGAGGTGCTGGGAGTCACCAGCTACGGCGACCTCTCTCAGTTCGCTCAGCAGCAGAGCCGCGTCTCGGCGTTCATCCTGTCGATCGACGACGAAGAGTTCACACCGGGGCCGGAACCCGATCGAGCGATCGTCAATCTGCGGGCCTTCATTGGCGAGATCCGCCGTAAGAACTCCGACATCCCGATCTATCTCTACGGCGAGACGCGCACGTCGAGTCACATTCCGAACGACATTTTGCGTGAGCTGCACGGCTTCATTCACATGTTCGAGGACACGCCCGAGTTCGTGGCTCGGCACATCATCCGCGAGGCCAAGGCGTACACGGACAGTCTCGCCCCGCCGTTCTTTCGCGCGCTGGTCGAGTACGCGAACGACGGTTCGTACTCGTGGCATTGTCCCGGTCACTCGGGGGGCGTCGCGTTCTTGAAGAGTCCCGTCGGGCAGATGTTCCACCAGTTCTTCGGTGAGAACATGTTGCGAGCGGATGTCTGCAACGCGGTGGAAGAACTCGGCCAGTTGCTCGATCACACGGGACCGGTCGCCGCGTCGGAACGGAATGCCGCACGCATCTTCAACGCCGATCACTGCTTCTTTGTGACGAACGGCACGTCCACATCGAACAAGATGGTCTGGCATTCGACAGTCGCATCGGGCGACATCGTGGTCGTGGACCGCAACTGCCACAAGTCGATCCTGCACTCGATCATCATGACGGGAGCTGTGCCCGTCTTCCTGACTCCGACCCGCAATCACCTCGGTTTGATCGGGCCGATCCCGCTGAGCGAGTTCACGCCCGAAAGCATCCAACGGAAGATCGAAGCCAACCCGTTTGCGCGGGAAGCTCAAGCCAAACATCCCGATCGCAAGCCGCGCATCCTGACGATCACGCAGAGCACCTATGACGGCATCATCTACAACGTGGAGACGCTGAAGGGACTGCTCGACGGGCAGATTGGCACGCTGCACTTCGACGAAGCGTGGCTGCCTCACGCCACGTTCCATGAGTTCTACAAGGACATGCACGCGATCGGCAAAGACCGGCCGCGCTCCAAAGAGTCGATGATCTTCGCGACACACTCGACTCACAAACTGCTGGCGGGAATCTCACAGGCGTCGCAGATTCTGGTGCGAGACTCCGAGACGCAAAAGCTCGACCGCAACGTGTTCAACGAGGCGTACCTCATGCACACTTCGACCTCGCCGCAATACGCGATCATCGCGTCGTGCGACGTGGCGGCGGCGATGATGGAGCCGCCCGGCGGGACCGCGCTGGTCGAAGAGTCGATCAACGAAGCGCTCAATTTCCGCCGAGCCATGCGCAAGGTCGAAGACGAATGGGGCGAAGGCTGGTGGTTCCAAGTCTGGGGACCGGAAGTACTGGCCGAGGAAGGGATCGGCGAGCGAGATGCTTGGATGCTGGAGGCCAATGCCGAATGGCATGGCTTCGGGAATTTGGCTCCCGGCTTCAACATGCTCGACCCGATCAAGGCGACCGTCATCACGCCCGGTCTAAACGTTTCGGGCAAGTTCGCCGAAACAGGGATCCCCGCTTCGATCGTGACACGTTACCTCGTGGAACACGGCGTCATCGTCGAGAAGACCGGGCTGTACTCGTTCTTCATCATGTTCACGATCGGGATCACCAAGGGCCGCTGGAACACGCTCGTGAGTGCGCTTCAACAGTTCAAGGACGACTACGACAAGAACCAGCCGATGTGGCGCATCCTTCCCGAGTTCTGTCAGCAGTTCCCGCAGTACGAAGGGATCGGCCTGAAGGACCTGTCGCAGCAGATTCACGACACGTACAAGGCCAACGACGTGGCCCGCGTGACGACCGAGATGTACCTCTCAGCAATGGACCCTGCGATGAAGCCGTCGGATGCCTTCGCGATGATGGCTCACCGCGAGATCGACCGCGTGGAAATCGACAGCCTCGAAGGCCGTGCCACCAGCGTGCTACTCACGCCGTACCCGCCCGGCATTCCGTTGCTGATCCCCGGCGAACGGTTCAACAAAACGATCGTCGAGTACCTCAAGTTCGCGCGCATGTTCAACGAGCGCTTTCCCGGCTTCGACACCGACATCCACGGCCTCGTCGAAGAGACCGTCGATGGCAAGCGGCGTTACTACGTCGATTGCGTCTGGCAGAAGCCGTCCAATGAGGCGTTGACGGGCTGAGCGGGTGCGGATGACGCAATTCACACTAACCTGAAGCGTGAGCGAGGACGTGAGTTGCATCCTCGCTCACGTTTCGGGTTAGTGTCAGCTTCCACAACGCGTCTAACCGAGTCGAGGGAACGAATCAGGGCCACGTAATCGGCGTGGTTCCTTCGATCAATCGTCGCAGCAGTCGTTCATCGACGCGGCCTCGAAATCGGACCTTGCCGTCGCAGGCCACGACGGGGACGACCGAGTCGTACTGCCGGACGAGTTGCGGGTCGCGGTCGATGTCCACTTCCACCGCTTTCGGCAACCAGTTCGCATAATCGGCGAGGACTTCTCCAGCTTCATCACACAGCGGGCAGTTGGCTCGCGTGTAGACGACGACGTGATGGAAGCGGCGACCGGGAACAACAGGCTTCCAAGGGCGCGGCCCGTCGTCACTCGGTTCGGCCCGCAGCAAGAGGCGACTGCCGAGAACCACTCCAGACAGGCCCAACACAAACCAGACCACGGGATTCTGGTGCCAGAAACGTGGCATTCCCGGAATGCCGTACAGGGACTCGTAACCTCGAAGCACGAGTATCACAGCTCCGACCCACAACAGGATGACGCCTGGTCGCAGGAATCGTTCGCGATCATCCGACCCGGAATGTGCTGGTTGACGAGTCATCTTGTTTCTCGGAGTCACTTGGCTGGCGGATGTGGATTCTCTGAACACGACTGCTTCACCGCGTGACTCACACCAACCCGAAGTGTGAACGAAGGCGAAGTCGATCGATGTCCTCGTTCACACTTCGGGTTGGTGTCCACCGGTAAACCATTTGTTACCAGTCGCCTTATCCAAAGTGGCTCGCCACGAATCACGGCCAATGTCTTTTTAAAGCTGGCAAACTGTAGGGGCGGTCGAGTAAGTCGATTGGCGGTGGGTGGACTTCGCAGGCCCGGTCCCCTCAATAAATAGAGCACGACGATAGCCCTGACCATGAATCAGAGACTGGCAACGCGAGGAATCGACTGTTAGTTTACGCGGGCACATTGCGGCCCGGCCAGTCGGCTGTTCCGGCAGAGATGACGATCGAGTTTCGAGGCTGCTGTCTCGGCAGCGCAGTCCGCGTTTCTCGCGGTTTTAGAGCAGGCACAACTTCGATGTCCAGCAAGCTCAACGTCGAAACGTTTGTTGCCGTGCTCAAGAAGAGCGCCTTGGTCGAACCCGATCGGCTTCAAAAGGCGATTGCTAGTTTCACCCCCACTCCGACCGGCACCGACGCGACACCGTTGGTCGAGTTTCTGATCTCGAACAACACGATCACGCGCTGGCAGTCCGAGAAGCTATTGCAGGGCAAGCACAAGGGCTACTTCTTGGGGAAGTACCGGCTGCTGTCGCTGCTCGGCAAAGGGGGCATGAGTTCGGTTTATCTGGCCGAGCACACGCTGATGCGTCGTCGCTGTGCGTTGAAGGTACTGCCCACCAAGCGTGTCCATGACTCGTCGTACCTCGCTCGCTTCCATCGTGAAGCCCAAGCCGTCGCGTCGCTCGATCATCCCAACATCGTCCGGGCCTACGATGTCGATCATCAGGCCGACCGCGAGAACGAGATCCACTTCCTCGTCATGGAATATGTCGAGGGCGACAGCCTGCAAGAGTTGGTGCAGAAAAACGGCACCTGCAGCTTTCTCAATGCGGCCGAATACATCCGACAGTCGGCTCTTGGACTGCACCATGCTCACGAAGCGGGAATGGTGCATCGTGACGTGAAGCCGGGGAACCTGCTCGTCGATTTGAATGGAACAGTCAAAGTCCTCGACCTCGGTCTGGCGCGCTTCTTCACCGGTGAGGAAGAGGGTGAGTCACTGACGGTCGCTCACGATGAGAAGGTGCTCGGCACGGCCGACTACCTCGCCCCCGAACAAGCGCTGGACAGCCACACGGTCGATGCGCGGGCCGACATCTACGGTCTCGGTTGCACGATGTTCTTTCTGCTCACCGGCCGCCCTCCGTTTATCGAGGGGACGTTGACTCAACGGCTGATGGCCCACCAAACCAAGACGCCGCCCACGGTAGAATCGTTGCGGCCAGACACGCCCGCAGCACTCGCTGATATTCTCCGCACGATGATGACCAAGAAGGCCGAGGACCGTCATCCCACGGCAAAGGCCACAGCCGACGCGTTGTTCGAGTGGGTCGATGACAACGCTGACAATACTTGGCGTGCGGCGCATTCCGCCGTCTATGGTGCGTCGAGAACCAAGAGTGGCGGAGCCAGTCTCGCAGCGGTTCCAGTCGCCCAGCCCATTTTTGCTCAGCCCGCCATCTCGCCTCCGGTGGCCTCCGCGCCGCTGTTCGACTTCACCGCGTCGCCTGCTCCCTCAACCCGCATCGTCTCCCCCGATGCAAGGGCCACGGAAAAATCGACTCCCCCCAAGGCGGTGGCAGCGGAGTCGGCCGAATCCGAGTTATCGAACTTCTTCGAGTCGATCTCGGGGGCGATGCCGGCTTATGTTTCTCCAACCGTCGAATCACGCAAAGCCCCTTCGTCCAAGACTCTCAAACCACCACCGCACCTGGCTTCACAATCGGCCAACCCGCTCACAGGGTCCGCAGTGAAGCAGACCGTAGTGAAGCAGACCGTGATCCCCACGCCGCCGGTCGTGGAAGACTCACTTCCTGCGGAGGCAGACCATCACTTTCCCGACTTCAGTGCGATGGCTTCCGGTCCCGTTGCATCCGAATCCGTCGCATCCGAATTCGTCGCATCCGAACCGCTGCCACCACCGGTCGCAACCTCTCCCCTCGAAAAGTCCGCTCCCACCAAGCCGGTCGTCAAATCAGCGACGGCCTCCTCTCAGAACAAGAAGCTGTCCGCCGCCACATTGATCGGAGTGGCGGGCGGCGGCTTGGCGTTACTGTTGGTGATCGCCTTCTCGATGGGCTGGCTGGGTTCGTTGGGTGGGCTAGGAAGCGGAACATCCTCCGCCAAAAACGAGCCAAAGACGAAATGGCCCGCCGACAAACGCGAGATCACCGTCGGTGGCTCCAAAGCGGAATACAGAACGATCACTGAGGCGCTGAGAGCCGTTCGCGTGCGCTATGTGCCGACCGGTCCCGACGATCAGATGGTCATCAAAATTGCTGCGGGCACCTATAAAGAATTCATCTCGGTCGATGCCAGCCAACCCAAGGCCAACACCAAAAAGAAGAAGTCCAGCGAAGCCACGCAGATCGAGTGGCCGCTCGGCATCAAACTGAAGGGTGAGGGAGCGGTCATCCTGGAGCCGCTCAAGGAAAGCCCCAAGGAATCTCCCGTGATTCGCCTGAAGCAGATTCCAAAATTCACGATCGAAGGGATCGACATCAACGCGGCCGGACATTCTTCCGCCGTTGAACTGCTCGGCTACATGAATGACACCACACTGAGAGCCATGACGATTCGAGGCTTCACGGAAGCGGGTGTCGCGTGCCGCGGGGCGCTCGGCTCGGCGTTCGGCACGGCGTCGAGTGACGAGATCGTGTTGGAGCAACTGCGATTGGAGCCGGCCACGGGTGCTACCGCCGCAGCGGGAATGCGTATGCGAGAAGACCCCGACGGCGACAGCAGCTACTTGATCGTCCGCGGCTGCCACTTTCTCGGACCGATGTCCGCAGGAATCGTGATGTCGGGAACATCTCCGCACAAAATCACGATCGCGGAAAATCTCTTCCATCAGATTCAGGATGGAATTCGGCTGGAAACAAGAGATCCCAACGTCGCTGTCGCTTGGCAAGACATCGTGGTGTCTAACAACACCTTTCATGATGGTCGTCATGGAATTCTGTTCGCACGGATGCCGAGCGGCCTGTCGCGCGAGCTGACCTTTCGCCGCAACTTGTTCTCGAAGATGGAAGTGGCCGATGGCTTGGTGAAGTTTGGCTACGAGGAAGGTCCGTTCAACGGTGCCGCCTCGAGCGAACCTCATGGTCTCGCACTGAACTTTTCAGATCGCGACGCGGTCACGCCACCACCACAGGGTGAGATCAACGGCCTCTTCACGAAGGACGGCAAGCGGGGAAGTAAAGAAATCCTGTTTGTGTCCGATGATCCCAAGTCGCCCGAGTTTCTGGCTCCTGCTGAAAAAAGCGTGCAGCGCAAAGTGGACCTCGCCACTGACGCCAAACAGCAGCTCAGCTTCGAGAAGCCTTGGGTCGGAGCCATCGGCCCGTAATAGCCGCGCGTTGAATTCGGTGAGCCGTGAAATCCAATTACTCCCTCCAGCTCGATGCCTGAGTGCGGACCTTGCTCCATGGCCTCTCGCACCAAAGCCTGACGCGCAAGCGAAGGTTGCTCAGCAGCGAATCCTTCGCTTGCGCGTCAGGCTTGGATCGAGACCCCAGCAAGCCCTCTGAGTGACTTCCTACGAATTCACCCGTCGCTACAACCGATGCGTTCGGAATATTCGAATGGGCCGTCTGACGTAATCTCCTTGCTCGTCAAGACTTATTTTTTTTAGTGAACACCAGACCACCGTTGAGCCGACGCGTCTCGACCGACTTCAGCAGCGTGCGGCAGCACAACGTGCGTTGCTCGACCAAGTTAGCCGTTGCCTGCGAAACCCGTTTTCGCAGGAATTCACGCCCCCGTGAACGTGTCCAAACTCGGCCCTTACGTGCAAAGCCCGTCTGGCTCACAGCTTAAACTGTACAGTTGCCCGCCCCTTTCCACCGTGCCTAGCATGGTCACGCCTGCCAGCAACCTCCCACGACTCCCCTTCCGTGGTGTTTTTCTCCCCCCTCGTGAACGGCCTTTCAGCGTCAACTTCGGCGTTGGGCTGCCTCGTCGCACGGTTGTCGGCAGCGAACCAGCAGGTGGCGTCATGTCATTGCGAACATCGAAGACTCATCACCAACAGCATCACGCCCGCTCATTGCGCGGCGCGAGTCCGGCGCGCTTCACCTCGATCCGCCCGAGCGTCGCGTATCGCCAGCGCGATCCTGCCGGCAGTAACCGATCATCGAGTTTCAGCGCCCCCGAAGACTGGCACGAGCCACGAGGCCGGAGTCGCATCGCCTACATCGCTCACCCGGCGGGGAACGATTTCATCCACCCGGTCACGATCGCCGAGGTCCGCGAGCGCATCGCTCAGCTTCCCGAACAGTTCACGCGCGGGATTGAAGTCGTTCAGTTCAGCTCGATGACACACAAGCGACAGCTCTTCCCGCTCTACGGCATGCAATGGGGGCCGAACATTTATCTGTATCCCGTGGAAGCGTCGCTCGTGGAAATTCACCGCCGTCCTCCCACGCCGCAACAGCGTGTTGAAGCCAGCATGTTCGGGGGTGAGTGGTCTCCGTCGGGTGAGCGGTGGCGACTGACTTGGACCGCCGAAACGATCCGCGACTTCTATCTGAACAACGTGCTGATCCATGAGATCGGCCACGTCAACGACCAACGCAACACCAACTCCGCGGCGCGCGAACGCTACGCCAATTGGTTCGCCACCGAATACGGCTTCCGCGCATCGCGAGGCCGCCGCTAATTCTCATTCTGACCGACGGCCACTCGTCGGCATCGCGTCGTTGTAGCGTGCGGTTCGTCGGGGCAGGATGCTCCGGCGAACCGCATGTCTCTTTGACACCACGCCGTTTGCCTTACTCGCGAGCCAGACTCGCCGACGGTGTGACGAGTCCCAGTTCGAGCAGACTGCTGACGAACTGGCGCGCGACCGGTCCGGCCGCTTTGCCTCCCGAGCCACCGTGTTCCAGCACGACCACGAACGCCACGCGAGGCCGTTCCGCCGGGACGTAGCCTGCGAACCACGCGTGATCGGCTCCGTTCGTCTCGGCCGTGCCGGTCTTCCCCGCGATGGTCACGTCCTTCAGCTTCACCGTTTTGAATCCCGTGCCGTGGGAATCATGGACGACCATGACCAGCCCTTCACGCACTCGATCCAATGTTGAGGAATGCAGTCCCTCAATCGGCCGGGCTTCGGGATGAGCGAACACGGGACGGAACGAAGGTCCCTCGTTCAGTGTTGCCGGTCCCGAGGCACTCGCGAAGTGCGGTGTGACGAGCTGTCCATCGTTCGCCACCGCGGCCATCGCGCGCGCCATCTGAATCGGTGTGACCAGCAGCTCCGACTGACCGATCGCCAACCCGAGTGTGTCGCCCGGATGCCAGCGCCGCCGTTGCCCCGCTTCGGTCTCGTGGGGCGATGGCAAGCGACCGTGTGACTCGGACGGCAGATCGACTCCCGTCGCTTGGCCGATCCCAAACCGATCGGCCCAGTCTGCGAGCGTCTGCGGTCCCATGCGTCGCGCGGCGGTGAAGAAATAAACATTGCACGAACGACACAGCGCATCCGCCAGCCGCATCTCACCGTGCCCCGTTTGGAAATGCCGGTACGTGAGACAACGATGTTGGTCGGGTCGGTCGAGATAGCCTTGGCAATAGATCGGCGCATCGGCGTTCAACTTGCCGCTCTCCAACGCGGCAACCGCCGTGATGATCTTGAAGACCGAGCCGGGGGCCAGCGCCATCTGAGTCGCACGCGAGAAGAGCGGCTTGCGTGGGTCGGCCAATACATCGCGCCAACCGTTCGCGTCAGAAGCGACGAGCAGATTGAGATCGAAGCGCGGCGCAGCGGCAGCGGCGAGGATCGCCCCCGTGTGAACATCAATCGCCACGAGACAGCCCCCTTTCGGACACGTTGCCTCGCGCGCCGTGTCTTGATGCGATTCATTGTCAGTCGTCCCCGCGAGCGTCACGTTGGCGAGGGCTTCATCCAACAGTTGCTCCGCCCGGCGCTGCACGTCCGCATCGAGTGTCAGCACCAAATCGCGGCCGTGTTGTGGCTCACGCAGGACTTCACTGTGAATGACCTCACCCCGCCGATTCTTGACCAGTCGCCGTTCGCCGCGCTGGCCATGCAGGTGCGAGTCATACTGAAGTTCGAGACCACTGCGTCCCACGCGGTCTCCCGCCCGATCATCGCGCTGTTCCGAATGTTGTCCCTCGAATTGTTCGTCGAGGCGAGCGTTGCCCGACAACTGTTGCTCGCGTCGCGCCGACGCTTCCTGCGGGGAGAGCGGCGTGCGCGTGCCGATCACATGCGCGGCGAGTTCTCCCTGCGGATACGCCCGACGACGCAGCGTGATGACACGCACGCCGGGATAGCGATCGGGATGCGCTTCGATCTCCGACTTCGTGTCGGCTGTCACAGGGGACGCGATCGTATGAAAGCCTTCTTCTTCAGCGATCGGCCCCGAATGCACGGGCCGACTCGGTGGTTGAGTCAGTTCGCTGCGCACGCGATCCCACGCCCGTTGCCAGCCCGCTCCCGACCCCAACGACGTGAGTGAATCCCCGTTCCCGTAAGCCGCCTCGCGCTGTTCGCGCTGCTTGATCACCGCCTGCTTGGTTTGAGCGACCCGCTGCTGAACTGCCTGTCGCGCGGCGGCCACTTGCTCGACAGACAGTTCCGTGAGCAGCCGGAGTCTCGACCACAACTCCTCGCGCTGCTGTTGAACGCGCGTCTCTTCCGCCACGACCCGCGGCTTGTCGCGCCGTTCGAGACGGCTCAGTTGCTTCAACGCCTCACGGCGTATCCAACTCGCATCGGCCGGTTCTTGGACGAGCCGGAAGTGGACCTGCAACTCGTGTCGTTCCGTCTCACCCGCCAGCACGCTGCCATCTGCGGCGAGGATGCGGCCGTCTCGTGCCGGGATCTCTTCACGCGCTTCGTAAGTCTGCTCGAACCCCGTCGCGAAGTCGTCGCGCAGAGTGACTTGAAGCTGCACCATCCGGACGGCCACCACGAACAACGGCGCGATCATCCCCAACCACAACAGCACCAGCCGCAGCCCTGGCGCGCGATCGGCATCCCACCGACTCGCCTGCCGCGAGTCGTCGTGCTGCCACACCGTTGCCAACCGATTCCACATCGAAGTTTCCGTTTGTCGAAACATTTCCGTAAGAAGGGGTCAGGTGGTTCAAAGTTCATTTTTCGCGGCGAAAAATGAACTTTGAACCA
>CAMAYU010000135.1 GCA_945862235.1 Schlesneria paludicola DSM 18645
GCAGCTCGGTTGCCTGAGTGACCGCGATGAAAACGTCCGCTGGCTCGCCACGTACTCGCTGGCGGAACTGGCCCCTGAATCTCTCAAGGCCGCCACCGCACTGGCCAACGCCGCACGCGATCCGATCCTGAAAGTTCACCCCGGTGCCGCCTACGCCCTCGGTGCCATCGGCCCCTGCGACAAGCAAGCGGCAGCCAGCCTGCACCGCCTCGCCGACGACGCGACTCAACCCGAACTGCAATCCGCCATCCTGTACGCCCTGCAACAAATCGAACAGTGATTCGCGTCCCCAATGGCCTCTCGGAAACGAGACCGCACTGACACGACCGACACACATCGTCCGGCCCCCTTGGTCCGGACGTTTTCGTTTGCAGATATCGCCGATGCCGTCGTCCGAATCACGTCGCTCTGTTCGGCGAGCGGCCCCGTTGCGTCCCCCTCTCGAAGCCTGACACGTATGGGAAGGAAGTCGGCATCCGATCCTTCACTTGCACACGTCAGGCTTTCGCGGAAGGAATGGCGGTTATTGACGGTCGATTTGGTTTTGGGCCCTCTAATCACGACACTCTTCGCACGTCGGTTGTGAACCATTGGCGTGACGGATATCGTCAAACTCTCTGGATCGTTTTGCTGCGATTGCATGTGTTTGTATGCAACGCGAAATGCCACCCCATTGACAGCGGGAGATTCCGATGGTTCTCACAAACAGAGCGTGGATTGCCTTGTTGTCTGTGTCTTTTGCTCAACTGTGCGGCTGTGGTGGCGTATCGCCATCAACGAATCAAAATGACACCACCGTCTCCTCGGTGGCATCAGCCGATCGCTTGGAAAGAGCGATGCAGATTGCATCGTTGCAATTGAAGTACAAAGAGTACGACGAAGCCGAACAGGGACTTCAATCGGCGCTCTCGGATCCGGCGGTCAAAGCAACCACCGAGTCGATGGCACTCCTCGACACGATCAAGGCCGCGAAGCTCGCCGCCGCCATTTCGGTCGGTACCGCAAGCAACTCCCCTTCGCCGTCGCTCGATGTGACCTCTGCTGGCGATGTGCCGAGCGTTGAGGGAACGCCTTCACCGGCTGCGATTGCAGGCGAAGAGACCGCAGGATCAAGCACCATCTCCGCACCCAACGGACAACTCTCGGCTCCCTCTGAGTCGCCAGCAGCGATACCCAACCAATCGATAGAGAAACCGACCGAGGTCTTGATCGTCGAAGACAAGGGGAGGCAAAAAAGCCCCACTGATAAAGTCGCCGCGACGGAGGCGATGATCGCCAGATTGGAGTCGCGACTGAAGGAGGAGAGCGAAGCGGCGGAGGCTCTCAGGGTCTACGATCATTTTGTGGAACGGCACTCGATGTCCGCCCTGCAGGAGCAAAAGTTCGCGGATCGAGTGGCGAAGTGGAAAGAGGCCGTTGGTCAGAAACTGGTCCGCTGGGGAAATCAGTGGATCACACCCGAAGTCGCAGCACAGAAGAAGGCGGAGTCGGCTAACTTGCTCGCGCAGGCCGACGCCATGATGTTGAAACGCAACTTCAAGGAAGCCGCCACGCTGTTGAATCGCGCCAGTAATTTCGACCCCAATAGTATTCGAGCGGACTTCACCCTCGGCATGATGTACTCGGGTGTGGGCGCGAACCAACCGGCCGAGGCCGACGAACACTTCAGAAAGGTGCTGCTGCGAACACCCGGACACATTTCCGCGCTGAACAATCTCGCACTGATCGAGATCAAAATGGAACGCTTCCCTCAAGCCCTGAACCGATTCACGCAGGCCGCTGAGTTGACACCGCGCACTCCCGAAGTCACTCACAATTTAGGGCGAGTCATCAAAGAGGCCGGTCTCAAAAAACTCGATATCCCTGCGTCCGTACTGTCCAAGTTCAACAAGCTCTACACCGACCTAACGCAAATCGGACAGGCCCCGCCATCCAACCCAAACATCGGCTGGATGAATATGCCGATGTACTTGCCCGAGAGAGAACGGTCGCCAGGAGCTTCGTCGGATGCGCCTTCTGCGGATCAATTGGTGCTATTTGGAGGCGGATCGGGATTTGTCGTGTCCCCCGGATATGTGCTTACCAATCGCAGCGTCGTTCGTGACGAAGAGCTGGGAATGGTGGAGGCCATCCGAGTGCGCGATCCTGCAGATCCGACTCAATTGCGCGAGTTACCAGCGACGGTCGTGGCGATCTCGGCGGATCACGACTTGGCACTCGTGAAGTGCGGTCAGCTTCAGTCTTCGGCTCTCCTCCTAGGTTCAGCGACCCCTTCCACTGGAGCCGAGATCGTCACACTGGGCTTCCCCACATCAGCGTTCATGAGCCGGAAGCTCAGAGATGTACGAGCCACGATTACCGCGAGTCCGGAGGAATCGAACGGGCACCACTTAATGTTTGAGGCGGAACTGAATGGCATCAGCGGAGGACCGGCCCTATCCAAGAGCGGCGAGGCCGTGGGATTGATCTCGTCCCGGTACAAGATCAAGGGATCACGCAAGTCTGTCGCTGTGATCCCGAGCATGATTGCGGCCTCGTTCGTCAAACTGGCTCTTCCCGAGTTCGCATCTGAAGTCGCATTGCCCGCAGAGATGGATTGGAATGATGTCACCGCGCGGGCAACTCCTGCCACGGTGGCATTGTTGTGTTACCACCGGGCGGTCCCCGTCGGCACGAATCCGGAACAGCAGAAGAAAGGAACCAACGGGCGGTTGTTGGCCCTCGAAGACATACTTTGTAGCAAGTGCAACGGGACGAGCTTCGTGCCGTGTCCCAACAAGGGCTGTATTAAGGGGAGCGTCTCGCGCAAGGAGACCTATTCCGAAGTGGTCGGTGTCACCAACAAGCGAACGGTCAACAAGACACGTTACGTGCCTGAGGCGTGTCCCGTCTGCGACGGCAAAGCACGGCTCGATTGCCGGGCGTGTGACCGTGGACGCGATCCGTCTCTCAGGGGACGTTGATCGAGAACGCTCATTGCCCGTCACCGACTTGGCAGGTGGGCTCCGCGATGCCCAGAATCGGGCGTGTTGTCTACTGATGCCTCTCCGTGACAGCGTTGCCTCTCTTGGATGTCATCCTCTTTTCGAGCCATCTTCATGACCAAGACTGCCGCTGAACCGCGACCGACCGGCCTGTTGCCGCGCGTCACGTGCCCTCACTGTTGGGAGCAGCATCCTCCGCAAAAGCTGCTCTGGATTTCCGAACACACCAATCTGCTGGGCGACGAGCGACTCGGTCCCGAGCAGCCACGGCGGTTTGTTCCCACGCGATTCACGCTGACTGGCGAGGCTCTCGACAAGGAGGGCTTTCCCTGTCATCAGTTGGCCTGTCCGAATTGCCATTTGGTGATTCCACGTTCTCTGCTGGAACTCGAACCTCTTTTCCTGTCGATCTTCGGCGCACCGGCCAGCGGCAAGTCGTACTTCCTCGCGGCTCTCACGTGGGAGCTGCGCAAGATTCTGCCGCTCGAGTTTCGCGTCGGGTTCGCCGATGCTGATCCGGTCCTCAATCAACAACTCAACGCGTACGAAGAGTCGGTCTTTTCGGGATCATCCACCGACGAACCCGTTCCCCTCACAAGCTTGATTCGCAAGACGGAAGAACAGGGCGACCTGTACGACACGGTCTCGTTCGGCAATACGACACGGTCTCGTTCGGCAATCAGACCGTCAGCTTTCCGCGACCGTTCTTGTTCACGCTGCAACCTCAACACGATCATCGCAACGTGCAGAACGCGGCCAAGTTGGCACGCACGTTGTGTCTCTACGACAACGCGGGCGAGTCATTTCAAGCTGGCAAGGACTCAGCCGCCGCACCCGTCACGCGGCATATGGCTCAGTCGCGCGTGCTGTTCTTCGTGTTCGATCCGACGCAAGAGGCGCGGTTCCAACGCATGATCGGCAAAGAGACGTTGGCCGTGACACCGGCCATTAAAACGATGCGGCAGGAGCCGATTCTCCAAGAAGCGATCTCGCGCATCCGGCGATTCGCGGGATTGAAACAGTCCGAACGACACAAACGACCGCTCGTCGTGATCCTCACGAAGTTCGATATCTGGTGGTCGATGCTCGGAGCCGATCCCAGTCCCGATCCGTGGCAGAAGGCCCGCTCGGCAGCGAATTCCGATGAGACCTTTCAAGCCTTCGATCCGAACGCCGTTGCGAAACAGTCCCAGTTGGCACGACAGCTCCTGTTGAAGATTTCACCCGAGATCGTGACGGCGGCGGAAGGCTTCTCGACCGACGTGACCTATGTCCCCGTCACGTCGGTCGGTTGGAATGTCTCCGTCGATAAGAAGACGGGACTCCCCGCGATCAAGCCTTCGGAAGCGGCTCCGTATTGGGCTACGGTTCCGTTTCTGTACGGCATCTCCAAGGTGATCCCCGGCCTGATCCCGACCATTGCAAAGAAGGGCTGATTCATGAGCCAGGAACTGCTTTACACCTCGGCTCCGCGCGGCCTCAAGCCGGGAAGCCGTGGCTTCTGCACGGTCCTCAGCACACAGGGGATGGCCGCGCCGCTGACGACAGCTCTCGAAGGGTTGTCAGGCTATCGGCCGGTCTATCCGACGGGTGACGACCACGCGGATCGCAATCCCGTCGTTTACTCGCACCTCAAGCTGCAATCGTCCGGTCGTGCGGTGAACGTGCTGTCGCGTATTGCCGATTTCGGCTTGGACTATTCGCAGCGTGCGAACAAGCTCGCGCATCACGTCGTCCTCGACCGAACCGAGCTGCTGCCGGGTGGTCCGGCCAACTTGCTGTCGATGCGCGACTTCATGCGCGACGAGTGGTCCGGCGAACCGACCGTCATCGCGCTTAAGCCGGTCAAACGCGAGACCGATCCGCCGAGTGGCGTTTGTCGGGCGTGGCAGGAGTTGACGGGAGACGCCGGCTGGGCGGGAGTCCTCGCCGAGTCCTTCCTGCAAGCCCCCGATCGCTTGGTGGTGCTGCTCTTCGCTCCCGGTCAGGACATCCTGCCCTTGTTCAACGAAGCGATTTCACTGTTGCCGGTCGAGCGACGCTGGGACGTGACGTTCAGCACGTATTTCACGGGCCTCGCCACGGGAACGACCTGTACTTGGCGCGCGGTCGTGCAAGACTCGAAGGACGCTCACGAGTCGCTGCGATTTGTGAACGCGCTGCGACTCGATCTGACTTCCCAATCACTCGGCCGCGCGACGGGTGGACCGCTTGTCGATTCCGCACGCTCGGGATCGCGTCCCCACAATATGCATGCTCGCGCAACTTCACGCACCGGCCCTTCGGACGTGGTGTTTGCTGAAGCCGAGCAGGTGCATGTCGAGTTCTCGTCCGACGACCGCACCCCTGCCAGCTTTCGACGCACCGTCGCATCGCCACAGCCATCGAAACAGCCACAGGCTCAATTCGCACCGCCTCCGCAGCAGTCACCGCCGGATCGCGAAACGACCTACAAGATGCTGCCCGCCACCACGTCGTCGGCTTCCCAATCGCGCCCGCCCCGAAGCTTGGCCGATGTCATCGAAGCCGAGTCACAACGACCGGGCTTCGGCGTGGGAACTTGGCTCGGCCTCGGCGCCCTCGCCCTCTCCGTCGCCGCGCTGCTGTCCGTCATATACATGGACCGCGGACACAAGGACGACGGCCAACACAATCTCACCAAGAACCAGTCCGGCCAGCAGTCGGCAGACTCGAAGAAGTCGACAGCCGGAAAGGGTGATGACTCAAGCAACAAGCCCAGCACGATCCCCGCTCACAACCCGAAGCCGGCACATCAGGCGGATGCAGCCAACGACACCGCATCGAAGGACACCGCGAAATCTCCGACAGGGGCCGACGCCACGGCATCCGTTTCCAAGCCTGATGGCGCAGCGAAGCCGCCTATCTCAGCCACACTTCCCACGGGAGAATCTTCCCCGCCACCAACACCGCCCAAGCCAGACATTCCCACGCCAGCCAAGCCAAAGATCGTCGTCGAGTACCTCGTGCTGCCCGACAAAGACAAGTTCGTCGAGCTGTACAGCTTCAAACGAGTTCCTTCGTCACCGGCCGTGCCACCGGCAGCAGTTCCTCAGCCGGGGATGTTGCTGTTGAAGCCGGACTGGCTGCCTTACGTCGATTACAAAGCCAGCGCGTCGCACGAGAAGACGTACAAGGCCAAGCGTTCCATCGTGGAGAAGAACGATGCCGGTGGAGAACCCTCCGCAGTGGCGGTGTTCACGGAGTACGAGGAAGCCGTTCCCGAAGTGAAGTACCGCTTAAAGTCTCTGTTGGAAAGTGATGTTCCGTGGCTCGGCTGGTATCGCATCCGCATCCTATCAGCGACGCTAGGCAGCCCGCCGATCAAGGACGTTGCCTTCAGCCCATTCCCAATTGGTGAAGACGGAGCCACCGTGGGACGGCGATTCAAAAAAAATCCGCTAGAGCAGTTTAAGCTGCAATGGGCACTTCCCATGTCCGCGATTGTTGAATCGAAAGTAAAAAACCAGTCCAAGCCGAAGCTGGTGCTGGACCGGCTTATCCTCAAGATCGACGATCAAACGATCTCGCTCGCAAGAGAGGACCGAAAACCCCAGTCCGCTTGGACCTGTTCCCTCGATAAATTCACCAGCCAAGTCGCGGAGACTTTCCATGGGAGCACCAGCCAGACCTCTAAAAAGCCAGAACTTATAATGGAGCTGAGTTCAGGAAAAGAGGGACCGGAGATCGTGCTGCAATTGTCTCGCGCTCAATCGTTTCTCGATGGGATTGAAAGTGATCTGGATCAGAGTCTCACGCTCGCCAAGTCGGACATCACCGGTGCGTTCAAAACGATCTACAACAAGCCCAAGGGAGTGAACGAGAAAGCAGGGACGGGCGACGACTCCAAGCAGGTGGACGAGATCAAAGAGTTGCTCAAGACATGCACGGCCGAAAAGCCAATCGGGGCGAAGAAGATTCGCGAGAGTCTTCAAAAGGCGATTGACGACGCCAAAGGGCAACTCAAGGCGGACGATTTGAAAAACGTTGAAAAGAAGCTCGGCAAGGCACTGTCGTTGTATGAGTCCGTCGAGAAGTTCCCGCCGCTGGAGAAGTCGTTGAACAACGTCACAGTGATCTCAGCTCACCTCTACTACACATTGACCGGGACGACAAAAAACGCTGCCGGTGAAACGATCACGTTGACTGAGGATGTCGATGTCGTGAACTTCGATGACTCGAAGTAGACCGGCAGAAAACAGGGGAACGGACGCAAACGCAACGTCGAGAAGCTTGTGGGGGGAGGGAAGTAATGACTGAGATTCAACGCGTGGTCGATGAGCTGCGGTTTCTGTTGCAGCGCGAGGTGATCGACCAAACGGACGAGTTGGCAGCGTTGGTGGTCGAGTATTCCGGTCACTGTCACAGCACCAATGCGCGGCTCCGAAAGTGTGATGAGTGTCTCAAGCAGGGGTTGCGGGCCGAGGGACTGCAATTGGCGGAGGCGGCTCCGAATTTGTTGGACCTCGTGGCGCTGCTCGACTTCGCCGAGCGGCCGCAGTTGATGGAGGTCGTGGCGACTTACTTCTTCTCTCCGCCGGAACCGCTGCTGCTCGACATCGCCTCGGCACTGAATGAAGGCTATGCCCTGCAAGAGCCGCTGTTAAAGCTGCTCGACACCCAGCGGCTGCTCGCCTTGGGACGCTGCTCGTTGGCGCAGCGGCTTCCCGTGTTGAGGTCACTCGCCCAGCTCGACCCGACCACGCCGCATTGGGACGGCGATGTGCGCGACATGGAGCGGGCACGGCTCGGTGAGATGGAGACCGAAGTCCGCGCAGCCGCCTCGCGGGGCGACATGCCCGCGCTGAAGTCACTGCTCGTGGAGACTCAAGCCGACGGGTGGCGCGAGTCGATCCCGGAGTCGCTACTCAAGGCGATCAAGTCGCGCGTTACGCAGGCGCAGCGGACCCAATCTCGCGGGCGCATGGAGGAGTTAGAGGCCGAGTTGCACGCCGTCTTCAACGCGCGCGATGTTGGTCGGGCGCGGTCCTTGCGCGACGAATGGAACCGCGAACTCAAAGCGGTCCCGCTTCCGGCAGGAGACCCCTTGCGCGAACAGGTCGCTCCGATTTTGAATTGGCTCGATGATGAAGACAGCTCCTTGAAGAGCGATCAGGAATACGAGAAGTCTGTCAGCAACATCGAGCGGTCGGTGACGAATGACGCGCTGACGCTGGCCGACCTCAAACGGATGGGTCTCGAATTCGATCGGCATCAGCGTTCGCTACCCGACGGATTGGAAGCACGATTCGTGCGGCGGATCGCCGATCAGGCGGCGAAAGAGAAGTCGCGTCGGACATTCAAAATCGCGTCGATGGCGGTCGGTGTGATCGCGGTCGTCGGAGCAGCCGGCTGGATCGTCAATGTCTCGAACGAAGGGGAGAAGGATCGTCGGATTGCGGCGGCGGTGAGTGCCTTCGTGTCGGAAGGGAAACTGGCCGATGCCCGCCAACTGATGACTCAGCGCGGCGGCAAGTCCACCAGCGAGTTGTGGCTCGCCACACAAAAACTCCTGACGGATGCCGAACGGGCTGAGCAGGACCGCGTGGCTCAATTCCAAGCGGCGATCGAAACGGCTGAACAATCGACCGAGGCTGTGCGGATCGAATCGGCAATCAAGCGGGCCGACGAACTCGCACAAGCGGCCGATGAAAAAGTCCGTGTCGATAAGGTCCGTTCGACGTGGCAGGATCGCGTGACGCGCGAAACGGCTGAGCGTGAAAAGGAGTTTCGTGAGCAACTCGCCGCGGCCAATCAGCCAATTCAATCGGTCGAGACCGCGCTGCGCGACTCGACCACGTCCGACCTCGATCAATCCGCGCAGTTGCTCAGTGAGGCGGGAACGCGGGTGAGCAAGCTCCAGTCGGCGAAGGCGACCGTCGCCAAGGAACTTCAAAACCAAGCCGCCGCGATGGAGACGCGACTCGAAGCAGCGCGAAAGGGAGTGGCGGACCTCAGGCGCAAGCACGACTTGCTCGACCGACTGACGCATGTGGTGCTGCTCTTGCCCACTGGCGGGCATGCTCTTCCCAAAGCGGGTGCGTATGAAGCGACGCTGCGAGAATTCGCGACGCTGTTTCCCGAAGACGTGCGGGCGATGGTGATGAAGACAGCGGCGGAAGTCTGTCCGCTGCCAGCGGTGCTGGCTCGCCAAAAGCTGATCGAGCAATGGAAGCCGCTCAAGCTCGCGAGCGACAAGGACGTGGATGCCCGGCTGCGCGAAATCCGCACGCTATTGATCGAGCATCCCAACACGCCCGATTTGTCGCTCATCACCCGCTATCAAACATGGCTTAATGCCGTCCAACTGCGATTCGTTGAGGAAGGTGATCCCGACCAAGGGCTGAAGCAAAAACTGACGAGGCTGCTCAACGGCAAGTTCGTCAAAGATGGCCATATCCTGCGCGACACGGACAGCCGCACGTTTTATCTCTCTGAAGCCCGCACAGAACCATTCGGAAGCGTGGCGAGCTTCCGTTACGTCGTCGATTACAACGGCACGACCAAGGTGACGAAGGATTTGAAGCCGAGCGATGTCCCGATGTTTAAGTCAGTGCAGCCGCCTCAGCAGGAGGTCGCCACCAAGACGCGAGCGATCCTCAAGGACGTGGGGATCGACAACTGGCACTCGGTGCTGCGCGAGATCACCGAGACTTGGTTGAAAGCGACGCAGGTCGATCCCTTGTTGCGATACCGCTTGGTCACGCAAATTCTGGAGTATGCCGGGAGCGGCGATCAGCTCCTCGAACAGGAACTGGTTCCGATCTTCAAAGCGTTGGACGACGAAGACAAAGAGGCGATGAAGGCGGCCTCATGGATGGACCCGTACAACACGAAGGTCGAGGAGTACCGCAAGCGAGCGACCTCGCTGATGTCCAAAGTCCCTCCACTCGAGCCCGTCTTCTCCAATGCGGTCAAACGTCAGGCGGAACTTGAGCGCGACGTGCTGGCACTCCGGTTCTCGATCGGCTGGTTGGAGAAGTCTGCTCGCGGGGAATGGGCTTGTCGAACGAAGTGGACTCCCGTCGCCAACAACGTCCTCTATGTGGTCTCGCGCCCTGATGCCACCGGCAACCGACAGTGGTTAGAAGTAGGACGCGTTCAAGGAAGCGTTGTGAAGATCGACTCATTGGTCGCCGAAACGGTGGGCGAAGCGGCGGTCGTCTTCACGTCGTCGGCAAAATGACTGAGAGGTCCATTCGACCTGATGGCTTTTCGTAGGGTGGGTTCAGCTCGCTTCGAGCGCCGGCCCACCAAGCAACAGCGAGAATGAAGATGGCGGGCCGGCGTTCGAAGCGAGCCGGCCCCACCCTACAAGTGATTTTCAACAAGCTGCACTTAGCGATTCCCACAGTGATGACCTTCTTCCGTTCGCGAGCAACCTCATGGCCGACTTCGGTAGTCACGGTTCGTATTTCATTCGGGTGCGTGGGCGAGTATCCGGTCCCTTTGATATCGCTCAGTTGAAGTCACTGCGGGCACGCGGCCAGTTTGGGCGAGCCAATGAGATTTCCATTGACCAGCAGACGTGGCAGTCGGCCGCGACGATCGAAGATCAGTTTGGAGGCTCGACTCCGGTCATTGCCACTCGCTCCGGTGCGTCGGTGCGAGAGGCGGCTTCCGTACCGAGGCCCGTCGGTTCCGGACCGCCCGGCCGACCGATGCTGCTCATCTGGCATTACTCGACGGGATCGGAGCAGACCGGGCCGGTCGCTGTGGCCGAGATTCATCGACTGATCGCGGCGGGGATGCTTACTCCGGACGATGTGGTCTGGAAGGAAGGGATGACCGACTGGCTGGCGATTCGCGATGTTCCGGAACTGCAAACGGGAGCGGAACCGCGGGGAGCGGCAGCCCCGACCCAAACTGGTTCGGGCGGACATGCTTTCAATGTCGGAGGCCGCGCGGGCGCGGTGGCGGGACAGCGCGAGATTCGGATCGGGCGCGAAGCGGACAACGACATCGTATTCGATTTCCCGATGATCTCGCCGTACCACGCGCGGCTCAGTGTGCGAGCCGGAGGCAAGCTCGAATTGGAAGACCTCGGTTCGGTGAACGGTACGGCGATCGGATCGCCCGATCGCAAGATCGTCCGTTCGCCGCTTGCCGTTTCCGACACGGTCTTCTTCGGTTCGTATCGTGTTCCCGTCAGCCGCCTGCTCGCCAGTCGAGCGGCTCTCGGAGGCGGGGCGGGGCAGCAGCTCGTCTCGATGCGCAACGACACGACGGTCTTCGGCCGCGATCCCGCCTGCGATCAAGTCCTCGACGATCCGATGATCTCGGCCCGCCACGCGCGCGTGCTGCGCAAGGCCGGGAAGATGATGGTCGAAGACCTCGGCAGTGCGAACGGGACGTACCTCAACGGACGCCGCGTGCAGGGGACCGAACCGATCCAATCGGGAGACGAACTGACCATCGGCAGTTACATGTTTCGGCTGAACGCGGCGGGCGATCTCGAGCGGCGCGATTACCGAGGCAACATCACCATCGAAGCTCGCGGGCTGACGATGCACGTTCCCGGCAAGAAGCTACTGGAGAACGTCTCACTGACGATCTATCCGACCGAGTTCGTCGGACTGATGGGGCCGAGCGGCGCGGGCAAGACGACGCTGATGAACATCCTCAACGGCTACACACCGCCGACTGCGGGGCAGGTGCTCATCAACGGTCAGGACTTGTATTCGCACTATCAGCAGTTCGCCGGACAGTTCGGTTACGTCCCGCAGGACGACATCATTCATCGAGACCTCACCGTGGGCGAGGCGCTCTATTACACCGCCCGACTCCGCCTGCCGCCCGATTTCTCCGAGTCCGCCATTCGCGATCGAATTGCTGGCGTGCTGAAGCAACTGGGACTTGAAGCGACCGAGAACGTCTTGATCGGCTCTCCGGAAAAGAAGGGGATCAGCGGCGGACAACGGAAGCGAGTCAATCTCGCACAGGAACTGCTGACAGATCCGTCGGTGCTGTTTCTCGATGAGCCGACTTCGGGGCTGTCATCCGAAGATGCGTTGATGGTGATGAAGCTGCTGCGAGGCTTGGCCGATTCCGGAAAGGCGATCCTGCTGACGATCCATCAACCGAGTCTCGAAGCATTCCGGCTGATGGACAATCTCGTACTCGTCGGCAAGGACCAGAACTCGTCGGAACCGGGACGATTGGTTTACTACGGCCCGGCGTATCCCGACTCGGTCAAGTTCTTCAATCCGGACGGCGTGCCCGGTGAGCGGCCCGGCGTCGATCCTTCTCCCGACGAAGTCCTGCGCGGACTGGCCAAGCGAAAGGCGGCCGAATGGACCGAACGCTATCAGAACTCGGACTACGGGCGCGAGTACATCGAGCAGCGCGTCGGCAAACAGGCCGCGCCGCCGGTCAACGGGACTCCCCCGCGCACGACCCGCACGTCGGGAGTGGCTCAGTGGAAAACACTCCTCAAACGGTGTCTCACTATCAAGCTGAAGGACTGCTGGAACACGGCGATCCTGCTGGCTCAGGCTCCCATCGTGGCGATCCTCGTGGTACTGGTATTTGGCAATGACGTTCGCGCCGAGATGACAGACGAAAACTGGCAAGCCAATGCGCGGGCGAGTTCGATGAGCGTCTTCCTGCTCAGCCTCGCTGCCCTCTGGTTCGGGTGCTCGAACGCCGTGCGTGAGATCGTCGGCGAGTGGGCAATCTATCACCGCGAGCGCATGGTCAATCTGAAGCTTCCTTCGTATATCGGCTCCAAGTTCGCGGTTCTTGGCCTGCTGTGCGTCGTGCAGTGCGCGATCCTAACGGCGATCTCAGTCTGGGGCTGCGAACTGCGTGTAGACCCGTTGCAGTTGTTGGGAACATTGCTGCTGGTCTCGTTGGTGGGACTCGGGATTGGATTTACGATCTCGGCGGCGGCGCGAACGTCGGAAGTGGCAATTGCCCTGCTGCCGATTGTGCTCCTCCCGATGGTGATCCTCGGCGGAGTCATGCAGCCGATTCACAAGATGAACAGCACGATCGGTCAATGTGCGAACCTCGCTCCGTCCCGCTGGGCCTTCGAAGCACTGCTCACCTTGGAAAGTGATGAACGCCGCTCCGCACCCGAAGTCACCACGTTTCCAACCGCCCTCGCAGCGAAGCCCGCAGACAACGCCGAAGACAAGTCAGACGAGAAAAATAAAGGTGAGAAAGCCGACAAGGACGATGAGGACAACAAGCGACCCGATGTCGCTCAACATTACTTTCCGAAGAAGGACCGACTCGGCTACGAGCGATGTATGGCGGTCCTCGGGATCATGTTCGCCGGTCTGGTCGCCGGGATCTCGACGATCCTCCGGGCGCGCGATGTCCATTAGCGTTTCCACCGGTCTCGTTGAACCGCGTTGGCAATGGCGACATGACGTCTACGAATACGGGTGGTCAGTGTTTAGGAACGGGGCGCAATAACTTCCCGATTCGGAGACGTAGTCCGGACTCCTTGGTTCGAACGAAGCGATCAACTGCGGGAGCGAATGAACTCGTCCGGACCAAGGGGACCGGGCTACGGGCGTCGGGAAGTTATTGCGATCCTGCCCCTTAGTAACCCTCTGTTCGGGAGACGATGCGATGCTCATGCGCTCATTCAAATTCGGAATGCTGCTGATGCTGGGCCTGCCCGTCCTGACAGCGCACTCTTGGGCTGGCGACATTTCCGGAGTCGTCAAATACAAAAAGAGCGGATCGCCCGCGTCGGGTGTGCAGGTTTCCGGGCTGACAGCCGGAGCGCTGGGAGGAACCACCGAGAGCGTTCGCACGGACGACAAAGGGAAGTTCACGCTGAGTTGGAAAAACTCAGGTGGCTTGGCCAAGGTCTATTCCAACGGCAAGACGGTCGCCAAAGATGGCGAGAAGATCGTCATCACTATCGACTGAGAGTGGCGATCTGCACCGTCACGGCTTGGTTGCTTCGACCTTCATTCGTTCGAGCCGATGGAGCCGTTCCGTCGCGGGCGGGTGCGTGCGGTAGTGGTTGTTCACTTCGCGACCGATCGAATCGAAGACGGTCTTCGGTTTCGAGCCTTCTCGTTTTACACCCGCTTCGTCCTCGGCCTTCAGTAGAAACTTGGTGAAGGCGAAACTGTCCTCGCGTGAGACGCCCGCTTTGACCAGCGTACGGAAGCCGAATTCATCCGCTTCAAACTCGTGGTCTTCTGAATACGCGACACTCAGCGAGCGATAGGCCACCTTGGTGAGACCGTCGGCGATCTCGCCCCCCAACTCGCCGCTGCGCACCGCATACGTGAAGCTGCGGACGCAGTGCTTCAGATCGACGTGACCGATCTCGTGAGCCAGCACGCCCTGCAATTCGGCATCGGATGGGAGTCGGTCGAGCAGGCCGGTGTGAACATAGATCGAGCCGCCCAAGATCGAGAAGGCGTTCATCGAAGCATCATCCACGATGGCGAACGTGTACTCGATCAGCTTGCGAGTCCGCCGTTCGAGGACCGGTGCCGCCAGACGTTGGATTCGTTCGAGATCGGCGGGGCGTTCGGCGAACTTGAAGTGTTGCGAGAACGTCTTGCGCATGTCCTTCCCTAGTTCGATCTCTTCCTGCGTGTCGAGAGCCAATGCGGCTTGACCGGCGTCGTCCGCTGCCTTGGCGGCATCGCGCACAAATTGGAACGCTTTGGAAACGAGTTCTGTCGGCTTGGTTCGTTCGCGTGGAGTCGCATCGGGAGACGTGCCGTCTTTCGGCGCATCGACCTCGTCAGACTTGTCCTTCGACTTGGGCAAGAATCCCCCCAAGATGTCGATCACTTTTCCGGGCATCTCCGCGGGGTTGGTCGGAGGTTGTCCCGGCTTGTCTCCGAGCAGGCCACCTAACTCGCCAAGCACTTGTCCCGGCGCATTCTTCGCTTCGTCGATCAAGTCGCCGACACCCTCTTTAATTCCCTGTCGCACCGTGTTGCGAGCACCGTCCGCCTGCTCCTTCGCCAACTGCCGCATCGCCTCGCGGGACTTCAAGCCTTCGCTTTTGATGACCCAAACCGCAACTGAGACCAGCAGCACAATGATGATCGTCGGGGGGAGCCAATTCTTCATGAGGGAGAAATCCTTGGTTGGGGAGGTACTGTGAGCGAGGTTATTCACTTTAGTTAGGGACGCTTCTAAGGCGAGCGGTATGACAACTCTTGCCGCTCGCCTAAAAGATTCGTCCTCGCTGACGCTGCGGGTTGGTGTGTTGAGTCTACGGCTTGTCGAGCTTGCCGCCCACCGCCTCGGTGGTTTGCTTTAAGAGACCCTTCATTTCTTCGTAAGCCCGCATCGCTTCGGCCGGGCCTTTGTCCTTGATTAGCGTGCCGTAGTAATTGAACCACGAATCGACTCCCTTCAGTTCGTCGCCGCTGCGTAGTGCGGGCTGACCGGCATCGGGGACGTAGGCGACCAGACACCGCCGGTTCATGAGAATTTTGTCGTAGCCCACGAAGAACAAGCAGCCCTGCTTCAGTTGGTCGGCTCCGTCCTTGCGAATGATCGCATCCGCTACGAATCGCCCGCCGACGAACTGAGTGCTAACGACTTCACCCACATCGGCCCCACGGACAAACACCGAGTCTCCAACTTTCAAACCGCTAGCCTCTTCAAACGTGATTTTCAGCCGAAAGACGCTCGACTCGCGCCACCAGAAGACGGCACTCACAATCAGCACCAGTGCGAGAACGAGAATCCCGCCAGCGAGCGTCTCGCGAGAGAGAGCGGGCTTCGTCGAACTCGCGGTCGGCGGCAGCGCTGCCGAGTCTGGCTGAGACTCAGCCGCCTCCGTCAACTCCGTGCCATCTCGCTCGCAGAACCGGCGGTCGTGAGTATAGGTCTGGCCACACTGAGGGCAGGTCTTACTGGTCGACGCCATCGGAGGACTTTCTCAATTCAGAACGAGGCAACGAATAACATGACGAAGTCGAGCACGATCACGGCGAGTGACGCGGCGACAACGGCCACCGTGGTGGCACGCCCCACGTCGTCACTGCTGCGCATGTCTTGCGTTCCATTTTCATAGCCGACCAGCGCGATCGCCCCGCCGAACACGGCCGCTCGCACCATCCCGAACAGAAATCCAAAAAGAGTGACATCGGCCAAAATCTCGGCCATAAAGAACGAACTCTTTACATGATAACGTCCTACCGCGACGCAGTACGCACCGGCAAATGCGACCAATTCTAAGGCGATCGTCAGCAGCGGCAGCGAAATCACGCTCGCCCAAAAACTCGGCGTGAGCCAATAACGCTCGGGCGAAATCGACATCGATCGCAGGGCATCGAACTGACGCGACAACCGTTTGCCACCGACTTCGGCGCACGTACTCGCCGCGACTCGCCCTGCCAGCAGCAGGCCGACGACCAGCGGGCCGATCTTATCGACCACCGCATTGCCGACAATCCGCGGCAGCGGGTCCAGAATCCCAGACCCCGACAGCCCGATCCCGATCTGCAAAGCCAGCATCATCCCGAAGAAAGCTCCGGCCGCAGCTGCCACCGGTAGCGAACGGATTCCAATTTCATCGAACCGCCGTAAGAGAGCGGCTCGATCCGTTGGTGGTCCCAATCGCAACGCCAACAGAGCGGATGAGCCAATGGCCGTGAACAGTCCCGTCGGCACTGCTGCGAACGCCTGCCACCATGGCATCGGCGGGCATTGCGAATGTGGCGGACGATGCTGCAATTGCAGGTTGTCGAAGAACGTTTCGAGTTGTCCGCGCAGAGCCTGCACCGCAGCAACAGACTTGCCCCCGTGTCGTCTCCGAATTTCGACAATCTCATCGCGACCAAGGACTTCCTCCAGTTGACCGCTATTCGGATTGAGGTACAGCACACGATCGGCGATCAGGCCCGCTGACAAATAGTCGTGAGTGATCGTGATCGAAGCCATCTGCGGATCGCGCTGCTGGACCGAACGGATCAGCCGACTGATAACGCTTGATGACGCGGCGTCCAAGCCGGTCGTCGGTTCGTCGTACAAGACGACCGCCGGTTGGGTGATGAGTGCCCGCGCGATGCCAACACGCTTCTGCATCCCCCCGCTGAGCTGTGCGGGCGACAACTCCGCATCACTGGCCGACAACCCGACCGCTTTGAGCAGTTCAAACGACTGCCGGTGAGAAACGTCGCGCGACACCGACCGCATCAGCAGCGGGAGCATCACGTTTTCGATGACGCTTAGCGAGTCGATCAGTGCGGAGCCTTGAAACACGAGTGAGAGGCGAGCGCGAACCTCTTCCAAGGTCTGCAGCGACGGCGGACGGTTCAGGTCCACACCCATGATTTGCACCGTGCCGCTGTCAGGTCGTTGGAATCCGACGATGTGTTCCAGCAACACCGACTTTCCGCTTCCGCTCATGCCCACGACTACGAGGCATTCACCGGCCGGAACCTCCAGAGAAAGGTCGCTCAGAATTGCGCGTCCGCCGAAGGTTTTGGAAACGCTCGTCAGTTGCACGGCCAGCATCGGTCCCGACGCCACCAGCGCCCGCCCGCACGCTCCACAAAACTGAACTACCTTGGACGCGGCAGCACGCTCACCGCAATACGGACATGACCTGATCACAGCTTGGCCCTTCGGAATTCACGGGAGCCACGTTCCCTCACTCACAGCTTCTACAGTGGCGATACCCGATTTCCAAGTTGAGGTGGCGGCGGTCCAATGCCATCGCCTTTTTCAAGGCAGGGTGTCGTCGAGTCTTCGAGACGCACAAAACAAAGCGGAAAAGGTGCGTCTCGAAGACTCGACGACA
>CAMAYU010000136.1 GCA_945862235.1 Schlesneria paludicola DSM 18645
GCCGCTGTTGCGTTGGCCCGATCGGTTCTTCAAGTACGCGTCGGCCATGCCTTCACCCAGCAAGAGCGTGCCCTTGGTTCCGAAATGCAGTCGCGCGTGAGGCAGCTCGGATGTCTTGATGATCGTGATGCGCGGATCGGTGCGAGCCAGCTCGTTCAATGCGGCGTTGACGGGGTCGATGTTACGCCACGGCGCGTTCTTGTGTTGCTCGGAGATGAACCAGGCGAGACCGGGTTGCTTGAGGTCCGCTCGCGTCTGGTCGATCAACTGCTTCAGCCACTTGGCGTTGTTGTTGGCGTACGGCCCGAAATAGGTGTCGTTCTCGCCGGTGTGCCAGAAGATCCCTTCGAGGCTGCTCTCGAAACCTTGCTGCTTCAGGTCAACCTGAGCCGAGCGAATGAAGCTGATGAGCTTCGGATAAAGATTGCGATGTGACTCAGGCGAGCCGTTCGGAAACCAGTCGGGGCCTTGGGCTCCGCTGTGAGTGAATTTGATAATGGCCACTCCCTCTTTCGCGTCCAGCGACTTTCGCAATCGAGCACCGAAGCTGAGTTCCGGTCCGAAGTTGCCGAGATCATCGACTGGTCCCAATGGTTCCCAACCGGTTGACGACTTCACTCCGCCACCCAGCGAGTAACGGAACGCGACGTTGTTCTGATCGTGAGCTAACGACGCGTAGCTCGCCTGCTGGACGATTTCGGAGACGAAGGAATCTTCGCCTTCCATGTTGCGCTGACCGGCCAGCACGAACAGTTTCACTCGGGCCGACTTCGCGATCGGCAGTCCGCTTTTGAAGCAGCGGTCGGTCGCTGCCAGCGGCTTCCCGACGTCGCGGAGATACGCGGCCGCGAACGCTTCGCCCATCTGAAGCTGACCCTGAGTGCCGAAGTGATAGTGCGGCTGACCGCTCCCCATGACCTCGAATGCGAGATGCGATGTCGGCACCCAGCGCAGCAGCGGATCGGCCTTCAGCACTTGCTCTTGTTGCTGGCGAAAGATGCCGAGGTTCTCGCGGTGATCCATGCCCCAGATCCCCTTCTCGCTGACTTCGGCGATGTACCACTTCAACTCCGGAGCCTTTAGGTCGGCTCGCAGTCGCGCGACGAGCTGCGTCAGTCCGTCGGCATATTGCTTGTAGAGCTTGCGGTCGAGCATGTCGTTCTCACCCTGATGCCACATGACCGCTTCGAGCCGATAGCGAACGCCGCGCTTGTCCAACTCGTCGAGCGACTCGCGAACGAGCTTGAGCGTTCGCGGGTAGAGCTTCTGCCCCTTGTCCGGTGCATCGGGATTCCAATCAAACGCGACCGTCGTCCCACCGACCGCCGACTTGATGATGGCGATCGGGAATTGCGCGTGTTGCCGGACTCGTCGAGCGAACGTCACCTCCGGCCCGAACGAACGCAGCGGCTTGAGCGGCACCCAGCCTTGGGATGCTTCATCGCCAGTGCCCAAGATGTACGAGTAGAGGACATCGCTCTGAGGCTCACCCGCCCCTTTGAAGTTCGGGTAATCGTCAATGCGATCCGCCTGCGCGTCCGCTCCCACCATGTTCGACTGCCCGGCGAAGAGAAACACTCGCGTGACCTCTTCGGCGATGGCGGAGCCTCGCGGTATGCAGGCCAACGTCATCAGTGCCAGAGTCACAAACGCTATTCGAAAAGGTGAAGCCACGGTGTTCCTCGTTGGATGGTCGTCGGCATTGAAGGAATGGCAGAAGAATGAAGGCAGGAGAATGGTCCAAAACAGTGGCTAAGAATACTTCATTCTTCTGCCTTCATTCTCTTGCCTTTCGTCTGTTGGAGAAGTGCTTTGAGCTCTTTCACGATCTCGGGCTGCTTGAAGTAGAGGTTCGTGGTTTCGCCGGGGTCGTTTATGAGATTGTAGAGCTGCCCGGGCGCGTCGGGGACAGTGTCCGGCAGATGGAACGGTTTGAGGCCGGGGTTGTTGTCGTAGCGATTGCCGCCGGAGCCGGTGTGGTCGAGGTACTTCCAATCGCCGCGTCGGATCGAAAGCGTGCGCTGTCCGCCGAAGGCTTGCTGCAAGAGATAGGGCCGGATCGCCGCGTGGTCCGCGTGAAGCCATGCGGGCAGCGAATTAAAACTGTCTTCTGCCGCGTTGTCAGGCAGCTTCGCAGCGACGGTCGCCATCACGTCGGTGAGACTGGTGAGCTGCGCGTTGGTCGTGCCCGCTGTCACCTTGTCGGGCCAGCGGACGAGGAATGGCACGCGATGGCCCCCTTCCCAACTGTCGCGTTTGACTCCGCGCCACGGGCGAGCGCCGTCGTGGCCATAGTCCTCGCGCATGTGGATGACGCTGGTGGTCTCCGGGCCGTTGTCGCTGGTGAAGATGACAATCGTGTTGTCGGCGACGCCGAGTGTTTCCAGCGTCGTGAGCAGTTCTCCGGTCACATGATCGAGCTGATGAATGAAGTCGCCATGCGGGCCAGCCTTCGTTTTTCCTTGGAACTGCGGCGCGGCGAACGACGGCAGATGCACGGCCTGCGCGGAGTGAAACAGGAAGAACGGTTTGCTCGGCGACTGACGGACGTGCTGCTCCAGGAACTCGCGACTCTTCTTCAGGAAGACGAGGTCCACTTCCTCCATCGGAAAATCCGGCGCGACCAACCCGGCGCGGCAATCGTTCGCGTAGGGATGCTTCTGCAGACGCGACTTGTCGAGCAGTCCAGCTGGCGGTACGGGGACTCGATCGTTCTCAATGAAAGCGTAGAGCCAGTCCGTCGTGGGACAGCAAGCGGTCCCGAAGAACGATTGAAAGCCATGATCGACCGGCCCGCCTGCGATGCGTCGCGAGAAATCGACGCGACGCACCGCCTCGACGCCATCACCGCGCACCGGCTGCCCGGCCTTGTCGAAAAACGTCAGCCCGACATGCCACTTGCCGACGCACGCCGTCGCATAGCCGTTGTCGCGGAGCATGCTCGGCAGCGTGAGCCGACCGGGTGCGATCAGCGACCGCCCGCCGATTCCCGTAAAGACCGTCCCACCATTCGGCACTCGAAACGCCATCTGCCCCGTCATCAAACTGTAGCGCGTCGGCGTGCAAACCGTGCAGGGACTGTGGGCGTCGGTGAATCGCATCCCCTCCCGCGCCAGCCGATCAATGTTCGGAGTCGGAACTTTCGACTGCTCGTTGTAGCAACGCACATCCCCGTAACGGCGCATCGCGTCGTCCACGTCGCCTCCGGCTTGGCGCACGTCGTTGAACTTGTCGTGCATTTGCGAGGGGAAATTGCTGTCCTTCACTTTCAGAGAACTCCAGCGTTTCACCAGCGCTTCGGTGGGGTTCACGGGATTGTGTGAAATGTGGCCCCACACATTCACATAGAAGGGGCCACCCTTGTGCTGCTCAATGAACTCGATGGCATCGTCGTAGATGTGAGCGTCACGCCCCCGATCATCGGCTTGCTTCTTTTTCTTCGTACCGCCCTGCTCATCGTCATCCGAGTTGATGGCATCAATGCCGTAGGTGCCCGGTTTCTGTTCCGGGCCGATGTGTCATTTGCCGAAGTGCCCTGTGGCGTAGCCCTGCTTCTTCAGCAGTTCATTGATCGTGACACGGTTCGCGAAGCCGCCGTTCGCAGGATCGGTCGGATACGTCGCCGGGAATTTCGAGGTCATCAGTCCCGTGCGCGTCGGGCAGCAGGTGGCACCCGTGGCGTAGAACTGCGTGAAGCGAGTGCCCTCGCGCGCGAGGGAATCCATGTTCGGCGTGCGCGAACTACGGATGCCCATCGCCATGCAGGTCGCTTCCGCCCAAATCGTCTGCCAAGAGGAAGACGATGTTCGGCTTCGAAGGCTCGGTCGCAAAGAGAGCGCCGACCGGTGCGAGCAGCAGAGTTGCAAGAAGCAGGACGCTGGGTCTCATGTTTTAGATTTCTGGTTCGGTCGCTTGGGATTCTTGGGTTGGTTAGTGGCGTCTGTTGCTGGCGGCGTCCATACGGCGGGATCGGGATTGGCGACCGTGAGTGGGAAACCGTCCGCATGGCCGGCCATTTGCTTGGCGAGCATGGCAGTCATTTCCTTCACCTTCGCGGTGTGTTCGGGCTTGTCGGCGAGATTAATTAACTCATGTGGGTCGTTGCTGAGATCGAAGAGCTGGGTGCGATCCACGAGCGGATAGCGGATGAGCTTCCAGCGGTCGTCGCGAATAGAACGCATGCAGTTGCGGTAGCCGGTGTAGAGCACGTCGCGGACTTTGGATTCTTTACCGGACGTTATGGCGGCGAGGCTCTTGCCTTCGACGGCATTGGGAATGGTGGCACCTGCGAACTCGGCGAGCGTCGGGAACAGATCCATTAAGTAAACCAGGGCCTCGCTCTTGCCCTTGGAAATGCCGGGGCCTGCGATGACGAGCGGGACGTGCATCCCGCCGAACTCGTAGAGGTTTTGCTTTCCAAACAGACCGTGTTCACCGAGCGACAGACCGTTGTCGGCGCTGAAGATGATGATGGTGTTGTCCCATTGGCCGCTGGCTTTTAGCTCAGAAAAGATGCGCCCGATGTGGTGGTCGAGGCCGGTGACACACGAGTAGAAATCGGCGGTCTGCTGCTTCGTGTCCTCGGAAGTGCGTGGCCAAGGGGCGAGCTTCTCATCGCGCACGGCCATCTCGCCATTGTCGAACGGATGCTGCGGCAAGAAGGCGGGCGAGAGCGGGATCTTCGCCGGGTCGTAGAGTTTGTGAAACTGCGGCTCCGCAGAGCGCGGATCGTGTGGAACGGGCGGCGCGAGGTAGATGTAGAACGGCTTCGTTTCCTTCGAGGCCGTGCGTGATTTGAGGAACTCGATCGTGCTGTCAGCCAGCCGCTGACTGCAATGCGCGCGGTCCGTCTCGGCTGTCATGCCGTGGGCATCGTCGATGATGCTCGTTTCATATTCCTTCAGGCCGGCTGGGAATCCGTTTCCACGCTTCCCCATATGCCACGTCTGATAGCCTGCGGCCCGAATGACTCGCGGCAAAAACGTCGTCGGATCATTCGCATTGGACGCTGCGGCGGGAGCTCCAGGAATGCGCTGCCACGAACGGCCGGTGAGCATCATCGTGCGACTCGGCGTGCAGACTGCACCGATCATTGAGCCCATCGAGTAGCAATGCGTGAAGGTCATGCCGCGCTCGACGAGCGAATCGAGATGGGGCGTCTGGAGCAACGGACTGCCGAGCGCACGCAAACCGTCGGCGCGAAGATCGTCGGCGTGGATGTGCAGGATGTTGACATTGGGCTTTTCCGCTGCCAGCAATCCACTAAGTGGCGCGAGCAGCACGGCGGTGAGGAGTGCGAGTGTGTGTTTCATGAGTGTGTGTTTTATGTAGGAGATGTGCCTATTTCAAAATGCCGTTTGCGTTCAGGAATTCGATGGAGTGCTTCATCGTCAGATCGCAATCTGCATTACTGTTCGCTGAGAGGACGATCAAACAATGTCGAACATGGAGGTCATCCTTTGCGAGTGAGTCGAACGCACTAGCGCCAGACTGCTGGCGCATGCCATTTCCAATCGAATCGCATTCACTCCCAGAAGTCTGGCGTCTTCCGCGACTGGTGACTTCTCATCTGCCGCTCGCTGATTGCCCGGTTACCTGGATCTCTTGAAATGCGGTGTTCTCTCCGAGTGATGTCACCGAGTGGAGTTTCCAGACGAGCCAGCGATATTGCCCGATCGTTCGGCCGGTGGATGATCGGAGACTCGTCGCTTGGAACGGATCGGCGGCGAGAGTTGTTGTGTCGACTTCCAACAGTGGCTCAAAGCGTTTGCGGTCGCCTGTGTCCCAGCCGGGATCGGTGTCGCTCGTGCTGCCGAAGAGGCTGAAGTGTTGCGGGCCGCGGACGCCGTTTTGGTGGAACGACCACATATTGATCGTCTTGAGATCGCGGCGTTGGCCGAGGTCGACTTTGTAGAGGCCCCCTTCGACTCCGTTACCAAACACCGGGCCATAGTTGCGGGCGAGCGTGCCGTCCAGCAGCGTCGTCGGAGGTTCGTTATTCGTTGCCGGTTGAGTCGTCACGGAGACGATCGGCAGCACGTCCTTTGTCGGTAACAGCGGGATCGTCTTGAAGCCGTCGGCCTCCGCAGACTCGGTGGTCGCGAAGAGGTAATGATCGACGGCGATGAGATTGGTCGCTTGAGCCCGCACGAACCGAATCTCCAGTCGCTTGCCCGCTGCTGCGTTCTGAAGTCTCAGTAAGTCGGCAACGGTCTTCACCGGTTGTTCGTTGAGCGACTGAATCAAGTCGTTCGACTTGAAGCCATCGGCCGCGGCTTCGGAATCGTTCGGTACGGACTTGAGATGCACGCCGCCCGCGTCTTTGGTGACGCCGAAGGCCGAGAACTCATCGCCCGCAATGTTGCGGACGATCGCTCCTCGCCAGACGTGCTCGATCGGTTGTTTGGATCGTTGAGCAATCGATCGCGGCGGCGGTTCGTTGCCCGGCAGCTTCGGTGTGCGAGCCACTTTCTTCAGCTCGGGCTTCTGCACTCCGAAGTCATCCATCGAGAAGTTTTTGAAGCCGAGCTTTATCGCGGGCGAGTCTTCATTGACGCGATAGTCGCCAGCATCGCGATTCATGAAGAGCGGATCGCCGGTCAGCGAATGCTCGTCGCAACCATTCGCGGCAAACTTCAGGCGATCGGCGTCGGACGTTGTGAAGAGATTGAGGTCGACCTCGCGCCCCCACTTGCCCGACGGCATGATCGCGGGGGCATGTGCTCCCGCCCAGATGTTGCGAGTGACCTCGTCATTGCTGATCCCCTCGCCTTTGATGTGATACCAGACATGCGGATGGAACCCGCAGCCGACGCCGATGTTGTTGGTAACTCGGCGATGAAAGCCTTCTCGCAGCTTCAAGCCGCCATGCAGGAAAACGTTGTTCGTGATCTCGTAATTGCTCGAACCGTCGTCGAGATCGACATCCCAACCATGATCGCAGCGCCAACGATTGTGACGCAGGATCGTCGGCTTCACGGCGTCGAGCTTCGCGAGTTCCGGCAGCGACTCGGTCGGTGCGTCTTTCAAACCCCAATAGCGATCGCGACCCCACGAGTTGAACGAGCCGTGATCGCCGGTCTCTTGCACGGTATCGAAGACATCGCAGTGCTCGATGAGATGCCCGCCCCAGCAACCGTCGCCGATGTTGATCCCCGCGCGCGACGCGTCGTAGATCGAGCAATGCCGCACTGTGATGCCGGACGACATCGCGATCTGCACTCCCGCCGCCTGCTTCTCGACCAGACCAATGCCGCGCATCAAACAGTCCTCGACGAGACAGTCTGCCGGAAAGTTGTCGTTCTGCGGCCCCGAAACTTTGTCGATCTGTCCGAGGCTCTGTCGCTGCCCGTATTCCAAGAGCGGACTTCGCACGGCCAGCAAATCGCCGACGAATGCGACGGCACTCGCACCGGTCTCGCGGATGTCGCAACCGGCGATGCGCACGCGCCGGTTGTAGCTGCTGACGAAGATTGCATTGCCACCGATTTGATCGAACTCGCAATCGATAAGGTTGCAATCTTCGGTCCCTTCCAGCAACACCGCCCCTTCGCGAGCGATCGTCCAGTCACTGCGGAGCAACGGCTCTTGGGTTTGCATGAAGGTGCGAGCGGCATGACGGAACGTCAGACCTCGCAGCGTCACGTTCGTCACCGGCCGTTGCTGAGTCCCGTTGATCCGAATCAATTGGCTGGAGGTCGGGAACTCGACCGTCGCGTTCGCGAGATCAAGCCCTTCCGGCGGCATGAAGTAAAGCGTGTTCGACTTTCCGTCACAGAACCATTCACCGGGTGCATCGAGTTCCTCGAAGATGTTTTCGACATAGCGATGCTGCTTGTGCATGCCGGACCCGCGGTTGTTCTGCCTGCCGCCCTCCGTCAGTACATCGCCGTTCTTGTCTTTGCCCGTGATGACAAAGTGGACTCCGCCCCACGCGCCCGGATGCAAGGCATGCAGATAACCACCGGCAGGATTGCTCCAGCGCGCCGCACGCTCGCGGCTGATCACATCCGCCGCGAAACCACCGAATGGCCGAATCTCCGGATCAAAGTTGGGATAGCGAGCCAGCCACTGCCGCTGACCATTCACGAACAATTCATCGACCTGCAACTTGTACTGAGACTGAACTTCTTCGGCCCGATTCGGATGGGCATAAATCTGCATCCCAAGATCAGCTTGCCAGATGCCATCACGAAATGGTTGCCACTTCAACTCGAGCTTGCGGTCGCTGGTGACGACGACCTTCTCACCGGCAGCCGCGCGGAACTCGACTCCTTCATCCTCGTGAGTGAACTCCAACCGGCGTTCGAGGCGATACGCCCCCCCATGAATGACAACCGTCGTCCCGCGAGCCTTCCTCGCGACTATCTGAGCAGACTTCAACGACGCTACGGGATGCTCCGCGCTGCCGTCGCTCATGTCGCTGCCTTGAGGAGAGACATGAATTTCACGAGCTTCCCTCGCCGTTCTCCCACCCGCCTGTTGACCGGGCTCCTGCGCAGTAACAGACCCGGCCGCGACCAAGCACAATAACGCGATCACGACAAGAACCTGTGTGGCATGTTTCATCTGGCTTCAACTTTCAGAACGTCAGGCAAGCACACTCTGGATTCGTGTTTGTGTTTCAAGTGTTCCAGTAGCGTGTTGCCGATCACCGATCGATCAGAGCAATGCGGTCTCTCTTATTCAACAGCAGCGGCAATGGTCGGCTCAATCGTCCTTGTCTTTGGTCTTGAGGTACTCCTTTGGCGACGTGGCGACCCTGGCTTCCACTTTCGTGGAGAGCTTCTTCACGATGTCGGGATGCTGTGCGGCAAGGCTCCTCGACTCGGCGGGATCGGCGTTGAGGTCGTAGAGTTCGAGTTCGCCATCTGTCTTGCGCGTGGGGTGACGCAGTTTCCATTGGCCTTCGCGAATGAAGGACTCACTGCCGGACGAACTGGTTTTCGAGAGGTGCGGCTTGGTTCGCGCATGCGGATCGTTACCGAGCCACGCGGCGGAAGTGTCTTCACCATCGAAGTCGTTGGCGTTGATCTTCGCGCCCGCGATTGAGCAGAGCGTGGCCAACCAGTCCACGCCGCTGATGACGAAGGCGCGAGCAGAAGGAACAAGGCGGCGAGCCGAATTCTTTTGGTCATGCTCATGGATTCAACTTGGCTTCAAACTCGATGCGGTGACCGGGGATGAGCCGGTCTGACTCGATCGTCAGCGCCGGCGCGGTGCCGCCCGATGCGATCGTGAAATCGCGACGCTCGCCGGGCAGCAGGCCCGCGAGCGATTCGGCAGCGCGGACCCCGTTCACGGCGGGATAGGCATCGTAGTAGATGGGCGCGACGCCGAAGTTGGCGATCGTCACGCGGGCGGCGGATTCGCTGACCTCGAAGCGCTCCACCTTGTAGCGATATCCGCACGCCGCGCTGTGTCGCGCGAGTTCGTCCTTCTTCATCCAGCGGGGCCATTGATCGGCGATCATGAAACTGATGTGGAAGGCGCTGGCCTGCGTCCGCCATTGCCCGCCAATCATCCGCGCGAAGTCCGCGGACTCGATCAGTTGCTCGCCACCCGCCGGCGCTCGCTGCCATCGGTCGAGGCCGAAGAAATCGCCGCCCGTGCGGTTGTAGCCGGGTTTCCAAGCACGATGGAACGTATCGTCGAAGATTCCGAATGGCAGCGCCAGCAAGTCGGGCATGGCCTTGAAGGGAGTGCGTTCGGCAACGTGCGCGTCCTTCGAGATGAGCCAGCAGGTGACTTTGAATTCCTTGGTCATGTGCCGCATGAACTCCGCCTGAAAAGGCTTGTCGGGAAAGTTCACGCCGACTTTTTCGCCCGGATCATAGACGTGGTATTCAGCCCAAAGTCCGAAGCCGACTTCGAGAAATGCGAGGCGCGGATCGGTGTCATACTTCCGGGCGAACTCGCTCATAAACTCGAGGACGAAGCGCCGCCACTCTGTATTCGTCCAATCGGGGAAGCCGGTCGGGTGACCCTCGCTCTGCTCCGTGCTGTCGCGATAACCAGGGGAGGCTTTGATCCACGCGGGCACGCCACGCGGGCACGCCACTCGGGCGGCCCGGATAGGTGTCGTACAAGCGGAGGATGAGCTGATGCCCGCGTCCCGCCGCTTCGCTCATCAATCGTTCGACCTTGCTCCAATCGTAAAGGCCGCGCGCCGTGGCGACTTCATCGTAACGCAGGTAGGAAAACTCCATCGAGATCGCCGGTGACTTTCGATGCTCCGACGTACTCCAGAAGACAAGCCCGGTCATCGGCAGCGTCCATTTGATTTCGGCGCGAAGCGGAGCCGGATGAAATTCATCGGCTCCATACGCGCACTTCAACGCCAGGAGCATCAGGAACAACGCGGCGTGACGGAGTGTGATTCGGAGTGTGGTCATGACTTTGCGATTTGGAGAGGAGAGTCGCGGGTGCTGCTACTTACCGGCATCCGCGACATTGACGGTGCGGACCTTGAGATCTTTGAAAAGACTCGTAGCCGAACGACACAACCGGTGCCAATCAACGACCGCTGACCCTGACCCTTCTGTTTTGGCCGGAGTTGGAAATTCATCGTTCCCCTGACGAAGCATAGGGGGTGGTTGTTCCCTCTCCGCGTTTTACGAACTGGGTTGTCTTGCCTCGCGTCTCTTGGATCAGTGTCGCGAACGGATCGCCGCTGAAGCAGACTTCGCTGAAGAACGTGAAGACGGATGCGTTGTCGTTCACGAACATCGGGGCGAGCTTTCCGGCGGTCGTCGTGTAGCTGAAACCGCCGAGGATTTCGCTGCGGCCGCCCTCGCGTGTTTCGAGTAGCGTGCCGCCGCGTTCGGTTTTGTAGCCGAGTATCCACAGGTCGCTGTGATCGTTCACGACATGCGTCCCTTCGTTCTCGACGTTGAGTTGTCGTGCCCAGACTTTTTGGTTCCTCAGCTTCAGGTTGTGAGTGACGAAGTCCTCGAAGAAGAGTTCGCCACCTTCGGCTTTGCTGGTCATCGTCAGGTCGCAGTCGGAGACGCTGCGGAAGACGATCGTCCGTTGCGTGTCGATCTCGATGCCGCCGTGGATGTAGGCGAAGTGTTCGAGCGACACGACCGGCGAGGCTCCGTCGCCGATGCGGAAGTCGGGTCTCACTTTGCTGAAGTAGTCGATCGCTCCGCCGACGCCGATCACTCGGCGCACCTTGCCGCGAATCTGCACCGTCGTTTTGAGCGTGTAGGAACCGGGTAGGAAGACCGTCGTCGCGCCGGAGTCCATCGCCTTCTGGATCGCGAGGGACGAATCGTCTCGCTGGGTCGGGTCGGCACCGAAGTCATCGACGTTGGCCCAGGCCTGCGGATCGTCGAACGGCACTTCGGGCGGCTCTTTGATCGGCAGTCGTATTGATTCCGCCGCCGACGGAAACGGACTGGTCGCTGCGTGCGAGCAATACTCGGCGACGCTCGGTCCTGCGCTGCCGGGCTTGTCCGCGCCGGTGATGCGGAACGCTGCCCCTGAATCGGGCGTGGCGACATCGCCGACCGCGCGGCCGTAGCCGGTCGTCGTGATGTCACGCAGGAAGATGCGACCGCCGTTGAAGTTCACGATCGCGGGCATCGTCGCGGCGGCAGCTTTGCCGGTCAGCTTCGCGTCGATCAGACAGAACGTGCCGTAGGTTTGAATCGTGGGGACGGCGTTCTCGCTGAGCAGTCCACGAACACTGATGGCCTGACCTTCGTTCGTGAACCCGAACCGAGTTTGACCTCGCAGCGTGATGTGCTCGAAGGTCTGCCCGTTGACCGCTCGCGCCGTGCTGATGCCGCGTTGAAAACCGACGACCTCGCAGTTCCGCACGAGCAGTGGGCCGTTCATGTCGCGATGGCCGAGGTCGAGTCCGACGAGTCCGCTTCCCTCGCCCGCGACGATGCGGCAGTTGCGGACGGCTCCGGAATTGTTCGAGTAGAACTGCAAGCCGATCGCGCCGGGATTGTTGTTGCCGACATCGAGCGTCACGTCTTGAACGTAGTTGTGAAACCAATCCGCCGAGCCGAACCCGCCGCACCACATGATGCTCGCGGGCTGCTTTGGATCGGTGAAGGTCGCGTCCTTCAGCCGGATGATTGTCTTCGCGACGTTCTGTCCCTGAATGAAATTCTTCCCCCACGCATCCTTCCCCGCCGAGTTCTTCTTCGACCACATCAGCGTCTTGGAAACGAGATATGTCCCGTTCGGAAAGTAGAGCAGCTTGTGTTGCCCCATCACGTCGAACAGCGCCCGCTGAATCGCCTCGGTGTCATCGGTCTGGCCGTCTCCCTTCGCGAAGTACGGAGCCTGCCTAACATCGACGACCGCAGGAGACTTCGGGTAGGCGATGTTCGAATTCTCATCAAACCTCGCACCAATGACAGGAATGTCTGTGGCATGGGCAGCCGCCAGAGAATCCATGCCGAGCAGAAATACCATCAATAGAAACTTCATTCGGTTCCCGTTTTGACATTCGGTTTGAGGCTTCAGATCAAGTCTGGTCATCATTCACTCCGCGAGTGGCAAACAGTTGACGAACATGTCTCCGAGAGAGAATGCCCTCACATTGTGAAGTGGCGGCACAAAAATGTGTTTCACGTTTCAACCTGGAACCGCCGGGACGGGTGCGCCGCCGAGGTCGCGGACTTGTTGTTCCAAGAGCGTAATGCGGGATTGCAGTTGCTCGATGAGTGGGGCGATGGCTTTTTGGGGAAATCGTTTGTGGATGTGCTGCGGGCAGTTCACGTCCCAGGCTTCGATGTGAAAGACGATGGCTCGTTCTACTTTGCCTGGGTATTCGGGATCGGCCAGTTTCTGCTGGAGGTCGGGATCTTCTTCGACGACTCCCGCCGTGCCCCACAGTTTGATGCGGCGGCTGTGGACGTAGTCCATCAGGAAGATGAAGGCTTTCGGATTCTCCTGTAGATTGCCGAGCGTGATGAATTGCCGATTGCCTCCAAAATCCGCGAAGCCGAGCGTCTTCTCGTCAATGACTCGCAGGAAGCCGGGTGAGCCGCCTCGATATTGAATGTACGGCTGGCCGTCGGCGTTCGAAGTGCCGAGATAGAACATGTCCATCCCGGAGAGAAACGCGACAAGGTCCGGAGTGACCGTCGTTTGCCAGCCGCGACATTGCTCCATCTTGGCGTACGCCGCTCGCGAACCTTTCGCGGATTGGATTGCTTTGACCAGTGGCGTGAAGGCGATGTCGCTGGGGAATGCGGACATGATGAAGTCCTTGAAGAGTTGATGAAGAATGGGCGGGCGGCGGGTTGATGCGAACGGCTGAGCCGTGTGCCGTCCCTCACATTTCGATTTGGTCCATCGATTCAGCGGACTCCGGAGATGCCAGCGTGATCGACTGGTCTCGATCCGGGGGCGGGCCAGAAGAACTTGCGGTCGCGTTCGTGGATGGTGACATCGTTGATGCTGGCCTCGCGGCGGCGCATCAGGCCGAGGTCATCGAACTCCCAAAGTTCGTTGCCATAGCTGCGATGCCACTCGCCGGACACATCGTGCCACTCGTATTGAAAGCGGACGGCGATGCGTCGGTCGTCAAAGCACCACAGCTCCTTGGTCAGCCGATAATCGAGTTCCCGCTGCCACTTTCGCGCCAGAAAATCGGCGATCTGTTGGCGGCCTTGAAGGAACTCGCCGCGATTCCGCCATTCCGAGTCCTCGCTGTAGGCTCGTGACACGCGCAGCGGATCACGCGAATTCCACGCATCCTCGGCCGCTCGCACTTTGCGAATTGCCGAGTCGTGAGTGAACGGCGGAACGATGACGAGCGGAGAAGTGGCCTGTTGGAGCGACGAGTTCATGAGGTTCCCCTGGTGCTACTAACGGTTCGTTTCTTTGCGCGTCGCGCTGATTTTTGGGCTGAGGCAAGCGACTGACGTGCTGGGTTCGGGAGTTCAAATCTTCTGACTCGAACGGATTCCCTGAACCGACGAGGGAGCGCCATGATCGGTGACATCGAGGCATTCTGTTGTCTGCAATTCTGCTGTCTCGCTTCAGGCTTTCCATCGGTTCATCGTTGGGTGAAGAGATTGTTGAGCGGCGTCTGTGACCGGCATCGCAGGGGTTTGGTCAGACAGCAGAATGGCTGCTTGAGGGGATGCCTCAGCCCGCTTTCAAATTTGTTGGTAATTCACACAACTTTGGTTACGGCCAACGGCCGCGATGGGCCATCAGCGTTCGTGAGCGCAAGCCTGTCACATCGAATGGCCGACAGTGGGGTGAGCGTCGAAGTCGCCGGTGGTGTGCCGGCGCTGCGCTGGTCACCCCCCTACGATCTCTACGCCACCAACTTTGTGGCCGGAGCGAAATCGACATCGGTCTTGAGCGCGTTGTTGAGGTAGTTCGTGAAGAACCCCAGCACGACGGTCGCGATGACTTCGACGATCTCGCCATCGGTCAGGCCAGCGGACTTCACGGCTTGCAGGTCGTCTTCGGAGACGTGTCCTTTTTCGGCGACGACTCGTTTTGCAAACTTGAGCGCAGCGTCGGACTTCGGATCGGCGGAGACCGCCTGGCGTCCCCCCGTGATGTCGGCGGCGGTCAGGCCGTGACCGGTGCCGATCGCGCACAGCGCCGCGAGGCAGTAGTCGCAACTGTTCGACTCGCTGGCGGCCAGCTTCAGTTGATCGCGCAGCTTTTCGGTCAGCAGGCCGGTGCTCATCGCGGTTGAGAACTGCAAGAACGCGTTGAGGACCGCCGGGCTGTTGGCCATCAGTCGAGCCACATTCGGCACTCCGCCAAACGCTTGCTGCACGACGTCGAAAAGCTGCTTAGTGGTTCCGGTGGCGGTTTCTGGTTGGACGAGTTGTACGCGAGCCATGATTTCTCTCCTGAAGCATTGAAGGTGATTCAAACTGTGTCGCAGACATGCGTCACAGCGGAGTAACAAATCACTTTCCGTGCCGAATATGGAGAACATTTTCATCCCTATTCCAAGAAACGCTTTACGACGATTCACGAATACTAGACATGGGCACGATTATTCGTTGTTCAACGAAATGTCGTTTCCGCGCAACGAAATGTCGTTAAACTGCGGCTCATGAACACGTCCCCCGACCAACCGGCACTCGTCTGCGACCCGAAGCGGCTGCTGCTCGATCTCGCCGAACAACATCATCTTCCCGACCTACTCGCGCTCGCAGTTCGGCGGCTCGCGGAGTCCCCCGTCGTCGCGCTCGTTCGTATCTGGCTACTTCAACCGCCACTCGCTGGCGACTGTGATCGCTGTCACCTAGCGGCGGATTGTGCGAACCGAGAACGGTGCCTGCACTTGGTCGCGAGCGCTGGTCGGCCACTCGATCCGGCGAGCGAGTCTTGGAATCGGCTCGATGGTGCGTTCCGAAGGTTCCCGCTCGGAATTCGCAAGGTCGGGCACATCGCGAAGACGGGGCAGTCGCTCGAAGTGCTCGATCTCACTCGCGATCAAAGTTGGGTCGCGCAGCCGCAGTGGATCAGGGAGCAACAGATCGTCTCGTTTGCAGGCCACCCACTGCTGCATCGAGGCCAGGTTCTCGGAGTGCTCGGCCTGTTCGCGCGCGAGCAGCCCGGCGAGTCCTGCTTCGAATGGTTGCGAATGATCGCCGATCACCTCGCGGCAGCGATCGCGAATGCACGGGCACGCGATGAAATCGAGTCGCTGAAGAAACAACTCGAACAAGAGAACGAGTATCTGCGTGAGGAGGTCAAGCAGACGGCGTCGTTCGGAGAACTCGTCGGGCAGAGCTTGTCGTTGCAGGCAGTCGTTCGGCAGATCGATCTCGTCGCGGCGACGGACGCGGCGGTGTTGATCCTCGGCGAAAGCGGCACGGGGAAGGAACTCGTCGCTCGCGAATTGCACCGCCGCAGTCGCCGAGCCAATCGGCCGCTCATCAAAGTGAACTGTGCCGCGATCCCGCGCGAGCTTTACGAAAGCGAGTTCTTCGGCCACGCGAAAGGCTCATTTACGGGAGCGCTCCGTGATCGAGCCGGTCGATTTGAACTCGCCGACGGCGGCACGCTGTTCCTCGATGAAGTGGGCGAGATTCCGCTCGACTTGCAGTCGAAGCTGCTGCGGGTACTTCAGGAAGGAGAACTCGAACGAGTCGGTGAAGAGCGAACGCGCCGCGTCGATGTCCGCATCATCGCCGCGACCAATCGCAACCTGCGAGCCGAAGCCGAAGCAGGCCGATTCCGACAAGACCTCTTCTACCGCCTGAGTGTCTTCCCGATGGAAATGCCGCCGTTGCACAACCGTGCCGACGACATCCCGCTGTTGGCTCGACACTTCTTGGAACGCTTCGCACGAAAACTCGGCCGCCCGCGTTTGAAGCTAACTCTCGCCAACGTCCAAGAACTGCAACGCTACAACTGGCCCGGCAACGTTCGCGAACTGCAACATGTTCTCGAACGAGCCTGCATCGTCGCCGACGACGGTCGCCTGCGTTTCGACTTGCCCGTTGAATTCCCCAAGAAAGCGATCATGCGTTCGGAAGCCGTGATTCCCCTTCAAATCCTGACAGTCACCGAACTGCGGCAACACGAAGCCGACAACATTCGCGCCGCACTCACTGCGTCGGATGGAAAGATTTACGGACCTGAGGGAGCTGCCGTTCGATTGGGCATGAAGCCGACCACGCTCGCATCCCGGATGAAAGCTCTGGGCATCACCGCAAGTCATTGATACTTGCGTCGAACGGCTCGTGCAAGAACTTCGGGTGAGCTAAGGCAACGGTTGCCTTAGCTCAGTTTCCTTCCAGATGTGAGTGTTTCGTGAATGCGTTCGCGTTACCGTCATCGTCGTCCGCTTCAGGACTTGTGGCCTTGATTGCTCGGATGGTTTGGCCATCGTCTACGAGTCGCAGCTTGATTGACGAGCCACGCTTCAGGTCAGTGAGCTTCGCCGGTTTTCCATCGAGCGTGATGAGCGTCTCGGCGGTGATCGCGAACGATTGTTGGACCGGTTGGCCGTCGTCGTTCTCTTCGCGGCCGAAGACGAGCTTGTTGCCGTTCGCATCGACTTCGAGCAGCTCGCCGTCGATGAGCGTGTTGTCAGCCGCTTCGGCTTCAATCGCGTTGACCAATTTGCCGTCGCGACCGAGCTCCAGCGGCACTTGCATCCCCGGCTTGAGGTCGCCGCGCGTTGCAGGCAGACCGCCGATTCGCAGGATCGCGTCGGGGGCGAGTTCCACTTCCATCGGCTTACCGACACCGTCCTCGCCGTCGTCACCTTCGACAATCGTGATCTTGCCCGATGCGGCGATCGACTTGATCGACGCTTCGCGCATCTGTCCCTGCACATGAATCTCATTCACCGTGCGATGATCGTTGCCGAGCCGCAGCGATACGAACTGCCCCTCCTTTAAATCGGCGAGCTGCCCCGCTTCAAACGCCGTCCAGACTTGCGCCTGCCCCGACACGTCGAGGTTCAGCAACGTCCCGAACTCTTCGAGCGAGATCGTCACCGTGGACGGCTTGCCCACATTCACTGCGACGACTTGTCCTCGCAATCCCTTCTCGAAGCGAGTCGGTTCGTCCTGCAACATGCCATACGCAATCGT
>CAMAYU010000137.1 GCA_945862235.1 Schlesneria paludicola DSM 18645
GCACCGGCCCCAAATCACGTCGTCACTGGCCGCGCAAGAAATCCGACAGCCCGCCAAAGCCCCCCAAACAACGTCTGGCATCGGAGTCCGAACGCCAACGTGCAAAGGGGTTTTCGCAACACTGCCCCCTCAAACTCTGAACGGCATTGGGTGCCACGGTCACGGAGTCCTCGACGTGGTCGTGTGAGAAGCCAAGCCGCTTTCCCGATCTCACGGTCGCGTCGAGGACTCCGTGACCGTGGCACCCCGTTTCCCAAATTCAACTGCTGCCCGTATTCCGAACTCAACAAGTCAATGGCCCTGCGGTCGAGGCGCAAAAGCCAGCAGCCCGGCATCTGGAAGATGCCGGGCTGCTGGACGTTTTGTACGCCATGACGAATCAGTCGTCAGTGAGCTACTTGGCGGCCAACGCGGCTTGAGCGGCGGCCAGCTTGGCGACGGGAACTCGGCGTGGAGAGCAGCTCACATAAGTGAGGCCGATCTCGTGGCAGAACATGACCGAAGCGGGATCGCCGCCGTGTTCGCCGCAGATGCCGATCTTGAGATCCTTGCGTGTCGAGCGACCACGCTCGACACCGATGCGCATGATGTCGCCGACACCCTCTTGATCGATCGTTTGGAAGGGATCGTTCGCGATGATGTCGTGTTCACGGTAGAAGCCGATGAACGGGCCGTAGTCATCGCGGCTGATCGCCAGCGTCGTCTGAGTCAGGTCGTTGGTACCGAAGCTGAAGAACTCGGCGGCGGTGGCGATCTGGTCGGCGCGAACGGCAGCTCGCGGGACTTCGATCATTGTGCCGACGAGGTACTCCAGCGTGACGCCGGTTTCACTGAAGACCAGTTCGGCCGCAGCGCGGATGATCTTTTCCTGGTGCTTGAACTCAGCCAAGAACCCGGCCAGTGGCACCATCACTTCGGGAACGACATTGATCCCTTCCTTCTTGACCATGACAGCCGCTTCAAAAATCGCGCGGGCCTGCATGGCGGTGATCTCGGGATAAACGATCCCCAGTCGGCAACCACGATGTCCAAGCATCGGGTTGGCTTCGTGGAGTTCCGCGACACGACGCTTCACGGCGTCGAGCGAGCTGCCCGTCCATGCGGCCAGCTTGGGACCGAGGTCCGGCTGCTCCTCAAGGTGCCGATCCGAGAGGAACTCGTGCAGCGGCGGGTCGAGCAGGCGAATGGTCACGGGGCGACCGTTCATGCTGCGGAACAGACCGGCAAAGTCTTCCCTTTGGAAAGGCAGCAGCTTGGCCAGCGCCTCTTCGCGGGAGTCCTTCGTCTCGCAGACGATCATGTGCCGAATTTCGTCGAGATGATCGAAGAACATATGCTCCGTGCGGCACAGTCCAATCCCTTCCGCCCCGAATGCAACGGCTTCGGTTGCTTGACCTGGCGTGTCGGCGTTCGTGCGAACTTGCAGCGTGCGGTGCTTATCGACCCAGCTCATCAGTTGGGAATAACGCTTGTAGGTTTCGGACTCTTCCGGCTTGAGCGTCTTCTGGACCAGCACTTGAATGACTTCACTGTCCTTCGTGGCAACTTTGCCCTCGAAGACTTCGCCAGTGAAGCCGTCCATGCTGATGAAGTCACCCGCCTTGAGCGTCTTTCCCGCCACCTTCACGGTGCAAGCGGTGTAGTCCACGTCGATCGCGGAGCAACCGACGATGCACGCCTTGCCCATCTGTCGCGACACGAGGGCCGCGTGTGAACTGGCTCCGCCGGTCGCGGTTAGAATTCCCTTGGCCGCTTTCATCCCGCGCAGGTCTTCTGGGCTGGTCTCTTTGCGGACGAGGATGATGTCGATGGTCGGGTTCTTCTCGTGGAACTTCTCGGCTTCATCGGCAAACAGGCAGATGACGCCCGATGCCGCGCCCGGTCCCGCGTTGATCCCCTTCGCCAAGAAGCGACCTTCCTTCGTCGCGGCCGCTTTGGCGGCCGGATCGAAGATCGGCTGGAGCAATTGGTTGAGATCGTCTGCTGGAATACGTCGCTTCTGCAACGCTTCCACTTCGGTGATGAGGCCCTCGTTGACGAGATCGACCGCGATGCGAACGGCCGCAAAGCCAGTTCGTTTGGCGTTTCGGGTTTGCAGCATGTAGACCTTGCCGCGTTGGATCGTGAACTCGATGTCCTGCACTTCCTTGTAGTGCTTTTCGAGTTTCTTCCCGATCTCGTTCAGTTGAGCGAACGACTCGGGCATGTCCTGAGCGAGTGTCTCTTCAATGCGCTTCGGGGTGCGGATTCCCGCGACCACGTCTTCGCCCTGAGCGTTGATGAGGTAGTCGCCGCAGAAGCCGGGCGTACCGAGGGCACAGTCGCGCGTCAGGCCAACGCCCGTCGCACAGTCATCGCCCAAGTTGCCGAAGACCATCGCCTGCACGTTGGCGGCCGTGCCCCATTCGTGGGGGATGCCGTACGTCCGGCGATAGACCATCGCGCGGTCGTTCATCCAGCTACCGAACACAGCGCCGATCGCACCCCAAACTTGTTCCATTGGATCGGTCGGGAAGTCTTTCCCGGCGCGAGTCTTGATGAGCAGCTTGAACTCAGCGACCAGTTCCTTGAGTGCGGCCACGGAGAGTCCCGAATCCTCGGCGACTCCCTCTTTCTCGCGCTTGTGTTCGAGAGCCACTTCAAACGGGTCGCCTTCGGTCTTGTCCTTTGGCTTCAGCTCGAGCACGACATCGCCGTACATCTGGACGAAGCGGCGATAGCTGTCCCAAGCCGAACGCTCGTTGCCGGTCTGCTTGGCCAGCGCGACGACGGTCGTGTCGTTAAGGCCGATGTTCAGCACGGTGTCCATCATGCCGGGCATCGATTCGCGGGCACCCGAGCGGCACGAGAAGAGCAACGGATTGGTCGAACAGCCGAACTCGGCTCCCATCGACTTCTCAACCTTTTTCAGGGAGTCGATAACCTGCTGCTTCAGCTCGGGCGGGAACGTGCGACCGTTGGCGTAGTAATAAGTGCAGACTTCGGTCGTCAGAGTGAAACCCGCTGGCACCGGCAGGGCGATCCGAACCATCTCGGCCAGATTGGCTCCCTTGCCACCCAGCAAGGATTTCATTGTGGTGTTGCCATCCGCTTCACCATCGCCAAAGTAATAAACGTACTGCGTCGACATGCAACTTCCTCACGAACCCGGCCGCGAAATCGCGGCCTCACACACTTTTAACCGACCACAGAACGGAAACGCTCCACGATCGAGATCGGCCATACTCGGCGCGGACTTTCCCCGCCAATCGGCCATCAGAATACGCGGCGGGAAAGTATCGACCGCCCGACTCAACTTCAAGCGTTGGGCGATAAGTGGTCGGAGCAAGTATCGCAAAACCTGAAGTCGCGCGGAGCTTGCGCGTTTTTTCGTAGGCTAACCGGCTCGCCTGCCTTTTCCTCCGAAAAGGCAGAACAGGCGAGCCGCCTGTTCTGCGAAAAACTCAAAGTCGCGCCGCGAAACCTTGCGACCACGCGCACCTTGTTCCTCGTAAATTGCAGACTTAGAATCCGCCCCGCTCCTCCGCTCCAATCCCTCTCCGGACTGATCCCTGCCAATGGCCGATCTCGACTACTACAAGGTTCTGGGTGTTTCCAAAACGGCGTCTGCGGATGAACTTCGGAAGGCGTACCGCAAGCTCGCCCGTGAGAATCATCCTGACGCGAAGCCGAACGACAGCGCGGCGGCCGAACGCTTCAAGCAGGTTCAAGAGGCGTACGACGTTCTCAACGACGACACCAAACGGAAGCAGTACGATCAATTCGGCAGTGCTTATGCGCAGCAGGCGGGTCGAGCGGGAGCTGGTCCCAATCCGTTTGGCGGTGGCTTCGGCGGCGCGGGGCCGATCGACCTTGGCGACCTGTTCGGGCAAGGGGTCGATTTCAGTGAGTTCTTCGGGGGCGGGGCACCGACCGGTTCGAGCCGCAAGGGAAAACGAGCACCTGCACGCGGTGAAGACGTGCGGGCCACGGTCAGCGTCCCGTTTGAAACAGCCGTCAGCGGCGGTGCGGTCGATGTTCGAGTCGATCGTGGCGGCAAGATCGAAACGCTGGCGGTCAAGGTTCCGCCGGGTGTCAGTGCGGGCCAAGTGATTCGTCTGGCGGGACAAGGTTCCTTCGCACCGCGCGGTGGAACGGCGGGCGATCTGTTTCTGACCATCGACATCGAACCGCACGCCTATTTTCGACGTGAAGGCTCGAACCTGCTGGTGGATGTCCCGATCACGCCCTCGGAAGCAGTCCTCGGCACCAAGGCCGAAGTCCCGACGCTCACCGAAGGACTGATGGTCGTGACGATCCCGCCGGGAACTTCGAGCGGCGCGAAACTGCGACTGCGCGGTAAAGGGATCGTCGATCCGCAAACGCATCAACCCGGCGACCAGTTCGTTGTGGTCAAGATCGTCGTCTCGAAGGAGATCACCGATGCCGACAAATCGCTGTACAAACAATTGGCCGAACGTGAGACTCCGCCCCGCACCGGACTCTGGCCGATGTCGTGACGCAGACGTTCGGTTGACTGCAACCTGTCGCTCAGGCGGCTCGCCTGAGATGCCGCGCTAATCACAAGGCCAACGCAGGCGAGCCGCCTACGCTACGAAATGCGTGCGGCCTTTGAACAAGTTGACGCCAACTCGATACGACGCAACCACCTTCACGGTGACATCACCGCCTCAACCGTACGTCCTCTGGATCATGAGATGTCTGCCCGACTCGTTCCGTTCGCCGCGTTGATCTGCATCGTGATGATGCCCCACGCGAACTCGGTCATGGCTGACGAACCGGTCTCTATGCCGGATGTCACTTCTTCCGTAGAGGCCACGCCGCCGGTTCAGGAGGTTCCTGTCCCGTTGACGCCGGAGCAGCTTGAGAAGAAGAAAAAGGCTTACATTGGACTGGTGGCGGTCGCCGGGATCGTGGTGATTGGCGTGGCACTCAGCGCACTGACCATCTTGTGGGCGGGTCGGCTCCGTCGGCAGTTGCGCAGGTCTGATCCTGCCTGCGCACCGCTAGACCGGTCGTTCTGGTTCCTCAAACCACCGAAGCGACTTGTGACGCGATCCTCACTGCCAGAACAGCAGCGCGCCGCGGACGGCCCGCCACCTAACACACTTCCTGATTCGGACTCGCCGTGATGTCGGACGCCTCGTTTCCCAAGACCGCTCACCTGCGCAGCAGTTCCAACTACGAACGAGTCTACGCGTTGAAGTGCAAAGCGGCCGATGGTGTGTTGCTGATGTTCCTGGCGCGGAATGACACGAACGTCACACGCATCGGATTGAGCGTGGGCAAGAAGCACGGTGGCGCGGTGATTCGTAATCGGTTGAAGCGACTCCTGCGAGAAGCCTTTCGACTCGAACGGTCCAGCCTTCCGAGTGGCCTCGACCTGATCGCCATTCCATTGGCCGCCAACAAGGCGGCGCTCGCGACGTATCAAGCTTCCATTGCTGGGTTGGTTCGCCGACTGGTGAAACGACTCGGGCCGATCGAGCCACTTCACCCCGTGCTGCCGACCGAGAGCGTTCCGCAATTGCCGGACTCGACTCCATGACCGCATTGATGAAATGGATCATTCGTCTGCCGAGCCTGCTGCTGATTGCCGGTGTCCGGTTCTATCAGTTGTTCATCGGCCCGATGCTGGGCAGGCACTGCCGCTTCGAGCCATCGTGCAGCCACTACTTCATTCAAGCGGTGAACAAGTACGGCGCAGTCCGAGGTGCGACGAAGGGCGTGCTCCGCATCTGCCGTTGCCACCCATGGCATCCCGGCGGAGATGACCCGCCGTGAGGGCCTGCTTCACACCAACCCGAAGTGTGAACGAGGGCGTCGATCGACTTCACCCTCGTTCACACTTCGGGTTAGTGTGGAGCGGGGCAACTCTCTCTTGCCGGTCGTCTTATGGCTGAACTTCATTTGGTACCGGGCCCTCATATGGCTCAGCGGCGGGGACACCGAGCAGTTCGGAGCCGGGGGTGATCGAATGAATCTCGGCTCCTTGTGGCAGGCCGGGATAGAGATCCAACTTCGGGTACGGCACCGGTGATGAGAACTCGGCCGGTTCGGTCGTGAGGCGTTCTGATGCCCGGCCGGGAGCTGCGAAGCTGCGTGCCCAAGCTCGGCGCAATGCCTCTTCTTGAGCGGCCTCGGTCCACTCGCCTTCCGCGAGTTGAATGCCATCATGTTCGAGCAATGTGCCGCGTCGCAGGTGGTACTCGGTGATGGCCTTGTTGTAGGTGATCAACGCGTTGAAGTAGGCGATCTCGGCGAAGGCATTGCTGGCCTGTGCCCGCAGCACGAGGTCGAGCGTCGCGTCCTTCACGCCCGCTTCGTACTCGGCCTGCGTCGTTTGAACGCGGCGAGCCGATGCGATCTTGCGATCGAGTTGTGTCTGCGCGGTGATGTACGCCGCGTCGATGCGTTGGATCGCCTCCGCCAGTTCGTGACTGATGTCGAGTTCCTGCGCCGACAACAGGGCGCGGGCTTTGACGAGTTGCAGCTCCGTGTTGTGCAACTGAGCGCGAGCCTGTCGGAAGCCGATGGGCATGCTGAATTGCAGGCCCAGATTCCAGCCTGTCAGATCGCCTCGCGTCAATGTGGAGTACGCGCTGTTGTAGCCCGCAGCCGTCACGCCATCGGCCTCTTGCTGCGAGGCCAACGACCGTCCGAAGCCGTTGACTTGATACGACGACACGAGATCGAGTCTCGGGTTGGTGACGTTCTCGGCCGCGATCCGTTGCAGTTCGAGACTTTTGATCTGCCATTTCTGACGACGAAGCTCGACGCGCCGCGTGAGCGCTTCCAACAGGCTCGACTCCCAATTCACGATGAACTCGACTTCGATCGGGTCATCGGCGGGCCGGATGATGCGGCTGTCATTGACGGGCAGTCCCAACATTCGACGAAGTTGGTTCTCGATGACGTAGACGCTGGCGAGTGCCGTCTCAACACGCGCCCGCGTTTCAAAGTAGTTCTCTCGCGCTTGAGCCTCGTTTCCCGCGCTGCCGCCGGTTGCCCCCGCTTCCATGCGGGCTTTCACTTCGCGCCACGTTCGCAACACACTGTCGCGGTTGGCCAGATCGGCGTCGTACTGGCGATAGGCGAGGTACAAGTCCCAGTAAAGGTCTTCCACGTCCCGCAGCATGACGATGACGGACGCTTCGAAGTCCGCGACGGAGATATCCGTGTTGATGCGCGCGATCGACACACCTTGCGACACACCGACGATCGAGCCGAGTCCCGGTCGAGCCGGTCCCGCGATCCGCGTGTACTCAACACCTGCTCCCGCCCACAACGGTTGAACGTACTGCGCCTGAATCCCGCCCGAGTAACTGTTGGGAAACAGTGCGATTGGCGAATTGGTGTCGAGGTAATTCCAGTTGTGATTGACGGCGAACGAGCCACCGTTCGCGAACTGCTTGCCGACCTGTGACGTAAAATTTGAAGTGTCGCTGGAGTTCACGAAGTCCCGCATGAGCTTGTTGTTCGCGTGCTGTGCGTTGTGTCCGAACCCGAGCGAGCTGGAGAAGGTGGCATCGAAGTCGGCGAGCGCCGCTTCCACGCCGCGATTGCCGAACAGGAAACCGGTCTCACGCAACGCCGGGTCGTAGATTGACGGGCTGTTGGAATTGAGTTGCGGAGCGTTGCGAGTCCGGATCAGTTTGTTGTTCGTGACGGCCGTCTGAATGGCCTCGGTCAACGTCAGGTTCCAGACTTCGTCCTTGTTCCGGTCGCGAATGGTGCGCGGCTTGAGCGAGTACACGACTTCCTGCGGCGTCGGCTGATCGACGTTCGGATATTCGACCGCCAGCGACTTGTCCTTGTAGTGCTGAAGGTCCGCTTCACCAAGGTAAAAGACCTCGCGCGGCGCGCGGCAACCGACCAAGGCCGTACTCAGCAAAGCCGAGCCGAGCATCAGCGAGTTAATCCAACGTATGGAACGGCACCACTTCATCAGTCGGTTCCCTTTACCTCTAACCCGTCGCGCAGTCTTGCGCTCGTGGTAAATTCGACGCGGAAGGCACCATCAAAGTAGACGAGTCACTCCGTGATTCGAGTTCGAGTCACGGAGTGACTCGTCTACTTCGGCACCCGCGCAGCAGGCACGACCCGCGCAAATGGCAAATCTCGCATCGTCTGTATCGGCCTCACAACCGGTAACGCTTCACCGCATTGACGACGCGAGACCGCTTCTCACAGAACGTCCATGTGAAGTTCCCCACGCCCTCCGGCGTGATCTGCCGATGAGAACCATTGCTATACTCCCATGCGGTTAAACGACGCTGCATCAACCTCGGCCGAGTGAGGCCGATACACGCCGCACGGATGGTGTGTCTGGTCCCCGCGTTCCATATTGAATTGAAGGGCAAATCGTGTTTGATCCCATTGAAGAAGACCCGCTGCAACCGCACGCGCGCTGGATGCACGCGGCCCTCGATCTGGCTCGACAAGCGTTCGAGGAACAGGAAGTTCCTATTGGCGCGGTGATCGTGCACAACGACCGGATCATCGGCGCGGCGGGCAACCAGCGCGAGCAGCTCCGAGACCCAACCGCTCACGCCGAGATGATCGCCATCACGCAGGCGGCGGAGTCACTCGGGTCGTGGCGGTTGCTGGATTGCACGCTCTATTCGACTCTCGAACCCTGCCCGATGTGCGCGGGAGCCATCGTGCAGGCTCGCATCCCAACGGTGATCTACGGCACGATCGACGAGAAAGCCGGGGCCTGCCACACGCTGTATCAGATCACCAGCGATCCACGTTTGAATCACCGCGCGACCGTGATCGGCGGCGTCTTGCAGGATGAATGTCGCGACATCCTCCGCGAGTTCTTCGCACATCAACGGTCGCTGGGGAAAAAATGAGCCGGATCGTGCGTCTGGTGGGTTCAACATGCGCAAGGCCAATGCCTTTTTGAAACTGGGCCGAATGTAGGGTGGGACCAGTGGCGCTTCGCCGCGTTGGCCCACCATGATTTCTCGACGAGTTTCGATGGTGGGCTGGCACTCGAAGCGAGCTTGTCCCAACCTACAACGGACTAGGCGATGGCCCTGCAACATGTGAGCGGAATTGCTCGCCGAAGGTGACGTTCAGACGCTAGACTTGCGACACGAATTGCCCCGGCTTCTGCGGGGCAACGCTCGACGTGTGGGAGAGAACCATGAATCAAGACGGACTGCTAACATCGGACGAGCCGTTCCTTTTGGAACTGGCATTTCAAGACGACGATGTCGCGTCGAGCGGATCGCGGTGGATCGCGCGGCTGTTTGGGATCGGCCTGAGCATCCTGTTCCATCTCTGGCTGCTCGCGACACTGGCCGATGTGTCGTTTGAACTCCGCCCAAAGCTGGCTGATGAGCCGATCGAGTCCGACTTCACCGCGCTGCCGCCGCGCGAAGAGCCAATTGACTTCAAAGCTGCGGAACCGAAGTACGAACTCGCCAATCCCAGCGACCGTGAGATGGAAGTCCGCAAGTCGATGAACGCAGTGTCGCTCGGGCAGGAGGTCGCTCAGAACCCGAGAATGGAAACGGCTCCGACAGCACTCCTCGATTTGAACGTCGAAGGGATGCGTCCGCCGATGTATGACATCCCGCAAGGAATCAACTTCAGTGAGAAAATGGTCGTCCACGGGACCACGGGTGAGGGATTGGTCCAGATCGAATCGGCTCTCGACCGCGTCACATGGGAGATCGCTCAGAATCTGCAGGAACGCAAGGTTCTGGTCGTCTGGCTGATTGATGCCTCGGGCAGCTTGGGGCCGCAACGTCTGGTGTTGCAGCGGCGGCTCAAACGCATCTATGGCGAACTCAATGCGCTGGAACAGACCGAGCAAATCCCGCGACTCGAACAGCCCATCCTCAGCGGTGTTGTGACGTTTGGCTCGAAGACACTGTTCATGACCAAGGAACCAACCGCCAAGTTCGACGAGGTTCTGAACGCCGTCCGCACTGCGCCGACCGATGAGTCGGGCGTCGAGAATGTCTTCGCTGCCGTCAACCAAGTGATGGATAACTGGAGCAAGTACCGCACCGACAACGGGCGCCGCATTCTGCTCGTCACGGTGACAGATGAAGCGGGCGACGATCATGGTCCGACGATGGAACTGGCCATTACCAAGTGCCAGCGTTACGGGGCGAGGGGCTATGTGATCGGTCCCGCTTCGCCATTCGGTCGTCGTAAGGGACTCGTCCCCTACGTTGCGAAAGAGAATGGGCAGACTTATCAAATCCCAGTCGATCTCGGCCCCGAGACCGTCGTCGTCGAGAACGTCGATCTGCCTTTTTGGTACGAAGGACCACAATACACGTACCTCTCCTCGGGCTATGGTCCTTATGCGTTGTCGCGGCTCGTTCGAGAAACCGGCGGCGTCTACTTCTTGACCAACATGACGACCAACGCGGGACTCAGCACCGTCGGCGAATTCGACCCCGGTTTGATGAAGGCTTACGAACCGGACTACAAGTACAGTTCGCCCGATCAGTTCCTGAAGGACTTGATCAAGCATCCGCTGCGAGCGGCGATCGTCGGTGCGGCGGAGTACAGCCAGACGACAAACCTCCGCGCGCAAGGGACGCCGCAGATGGAGTTCCGTGTGCAGCCGGGCAACTTCCGGCAAGCATTCACAGACGCACAACGTTCGGCGGCGATCAGCAGTTTAGCCGTCGATAACATCCTCGCGCGGATGCCCCCTAATGTGGACAAGCTCTACGCCTCAGAGCCTTCCGCCCGCTGGCGACTCGCGTTCAGTTTGAACTACGGCCGCTTGCTCGCTCAAAAAATCCGGGCCTTTGAATACAACTCGGCCTTGGCTCAATTGAAGACGGGCTACGCGGAAGCGGACATTCAAACGAAGGTCAACCACTTCCTCTTTCGCCCGAGTCGTGAGCTGACCTACGCTCCGTCACTGCGCAAACAAGTCGGTGTCGCGGAGGCACATCTCCAGCGAGTCATCAGCGAAGCGCCGGGAACTCCGTGGGCGGTCATGGCCGCACGCGAACTTCGCGATGGTTTCGGCATCAAGCTGATCGAACGCTTTATTCTGCCCGCCCCGCCTGCTCCGAAAAACAAAGAAACCAAGGCCAAGCCCGCCCCCAAGTTCGCCAACGAACAGAAAAAGGTCGCCACAAAACCGACGCCGAAGCCGGTCCCGCCTGTGCTGCCAAAGCTGTGAAGTCCAACGAATCAATTCGCTCAACAAAGACGGCCGTCCCCATTTCGACTTCGCGCGGCCGAAAATGATGCTCGGTCGTTTAACCGCGTGGGCAACGCTCCACGTGTCGAGCGACGTTGGAGGCCGTTTTGCTGCATTCGCGCGGGGCGTTGCCCACGCGATTAACGAGACACTGGCCGCACTCTTGGCCGCGCGAGGTATCGCAGGGACAACTCTGTGGCAGTTCGACTTTGGTCCGACAGCCTGAACCGCCTGTCTGGCAACCGCGATGGGCAGTCGGTAGGGTGTCGCCCCCGCGTGGTGAACCACGCGGCAACGGTTGCAAAGTTTATTTTCTCTCGTCTCCCAACAAGGTCGTCGCGGCATTATGGAAGCTGGCATCGTCGGGTTGCCCAATGTGGGCAAAAGCACTCTGTTCAACGCACTCACCAGTTCCAAGGCGGCTCAAAGCGCGAACTATCCGTTCTGCACCATCGAGCCGAACGAGGGTGTCGTGAGCGTTCCTGATGACCGGCTGCGTCGGATCAGTCATCACATCGTTCCCAAGAAGTTGGTCCCGGCGGCACTCAAGCTGGTCGATATCGCGGGGATCGTGAAGGGGGCGAGCGAGGGCCAGGGCCTCGGCAACAAGTTCCTCACGCACATCCGCGAGGTCGATGCGATCCTGCAAGTCGTGCGGTGTTTTGAAGACCCCGATGTGATCCATGTGAGCGGCGCGGTGAACCCGGTGTCGGACATCGAGACCATCGAAATTGAATTGATGCTGGCCGACATCCAGACGCTGGACAACTCGCTCTCGAAAGCCGAGCGGACGGCCAAGAGTGGAGACAAGGACGCGAAACTGCGCGTGGAAGTCATCAAGAAATGTCTGGCGCATCTCGCGACGGACGAACCCCTGCGCAAGCTGACGTTCGATGAGAACGAAGCCAAAGCAGTCGCGAGTTTCGGACTGATGACGGCCAAGCCGATCCTGTACGTTGCCAACGTCGATGAGAACGACCTCGAAGGCAAGGGGCCGCTCGTACAACAAGTGCGCGATTTCGCGGCGAAGATCGGCGCGTCGGTCGTGCCCGTCTGTGCGAAGCTCGAAGCAGAGATCGCCGAGCTTGACGAAGCGGATCGCGCCGAGATGCTCGCCGGCGCGGGATTGGCCGAGCCGTCGCTCGCGTTCCTCGCGCGCGAGGCTTACCGCGTGCTGGGCTATCACAGCTACTTCACCGCCGGTGAGACGGAAGTCCGTGCGTGGACGATTCCCATCGGAGCGACAGCGCCTCAAGCGGCTGGCGTGATTCACACCGACTTCGAGAAGGGCTTCATCCGCGCCGAAATCTACACGCTCGATGATCTCGAAACGTACAAGTCCGAGAAGGACATTCGTCAGGCGGGCAAGCTGCGCGTCGAAGGCAAAGCCTACGTCATGCAGGACGGCGACATCTGTCACTTCCTGTTCAACTCGTAGTGGTCCGACTCGGCTCGTTTAACTGCGTGGGCAACGCCCCACGCGTCGAGTTGTGAACCCACTTTCGATACTGCTCAACGATACCTGTCACGGTCGTCGATGAGACGTTCCTGGTGAGCCGGGTGGCGTCAGCCCCCGGACTCCTGTCGAGAAGCGTCCGGGGGCTGACGCCACCCGGCTCACCAGGACTCGAAGAAACGCTTCACTCATGACCGCGCGATGTAACACCACGTCCGACATCGGAATGGTGCGGCCGCGTGTTGAGAATTGGAAACGATCGCGTTGCCGTTTTGACTCGTGTCGTCATCGGTACACGGCATTTGCGGCGTTCTCGTTGAAACCACGACTTTTCTCATTGAGACCTGTCGTTTCATTTCGTTTCATCCGAAGGCGGTCACGAACTTGGCGGGCGAACACGGTTGAGCAATCGTGTTCGCTCGATCCCGTTCGTCGTCTGAACGCCTTGCGATGTCTGCGTGCTCGCTGTTGATGCCATCTGCGAGCGGCAGGCGAGCAGCACAACCCCGCTTTCCGGATGGGAGACTTGCCATGTTGTCTTTCAAGCGTTGGATCACCTTTGCCTGCGCGCTGCTGGTGAGCGCGGCTCAAGCGACGGCTGCGGATGTCGTGGTCGATTGGAACAATGTGCTACTGGATACGATCCGGGCGACGGGCGGTCCGCCGTGTCCGATCTCGCGCACGCAGGCGTTGGTTCATGCCGCGATCTATGACGCCGTGAACTCGATTGATCGAAAGCATGAGCCGTACTTGGGGTTCATCCCCGCGTCGGTCGGAGCCTCTGCCAATGCCGCCGCTGCGGCTGCGGCTCATCGGGTCTTGACGACGCTGTTCCCCGCACGAGCCGCGATCTACGACGCCGCTCTCGCCGCGTCGCTCGCGGACGTGCCGGATGGCGCGAACGAGACTGCCGGAGTGACGTTGGGGCGAGCCGCCGCAGACGCCTTGTTGGACGAGCGAGCTGACGACGGGACACAAGAGAATCCGACCTATGTCAGTGGAAACAATCCTGGCGACTGGCGTCCCACGTTTCCGGACTTCACGAGTCAGCCATTCAGTCCCTTCTGGGGATACACCACTCCTTGGACTCTGTTCGAGGGTGACCAGTTCCGTCCCGTGGGACCACTTGGCATTCGCAAGATGAGCACCTTGTTGCAGAGTCGCGGGTACGCAGATCAAGTCAATGAAGTGAAGGCCATCGGTTCTCGAAACAGCACGGTGCGCACGGCCGAGCAAACACGGATCGCTTTCTTCTGGGCGAACGACGTGAACGGCACCTATAAGCCGCCGGGACAACTGAACGTGATTACACAGGTGGTCTCGCATGATCGTGGCTTGTCGATGAACGAGAACGCACGCCTGTTTGCCCTCATCAATCTCGCCATGGGTGACGCGGCCGTGGTGGCATGGGATGCGAAGTACGACACGAACATTGATCTGTGGCGACCGATCTCGGCGATCCGGCTGGCTGACACCGATGGCAATGCGCGCACGTTGGCCGACCCCAATTGGGAGCCGCTCAATCCCTTTACGCCACCGTTCCCGGCCTACGTTTCGGGACATGCCACGTTCGGAGCCGTTCATGCCGCAGTAATGGCGGGCTACTTTGGGACGGACAAGATGACGTTCACCATCACCTCCGAAGACCCGTTCTATGCGGGGCTGGGGGGCGGTTCGAGGACGTTCAAAAAGTTCTCGGACGCCGCGTGGGAGAACGCCATCAGCCGACTCTACTTGGGCGTTCACTTTCGCTTCGACGCGACCGATGGCAACCGCGCCGGAACGGAGCTGGGGAAGTACGTCGTCCGGAATTATCTCCGACCGATCTCCCGAGCTGACATCGACGGCAATGGCAAAATGACGGTGCGGGATCTGCAAGCCTTCACGGCCGCCTACGCTGGTGGACAAGTCGCGGCGGATATGGACTCGAACGGAGTCATCAACACGCTCGACCTAGGCCGGTTCATGGTGCTCTACGGAAAAGGGGGCCGCGGCTGATTGGAAGGGCGAAGTCTCACGCAGGGATTCGTGAGCTAGGAACCCGTACTACTTGATCCCGAATGTTGTCGGGCCGCGCGAATTGGGAACGCCTTAAAGTAGCCTTCACGCGGAGCGATGAAGGCTACTTTTTTTCGACCAAAGGTCGCGTCGTTTAACCGCGTGGGCAATGCCCCGCGCGGATGCGACGAAGTGGTCTCCCACGTTGCTCGGCGCGCGGGGCGTTGCCCACACGTTTAACCGCTTCGGCACACTCCCCCTTCACTCACTTGGCCCAATCCGGACGCTCCGCTTCAAACGTCATTCGTTCGTGCGTGAACGGGTGCGTGAATGTGATGCGTTGGGCCAGCAGGCAGAGCGGCGCGGCATCGACGGCGTGAGTCTGAGTGTCGCCGAGTTGCCGCTCGGGGAGATAGGTCGGGTCGCCGACGATGGGCCAGCCGAGATGCCAGAGGTGAACGCGAATCTGATTCGTACGGCCCGTGAGTGGAACAACCTCCAGCAGTGATGTGCCGTCCGAATGACGTTCGATCACCCGGAAGTCGGTGCGAGACGGAAGGCCATCCGCCTCATCAATCTCGCGTGAACCGAGGTCACTGGAAACGGAACTGATCGCCGCGTCGCAGGTGAAATGGTCTTCAGCGGGATGTCCGATCACACGGGCGAGGTACGTCTTTTCAATCTCGCCCCGTTGAAACTGCGGCTGCAACAGTCCGGCGATGTGCTTGGTGCGTGAGAGCAACACGATGCCGCTGGTGTTTGCATCGAGGCGGTGGGCCGCACGCGGATTGTGCGGCCGATAGACCGTTTCCAAGATGTGTTGCAGCGTGTTGCGATTGAACCGGCCGCACGGGTGCATCGGCAGCGGTGCCGGTTTGTGGATGACGAGGATCGCTTCGTCTTCGTACAGGATGCGGATGTCGGCGTTGACTTCGGGTTCGATCGTTTCGGGCTGACGTTGCAGATAGCGTTCGCCCGTTCGGACACGATGATCGGGACCGACCGCGTGACCATCGGGATGCAGCAGTCGCCCCTGTTCACACCGCTGCCGCCAGTCGTCGCGCGGGATGTGATCGAACAGTCCCGCCAGACAATCGAGCAACGTGTGGCCGTCGAACTTGGGCGGCACTTTGACTGGTCGCAGATTCTCGTAGGCGACGCTACCCGGCAACGGATTCGTCGCGAGACGTAGTGCCGCGTGGCGTGCGGCGATGACGGCGGCGCGCTGCTCATCGTCGGATTGGAAGCAGTGCGGACACGACCGGCCGGGGATGTGACGCGGGTCGCGTTGCTCTTCAAAAGTGAGGGGCGATTGGCAGACGAAGCATTGATCGCTGGCGGTCTCTTCCAGATGAGGATCGACTCCGACGCGCTGGTCGAACACGAAGCACTCACCGTCGTAGTGCGCGGCACCGCAGTCTTCAAAGTATTTGAGGATGCCGCCGTCGAGTTGAAAGATGTTTTCAAACCCCTCGCGCTGCATGAACGGCCCGGCCTTCTCGCAACGGATGCCGCCCGTGCAGAACATGACGATCGGCTGCCGTTTCAGTTCGTCCGGAAGCTGCTTCACCGCGTCGGGGAACTCGCGAAATTGGTCGATCCCCACGGTGAGGGCGTTCTGAAATGTTCCGAGCTTCACTTCGTAATCGTTTCGCGTGTCGAGCAACGTGACGGGACGCCCTTCGTCCAGCCACTGCTTCAATTCGCGAGGACTCAGCTTGGGCGAGGGCCGTCGCGCCGGATCGATTCCCTCCACCCCGAACGCGATGATCTCTTGCTTGATCTTCACTAACATCCGGTGAAACGGTTGATGGTTGCTCTCGCTGAATTTGGCTTGCAGTTCGGCCAGTCCGGGTACGGCACGCAACTCGGTCAACAGCGCGTCGATGTCTCCGCGTGGTCCCGCGACAAACAGGTTGACCCCTTCCGTGCTGAGCAGGATCGTTCCCTTCAGTCCGGCCGTTTTGCACTGCGTCAGCAGCCGTTCGCGCAGCGGTTTGAGATCGGAGAGCGGAGCAAATTTATAGGCGGCGATGTTGGTCGTGACGGGCATGGTGAGGCTGGGCAATTGATGGTGGGAGGACGTGCAGGTTCAATACTGAGGAATGCGAGTTGTGAAGTCAGGGCAAACGAGATCGGCGTGCGGTGCGGCGTCAGCCCCGCTCGCCGACCTCTTGCTAGAGGGCATTTCAGCACCTGTTTTTGCCTCGAAAAACTAGCCCGACGCGCAAGCGAGGGCTGGACATTCGATGACGGTGAAGCCCTCGCTTGCGCGTCGGGCTAGTTTTGAAATGTGCCCTAAGTTGTGGGCGGTGAAGCGGAATTCGCTTCTGTTGCGGGAGCCTTGCGGTAGATCTCGCTGTTCCGTGGAAAGAGCAGCATCAACATGGCGATCCCACTGCCGCCGAACTCCAACAGCTCGCCGCGCTTTTTGCTGGAGACCAACAGGAACAATACGACGAGAACGATGTACGCGATCGAGTGACAGAGTCGAGGAATCGGGATCGCCGACTGATCGACCAACTGCTTCCAGCCCGCTGATTTCCCGTACAGAAACGGCAGGCCGAAGAAATAGAAGACCACGCCCGCAGCCAGTGCCTTGCCGAAGAGCAGCTTGTTGATCTTCACTCCTCCGAACTGCAAGTTGTGCAGGTTGGTCTCTCCTTGGGAGTTGTGCTTGGCGATCGACTCCGGTGTGGCAAACCCGAACAAACGCTGCCCCCACGAGATTTCCTCACCCACGCCGAACAACAGCACGAGCGACGCCAGACACAACATCGCGATGAACCATTTGGATCGCACTCGGGCGAGTGTCACAGCACGCACCGCACACGCCATCGCTCCGACGAACAGAGCCAG
>CAMAYU010000138.1 GCA_945862235.1 Schlesneria paludicola DSM 18645
GGTGCGTCTCGAAGACTCGACGACACCCTACAACTGGCCTCGCTCCAACAAGGCGATGGCCCTGGCGTTTGTGCAAGGTCTATCCATCACGAGGTTGGAAACGAGTCCATTCTGGTGAGTCGTGACGCAGATGAATCGCCCCAGTGGAGCCGATTCGACATCTCACTTCGGTAGTCGTGCCTCCAACTGTGTCGCGTCCTGCGTGACGTTGTTGAACCGCGCTGGCCATTCGGTCTTGCGGAGCCTGTTGATCGTCGCGCGGGCTGGCTCCCATTGCTGGAGTTGAATCTGCGCGGCGGCCAGTTTGAGCAGTCCCGTTGGTTCGAGACGCCGCAGCTCGGCGACCTGTTCCCAGTGCGGAATCGCCTCGTCCCAGCGGTTCTGTTGCTGGCGGAGTTCGCCTAGCGCCGCGTGGCTTTCGGCTTCGTTGGGGGCGGATTCGATGATCGAGGTCACGGCCCGTTCGGCGTCCTGTTCGTTGTCCTTCATCCGCGCGGCGAGTTGCTTGAACAGCTCCAAGTCGTGGCGATGGCTGTCGATCAGGGCCATCAGTTGGCGCGTCGCCTTGTCCGGTTGTTGGGTGCCGTCGTAGCAGGCGATCAGGGCCTGATGGACTTCGCGGTCGAGCGGCTGCAATGCGAGCGACAGTTCAAACTGCGTGGCGGCGTTCGGCAGGTCTCCCTTCGTTTGATAGACCTTGCCGAGTTCCTTTCTCAGGATCGGGCTGTCCTGTTCGGTCTTGGCCGCTTCGGTGTCCAGGCCCTTCACGTAGTCATCAAGATCGTTCGCACTGCTCAGAACCTGATTGAGCTTCTGCATCGCGTAGCTTCGATTGCTGTGAGTCATTCCCCAGCAGATGATCGCGGCACTAGCCGCTTCAACCGCCTCCTTGGTTCGACCGAGACGCGACTGCGCTTCGGCGAGGTGTTGGTCGAAGTCGGACAACCCCGCGTCATTTAACGTCCGTCCTCCGTGGTCTCGTTGATGGAGTGAAATCGCCTCGTTGAGGTATCCAACCGCCTGCTCGTTCAATTGGGTGCCAAGGCACGCCTTGCCGAACTCGGCGATGTTGGCTTCGACCCAGCGGCCTTCCTTGTGAAAGAACTCGTCAGTCTGTTTGACCAGCGTCGCCAGTTGCTCAGGCCGCTGCGAGCGGAAGTACGCGGTCATCAGCAGCGTGCGGTAGTGCATCGAATCGGGCCAGGCATTCAACAGCCGTTCGAGAAGCGGAATCGACTCGGCGTGACGCCCTTCGTGGTGAAGGAAGACGACCAGTTCGTTCTGAGCCGACGCGTCCAGAATCCCATCTTTGTAGGCGATCATCAGGATTTCGATCGCCCGCGCGGTTCGTTCGAGTCCGCTGCGAAGATAGTTCGCGATGTAGCGGACTCGACGGCCCGAGGTCTTCCGCTCGGCATAAATTTCGTTCGCAGCCTTCGCGAAGTCGTCTGCCTTTTCGGCCCAGAAGTGTGCATGGTGCTTGTAGTAGACGTACTGATTGCGGGCCTCGCCCATGCGCAGGTCTCGTTTCAGTTCCTTGATCGCCAGCGCGAGGACTCGCGGTGCGAGTTCACCCATTTCCTTCGCCGCCACCTCCCGACGACGCGCCATTTCGTAGCCAAAGCCCTGCCAGCCGTTGTCCCACTGAATCTCGAACCGCTGCGGATACTGCTCAATCCGCTCGACAACGTATTGCAACGCGAGCTTCGGGCTGAGGGCCTGCCCCGTGACATGCAGCGGAGCCTGAACCGTATTGCGGTACTGAGACTGCTGCCGTTTGAGAATCTCCGGCAACGATTCAAACACGAACTTCGCCAGCCGACCGGGGTAGTCGCCGATCTTGTTTCGCTGAGCGATGTCGAACGTGGCACACATCCGCGTGACGATGTTGTAGCGCACATGCTCATCCGGCGCGGTGTCGATCTCCATCAGACCAAGGTCGATGATCTTGCCGAACAGAACGGCGTCCTTGCCCAGCGTCACTTCGCCCTTGTGTTCCAAAGCGTGGTTGTAGAGCGCCATCAATCGGTCGCGCAGCCACTTCTTCTGTTCGTCGTTCTTCGTCGTGTCGAGCCACTTCAGCACGACCGCTTCACCCGTCGCGTGCTTGCCGCCCCCTTCGTACAGGCTGACGAAGCTGCCAAGAATGGAATTGTCCTCGTGCGGCCATTGGCCTCCGTTGGCCTGAGCGTAGTCGCGAACTTCGATCTCCATCATCGCAATCGCTTCGTCCCGCTTGCCGTAGCTCCAGCCAAGCAAATTACACAGGTCGTTGGTGATGAACAGATGGTCTCGCGACGCGGCGGGGGCTTGAGTCTGCAAGGCCCTCAATTCGCGAAGCTGCTCGGCCGCGATCTCACCGTTCGTAATCCCAGCCAAGCTGTAGAGGAAGTTCGACATGAGCCGAGGCTCACCCGGCTGCCAGTCGCGATCGAACCCGCGACGCAACGCGGCGACACACTTCTCGACATGCGGGCCGGGTTGGTTCAGGACCTCGGACGATTTCCGTTCGACGAGCGCCTCCAACAGATCGAGCGCCCGGAGGTCGGTCGGCGTCCGTTCGCCCTCGCGCAATGACTTGACTCGCGCCAGAATCTCGTCCGCCGTCGCCTCGTTTCGCAGTTCGTACAGCACCTGACTGTTGAGGTTTTGCAGGAACGCATAGACGTGCTGTGGCGAGCGGCCCAGGACCGCATCGGGGATCATTTGCAGCAGCCGGAAGTCGCGGCAGGCCGCGTAAATCTCGCGCAACTGCCAGAGATAGTTCTCGGGATTGGCTGACTTCGCGAACAGAGCCTTGAACGTCAACAGCGTGTTCTCGTCGAGTTCGCTGGGCAGGTTCTGTCCCGAATACCAGCGGTTGCGAACGTGGTAGAGCGCGTTGCCGAGATTCCCCTCGGGCATTTGTTTGAAGGCTTCGAGCTGCGCCCGCTCGTGATCGGCGCGGCGGTTCGTCGCGAGATACCAATCCGACAACATCCGGAAGTCGGACGATGACAGCAGCTTGTCTTTCTCGCACGACTCGAAGATCGAGATCGCCTCGTCAAGCTTCCCACGTTCAGCCAGCAACCGCGCCAGAGACTGCCGCCACGGCGACATCGTTTGATCCTCGCGAACCCACGTTCTCAGTTCCCGCTCCAGATCGTCGGCCCGATCCAGCGCAACGAGGAACTGGAATTTGGTCGATCGCCACGCAGCTCGCTTCGCCATCGCAGCGGCTCGTTCTTCTTCGTCTCCAACATCGCCCGGCTTCTCCGTGAGCGGCAAGGCGCTAGCCGCCGGTCTCTTTGGATTGTCTGTCGGCTGAGCATCAGCAGAACCGGCGGCTAGCGCCTTGCCGCTCAGTTTTGCAGATGCGTCTGCATTGGGCTTTCCATTGGCATCGCCTTCATCTCGCGGACCGACAGGACCACTTTGCGCGACCCCCGCGTCGATGTACTTCAGCACGCGGTCGATCGAAGCGGGTGTTGCCGCCTTCCGGGAGGCTAGATTCATGACGGTGATGAACGCCCGCTGACGCAGCAGACCGGCCAACGCTTCTTGCACCCGCTTCACATTCGCGACGGGATCGTCCTCGTCGTCAACATCGTCGTCACCCTGAACCTTCGTTCCCTTCGCGTCCTTCTGTTCTCCCTCTTGCTTCCCATTCGGAGGAACTTCGCCCAGCAACGCCCAGCAACGCTCCTCAGCCTTGTCGAGGCTGCGGTCAAGCTGCGCGTCGAGCCACATCTGCTCCATGCGCAGCCATGGCGCGAGTGGCCCCTTCCCGGCCTCTTCCTGCGCCGCTTCGGCCTCCAGTGTCTCGGCAAATGTGGTGCGAGTGGCCTTCGATGTCTCGGCCCGCCTCTTCGCGAGTTCGATACGAGTCAGCTTATTGACCTCACCCGCATCGCGCAGCGTTTTCTCATCGTGAGCCGCACGGTTGGCCAGCATCGCATCAACCAGTCGCAGCAAAGCCGGAAGCTGGACGGAGAGCCGAGCGTCGGGAATCGTCTCCTCGGGCAAGTGCGATCGCGACAGCAGCCGCAACGTTTGAAACGCCTCGTCTTCCAGAGCCTGCGTCCACGGACGAGAGACCAAATCCGTGAAGAGCAAGTCGTAGTAACCCGGCTTCAATTCGTCGGGAGCGGTTGCGATCCGCTCGCGCAGGAACGGAAGGGCCTCGGTGTCGTGAAAGCGGCTGACATAGAGGTCGCTCAAGGTTGTGCCCAGCGAATGCCAGTCGTCGCGATCCTGCGTAGGGTGGGACAAGCCCGCTTCGGGCGCCGGCCCACCAGCTCCAGCCACGTTGCCCTCTGATGGGCCGGCGCGGCGAAGCGCCGCTGGGCCCACCCTACGGCCGAGGTCACTCCATCTTGCACGCAACTCGGTCGCGATGGTTCTCCAGATTTCGAGCGGCACTTCGCCCGCTTCCAACTGCTTGTGGTCGTTGATCGGTTCGACCAACTCCAACCGTCCGCTTGCCGCCGCACCGCGCAGGAAGCGGATCTGAGCGGGTGTGAGTTTCGCGAGGTTTGTCCGCAGCAAGTGCAACGCCCGGCCACGAACTCGGTCGCACGAGTCGTGCTGCTGGAAGTAATGGTTGCTGAAGATGCGTGGTGCGAAGTCGCTGTGATGTTCATGTGTCACGAAGAACAGGCACGTTTCGGCGAGGATCGGATACCACCGTTCATCGGGCCGCTGGAACGACAGGTTGTGTCCGCTCCCCTGTGCAAAGTTGAGGGCCGCGTCGAACCGACCGTTTTGCGACGGCGTGAGCTTGCCCGGCACGCGGGCCTCCGTCAGCCATTGCTCGGCGAGTTTGTACGCGTCTTCCAACTTGTCGTTGTAGACCAGCGCCGCCAGATGCTGCGAATAGGCCGATCCCCACGATGTCGATTCAGGATTCGTGGCGACCCATTCCGTGGTGAACTTCAGCAGCCGATCCCACAAGCCACGCGAACGGTACTGATCGCAGATCGAGCCTCGCAGCGCATCGACTTCCCATGAAGTCCGCTCAACATCGCGAGCCAGTTCATCCCGCAACCACTTCTCGGCCGCGTCGGGTTCGCCCCGGTTGGTCAGTCGCCGTGCGACATCTTGATGCCAGTCGATCTGCCACGGCTGCTTCGCCACCATCTCCTTCCGCAGCGCAAGTGCCTCGTCCGTCCGACCGAGCGAATCGAGGACGCTCTTGTAGTGTTCCTGCCATTCCCAGAAGACGTTGAGGTCCGCCGGTTGCCGCTCAAACACGGGCTTGAGCAGTTTGACCAGCTCCAACATCTCGGAACCAGTTCCGATCTGAGCCGCCTGCTGGATGATGGCCCTCGCGAGGAAGACCTCATCCTGAGCCTTGTCCGCGGCTTGCTGCCTGGCTTTGGCGAGATACCGCTGCCGAGCCTCTTCGTTGCGTCGCATCGCGACGAGCGCCGCCGTCCGAATCCAAGGCACGCCCGGCTTCCCTGCCGCCAGCATCTGCACGAGCGTCTCCGCCGCGTCGATCTGCTTCAGAACGTCCTCCCACAACTGGCGTGAGGCGAAGTGCATGAGCAGCATGATCCGGTCGTCGAAGCTCGCTTTGCCGTCGGCCACGTTCTGGCGAGCGTTCGCCAGCGTCGGGGCCGGGCCGCGCAGGAACTGCACGCGCGATTTGGCTGCGGTTTCGGTGGCGATTCGCTTGGCGAACTCATCGGCGGTGAGGACCTTCATGTCGAGCGTCGTCTCACTCGTCGTCCGGCCCTGAGTGTCGGTAACGGTGATCTTGCGAGCCAGCCAGCGTCCGGCGACCTCCACGAAATCGTCGAGCGTTGTCGTACTGATGACCTTTCCGTTCTGATGCGATTCATTCTTGAGGATCACATGGCGAGCCGTGTCGATCAGCAGCCGCTGGCTGTCGGTTGGGCCTTTCGTCATGAACGTCACCGTGACGCGGTCGTCTCCCGCCGGCTCCAGCTTCGCCTGATAGCCGCGATACGCCTCGTGCAGCGCCGACAGCGAATGGTCATGCAGCGCGAGGACGCTCGGCGTCAGCTCGCTTGCGTGCGACTTGCGGACTTGGCCAAGCAGATACGCCAGTGAGAAGGCTCCCCGTTCGTCGGCCGTCGCGTAATTGATGACCGTCTGTTGATCGAGGTCCAACGTCCGCGTGAGCCAGCTCTGCGGTGAGTACAACACGAGGTCACTGTTTCGCGCCGACTGCCGCTTCCAGCGCGGATCGGTCGAGACCACGACCCGTTTCAGTTCAATTCCCCCTTCCAACTTCGAGAGTCCTTCGGCTCGCAACAGACTGCGTGACAAAGCGAGCAACTCGGGCGACCAGCCTTCGGGATCGGGCAGCATCTTGGGAGGCTTGCGCGGGCGATCGGGCAGCGTGGGGAAGAGGTCTCGCAGCCACCGCGTGGTGTCCTGCTGATAGCCTTGATGGTCGTAGCGTCCAATGTTTGAGCTGAGGTACGCCTGCTTGTTCGCCTTCGCCTTGAAAGCCAATCCCCCCGCGAGGCTGACCGATTTTCGCTCGGCATTGGCTCCGCGATAGCGTACGGCTCCCCGACCGCCGAAGGGTTGAAATGCTCCCGGCGCTAGTGATACGGGCATCGGCCTTCCCGAAGCTTCAAGCCCAAATGCGTCCTCGTAATCCATCGCCTGGCCGAGCTGCGTCTCTTTGAAATCGAACTCACCGAAGGCCCGTTCGGCCACAGCATCTGGATAGTCTCCAAGCGACTCTTGATTCATTTCCTTCTTCAACTGCTTATCGACGCCGAAGCTGACCGAGAGGTCTTCATCCGAGTCCCACAGCCGAACGTCTCGCCCCAATTGCCCGCGGGAGCGATTGACGGTCATACGCTTTGTCTCGTCGAAAGATGAGCGTCCATCACTGAGCGCGAGAACATTCGATTCATCCAGCATCAATTCCGCGTTGGCGAGACCGTCGAATTCAAAGGATTCACCGCCGCCCATGCCGCCCCCGAATCCAGACCCTCCAGCACCGGCGGGGCCGGGCATCGGATGAGCACCCGAAGACGGACCGTCGAAGTACATCGTGCCGCTCATGTCACCCGCACGTCGGAGTTCATCGTAGACCCGTACGCTCTGTTGGAACGCCTGAGGATCGCGGCCGAGTTGGGCGAGGCTGCGCAGCACCTTGGCTCGCATATTCAGACGCCAACTGCGCGACTGCCGCATCTGCTGCTGAACGAGTTCAAAACTGGCGTTGTCACGGCCCTGAGCAAAAAAACGTTCGCCATCGCGCATCTCGTAACGACGCTTCACGCCAAAGCGTTCTCGGTCAGCATCGGTCTCCAGCACGAGGAGCGATGTGTACGGCGTGATGATGTGGAACTGTTCCGACAGCCCGATGATGTCGTCCTTCACCGCAGCCGATTGTCCCTGCGCGAGCAGATGATCGAGATGGCCTCGCGCCCAGAGTCGCGGGATGAACGAGTTCCCGTCTTCGGCTTCCTTGAAGTTGATCTTGGCGACGTAACGCACGGCCTCGGTCCCGCGACGACCGGTGACGATGATCTCGCCCGCCTGATCTTTACCCTCGGGCAAATACCGTCCCACCAGAATCTGCTGCATCCCCGCCGCGACATTTGGCAATCGCTCGGGATAAACAGCGGCGACCTTCACGCCTTTGAACTCGACCTTCAGATCACGCAGCCCCGGCTGTGCGATCTCGTTGAGCAGTTCCTTCGCGACGGTGACGCCAGTTTGCTCACTCCCGATCGCGCGAACCGAGCCGCCGCCCATCGACGCGATCCCTTTCAGGACGACCGCTTCGCTGATGTTGCCGACGGTGACGGAATGGAATGATCGGCTGACGGCTGACGGCTGATCGGCTGTCGGCTGAGCATTCGTTTTCGTGTCCGCTCCCAACAACCGCCCCAACCGTGCGACAAACCGCGCCGGATCGGTGTCTCCCGCCGAGACGATGCCATCACCGATGTAGATCACCTGCGCATCAGCCGCCGACTTCTTGATGACCTCGGCAAACGCCCGGTCGAGATTCGTCCAACCGAGTGAGACACGCTTGGCGAGGAAGTCCTTCGCGGCTGCGACGTTCTCAGCCGTGGGCGCGATGCCGATCTCTTCGGCTTTGTCCCCTCGCCCCGGCTCTGCGGGGAGAGGGTTAGGGTGAGGGGTCTTCTCTGCTGCCTTTGCTTTGTCATCGGGAGTCTGTTTGCCACTCAGACCCCTGACCCCCAGCCCCTCTCCCCGCAGAGCCGAGGCGAGGGGAGAAGTGAACCACTCGACCCCAACATCACACGCCGCAAGCTGGAAGCGGTCATCAGCACCCAGCGATGACAAGACCGTCGCCACGAACTCGGCTTGCTGTTTTCGCTTCTCGCTGTCCATTGAGGCCGATGTGTCGCAGAGCAGCACCACGTTGAGTGGCTTTCCTTCGGGGATCAGTTCGCGTTGCCAGTTCCCTTCTGTACCGGGCGGCGTCAGTTGGACGAGCAGATAGCCGTCGTCGCCCCGTCGATGCGGAATGACCACCACGTCGGACTGCTTCGAATCGACTTCGCATACGACCTCGAAGTCCTTGTTTGGTAAATACTCCTGCGCGGCGAACTCGACCTGCGCCGAGTGAGCCGTCTGTTGCGTGCGAGCGGGATGAGTCGAGCACTTCACCGACTTCAGTGGCAGCGCCGAATTGACCGTCACAGTCAGATTCAATTCGCGCAGCGGTTTGGCTCGCAGCAGATCGCTTCGCAGCCCGTAGCTGTATCGGTAGCGGTTGCCTCGCAGCGGAAGGACCTGCGTGTAGACGATCTTCACCCGCTTCTCGGAGTGAGGCTCGATCGGGAAGACGCGTGCCTTGAACAAGTTCCCCGCAGTCCATTCGAGCAGCCCCGGATCGCGTCGCTCGCGCAGGATGGTCTCGTAAATTTCACGGGCACGCTGCTTCTCGACGATGTCCGCATCGACGAGATCGTTGCCGATCCACATGCCGAACCCGCCGATCGACGCATCCTGAGGCAACGGGAAATGGAAGGTCCCTTCCAGCCGCGACCGCGTGTGATTGACGAACGATTCCTCGATGGTCGTCCTCGCGATCTGATCGCGAATCTCGACCGAGACCTTGTGATAGCCCACCGTCAGCGGTTCGTTGCGACCATCGGGCAGCTTCACGATCAGCGAACCAAGCGACTCGTTGTTGGAAGTCCCTTCAAACCCGGCCAGCCACACTGGCACTTGCGGCACGTCCACGAGCTGCTCGTCCCGGTCAACTCGCACGAGCTGCTCGTCCCGGTCAACTCGCACGAGCTGCTTGGTCCCCGGCGCGAACTTGCGGCTCCCTTCGCGAGGGGCCAGCAAAACGTAGCCGTCACGCTCCGCGTGACGATTGCCGAGCGCGGGGTTCGCGTCTGCTTTATCACCGGTGATTTTCTTCGAGTCCGCGTCGTTCGACGCTCGGCTTTCCTCACGCGGAGCGTGAGGGCTACTGACCTGCACCTCGCCCATGTGCAGCCGAGCCTGCATCGGCGAAATGCACTCGATTAGCGAACCCGGTCCGACAGTCAGTTCGACCTCGGACGACAGCGTCACCTTCACGGCGTTCGCCCCGCGCAGTTCGGTCCGCAACCAATCGCCCGGCTTGAGGACAAGGTCTCGTTGAAGCGGCGTCCACCGCTTGGCGAGCATCGGCCGAATGACCGCGACCCCTTGTGAGTCGCTCACCTTGCCAATGCGGCCATCCTCGGTGAGCGACTTTGCGACGACGAACTTCTCGTCGGCGACCGCATCGTTCATCGCGATCAACCGCATCTCGGCCAGCGGTCTTCGTGGCATGAGTTCCGCCTCCTCTTTGGCCACGACGTTGAACGCAAAGACGGCGGCAAGCTGCTGAGTCTGAGCATCGACGAACGCTTCGAGCTCAATCCGTTTTGAAGCGGCCTCGACCTGTGCGCGGTAGACAAAACAATCGCGGCCCTCGAACCGAGTTCGCTCGTGCGGCTTCGACTTCAACAGCGCCGTTGCATCGCGCACGCCGACATCGAGCAGCGCAACGAGGTCCACGTGTTGATCCGGACCAGAGAACCAAGGCGAGTCCCCTTCGACCACCGTGTTCGCCTCTTCGTCCACGTGCCACAACCGCGATCCCGCCGCGATGGCATACTTCTGCGGAGTCTCTTCCTTCCGTACCAGGCCTGGCGCACGAACCCAGACTTCGGACTGTTGCCCGTCGCGAAGAAGCTGAAATTGGAGCGAACTGGCTCCGCGCAGTTCGTCGATCACCAGAGAAAAGGGAGCCGCGTTCAAGACCGGCTCCGGCCCAACCGGCACCAGCCACGCCATCAGCATCGCCGCAGCAGCCGAAGCCACGCACAGTCCACGAATCGCCTGAGTGACCATCGGATGCCTCCGCTTCAAGTTCGCCACCGGTCGCGCCGGCAACGATTCAGATTGAATTGATGTCGTCGTCTTCGGATGGGCACTCAGGCCCGTCCGGTCTTCGTTTGACAGGAATGCCTCGGCCGCGCGTTGCCGGATCGCGTCGAGCATCGCGGCATCCGGCAACGGCGCATCGGCCTCGACGGCGCGCAGCACCGCCTTCAGCCGTGAGTCGTCATCGTCGTGAATGAATTCGTCAGACATAGTGGTGCTTGAGGGAAGTTCTGAAATGTGACCGCGAAGTGATGTATTCCTGAGCGGGGCGGCGTCAGCCCGTCTTTCATTTCAACGTGAGAGCCAGGTGGCTGACGCCCAATGGCACTTACTTTGTCATTCACCTCGTGAGCGGCACGGCGCTAGCCGCCGGTTCTTTCCTTGGAAACACAACTCCATTCACCGGCGGCTAGCGCCGTGCCGCTCAAAGTGAGAGCCAGGGGGCTGACGCCACCCCGCTCAGAAAGGCAGAAGAGGGCTAACTCCCAAGAGTCACGCTTGGCTTGTGAATGGACGATGTCACGCCTCGACCTCAATCGTTCTGCCCCCCTTCCTGCGGAACTCGCGCCGGGCGCGGGCCAGCTTTGACTTGAGAGCCTCGACGGTTTGCCCCCCTTGCCGAGACATGTCGTCGAGGCTCCGTTCCTCCAGATACTTCGCCGTCAGCAGCACTGCGTAGTCCGGCGGCAACTCGGCCAGCACGCTGCGAACCAACTCCGCCAACTCGCTCTGCTCGAACGAAAGGCCATCGGCTTCGGAGCCAGCCAGCCATTGATGCAACTCCCCAGCGTGAGCCTCTGCCAACGCCTGCAATCGCGCGGCCTTGTTGATCTGCCGCCAGTAAACTGACACGTGGTGATGAGCGATCCCCGTAAGCCACCCCCACAGCGAACCCTGCCTCGGATCAAACGACCTCGCGGACCGAGCTGCCGCGAGAAAAGTGTCCTGAACGACATCGGCCACATCGGTTTTCTCCGGGCCTACGAGTCTTGCAACGTAACGCCACACGTCCACGCTGTAGCCGTCATACAGCGCAGCCCAAGCCTCTCGGTTGCCGGTCTGCAAGCCGCAGATCACGGCCGATTGGTCGTGCTCATCCAACAAGGGAGCGATCTCGTGAAAGGAAGGCGAACGGACTGAAATGAGTTGGCCGTTCGACGCGGCGAGGTGTCGCACAATTCCCACGAATTGCCAACTTGTTGAGATTGAGAACCGACGCTCGTTCAGGTGTCGGGGGGCAAGTCTCGTCCCCGATGTGATTATTGACGTGACCGACAAAAGCCTAAGGCGATCACCCATTTTTAAAATTGGGTTGCCACGGTCACGGAGCTTCGATGGGGCCGTGCAAGGACGTGATCCGATTCTCATGGCCACGTTGAAGCTCCGTGACCGTGGCAACACATCGCCCAAATTAAACGGGGGGGATGGCCCGGTCCGTTCTACGTACTCCATTCTTTTTGCTGATTCACTCCGCCGTCTGCGAACACTCTGCCTCAACGGCATTTGAGGCGCATTCGGACTTGGCCGCAGTCCACCGTAGTGACGAACGGCTTCAATCGGGCACCCACTGATTTCGCTGGGGCCTGTCTGCAGATTCTGCCGATCAGCTTCTCAGTTACATTTCGAGAGGTCGGCGTTTCACCGCACACCCTCGAATCGCCTCAGATCTGTTGGCAGGAAGGTGTCCGTCATGCTGTTCCCGGCCTCGTCCCGAAGAATTCTCTGCTCCGCAGTTCTCGTGTTGGGAACGCTCTCCGTATTGCCTGGCTGCAAACATGCCTACCGTGGTAACGGGAGCGAATCGACGATCCATTCGCGCTTCGCGCCACATCCGGTCGAAGCAGATTACGAAGATAGAGACGAGTCCAAGTCGGCTCCGCAATTTGAGTCGCTTCCCGACCTTTCTCCGGTGCCCCCTTTGCCAGGCGCGGGTCACTCCTTGCCGGACGAGGATGCGCTGCCGCCGTCACCATCACCTGATTCCGTTTCGCCAACGAGCCTGCAGTTGGACTCGAATCCCACTGCCGTCCCAAGTCCTGCGTCCGAACCCAATCTGTCCCCTGTCGCCGAGTCATCGCCGCGTTGGAAGCAGATGTTGAAGGTTCCGTCATTCCCCAAGCGAGCCGTCGCACGACCGCTGCTTCCGCTCAAGCCGGGGCGTTACTCATCAACGATCGCCAGCCGTCCATCGGCTGGTTCCACGGCCGGTCAATTGGTTGGTCCACGTCCTCAGTCCGCCTTGATGCACTCGGCGCAGTTCGCGCTTCGGCCGAGTTCCTCACCGCTCAAGAGTGGTGAGTCCGAGGGGGTAGGTTTCCCCTCGCTCGACTCTGGATCGCTCCCCTTGGCTGACTCGAAAAACGGTTCGCTGACGGCATCCATTAATGAGGATCCCGCGATACCTGTCATCGCGCCGACGATCGCTCCGATCAGGTCGCGAACGGGAGTCGTTGAGTACTGGCCACATCAGACACAGAAGCGGACTCCGCCACCGTCCCCACTGAACAACGGCGAGTCCGACGCAGCCGACAGCCCCAATCCTGCTCAGGCCGAGTTGGCGGAACTCTTGCCACTCCCCGTCCAAACGTCGGATGAGGATGGCAGTCCGTCACTGTTGCCACCCGGTCCCTAACAACGTCGTCTTTCGCTCTGCGAAAGAACGCCGCTTTCGCGAAGCGAAAGGCGGCAAACGCCGAAGTCTTCTAGGACCGGTACGTTGTTCGTCGGTGCGATGTCACTCGCGAAACTGCGCGTGGCACGCATTGCATTTCGCGCTGACGCGCGTGATCGCCGACGTGCGTGCGTTGTTCGGAGCAGAGTGATCTCGCATCGCCGCCTTGATCGTCTCGGCGAACCGGTCCAACTCATCGGCCGTTTCATTCAGGCCCTTTCGCAGTTCTTCATCGGTCACGTCGGACAAGCCCGCCGCGTCGCGCATGTGTTCGGCCAGATCGAAGGCGATCGTGAGTTGCATCGAGATCGCCGTCGATTCCGTCTCATCCGCAGTGGCTCGGTCCCACATGCGGTCGATCTCGGCCATCGTCTTCGCCAACGGCCTGACGGTGGAGACTTGGAGCAGCTCTGAACGATCGGCATCCAACTCGGCAGGCTTCGGCCGCACGAGTTCTCTCACACTCACATAGAGTCCCGAGAACTCATCGGACGTGCCAAGGGTTCGTAGTGCCGCGTGCGCCTGGCTCTCGGTCACACTCTTGTCGAGACAGCGCCACAACGCGACCGCCGCTGCCGGGCCGCGATGATGACCGTGATGGCAATGCAGATAGATCGGCCCCGAAAACTCGCGCGAGACTCGCACGAGCTTCACAATCGTCTCGCGCGGAACGCTGCTGTACGAGATCGGCAGGTGGACGTAACGCAATCCGAACTGGCGTGCCAACTCCAAGTCAGGCGTGGCCGCATCGACGCTGATGACGGTCTTCACACCCAGCCGGGCGAGGGATGAGAACCCAGTCTCATCGTCCGGCGCACTCCCGGAGTACAGGTTGTCACCCAACCGAAAAACATTCTGCAAACCGGGGGCGTTCGAGGGATGCAGCGACTTCACCGACGCTGGCACCTCGGCCAAGTTCGCGATCTCATCCGGATTTGCTGGCTGAGTCGATCGCGCCGCGAGGACGAACCCGACCGTGGCCGCTCCAATCAGCAGACCACAGAAAAAAAACATTGATCCACCGCCGGACGAAGGCGGCGACGTTGGAGAATCTTGAGTCATGAACTGGGAGTCTCATTGAGGGGGTGGGGAGCAAACGGGAGGGGCGCTATCCCTCACGCGGTCAGTGATGAAACATCTGAGCGGGGCGGCGTCAGCCCCCCGGTTCTTGGGCATAAGCCCTCTTAGAAAGAACTGGTGGCTGACGCCGCCCCGCTCGGAATCCTCTCACTTTGTGCCGCGTGAGGTATAGCAACGGGCGGAAACTGAAAAGTGCAAAGTGATCAGTGCAAAGTGGAAAGGTGAGATCGACCGAATGCATTTCTGAATGGTGTCCGTAGCCAAAGAAAAACACATTTCAGTTTGAACTCATCCCACTCCATCACGGGGCAGCAGCAGCGATCCGGCAACTCTCACAAAAACACCTCCTTCACATGAACCGGTCCGTGTGGAGTCAGTCCTTGCTGTCGAGCCTGCTTCACGATGTTGGCCCCGTCACCGGTGTAGGCGTACTTCGCTTCGCCGGGGCTGACGTGTTGCTGCCAGTGTCGTTCGAAGATGGCAACCAGCTCGCGGTTCTTCGCCAACGCCGACGGCACAGCGTGCCACATCGCCAACACAGACTCACGACGCTGAAAATAGCGACCGACTACTCCGGGCAGCAACCGCGACAGCCATGTGATTTGGACGCGATCGAAACTTCGTGGGATGACATAGCGCGGCTTGTGAAGTGGCGCAAACATTTCCTGCAAGGACTCGGCAAACAGACCGCTTTCTTCCTTCGAGGCATGTTCCAAAAAGAGGCGCACGTACCCGCCCGCTCGTTCACCCACTTGCAGCGCGGGACGCGATCCGATCAGTTTGGCTTCGGTCAGCGCCCCGAGTAATGCCTTGCCGATCGCGCTCGACAGCGAAGCATCCGTCCACGCCGACTTCGAGTTGCCGAACGGTGGGAAGCCACCGCCGCTCGTCGCACACGGACGAACTTCGACGGTTCGTAGCGGCTCGGGATGGTACGGCTGACCGATCTTCCAACGCTCGCGCACGGCGTCACGAAGGCCGACTCGCGCGAGCATCTCCTCATTGAGAACGCCGACCGATCCTTCGACACCTTCCGGCTTGAGCTCCGTGAAGGCCGCGTGAACGTGACCGATCCCTTTCTCAATCACACCGTCTTCGGTGACGCCGAACAGTTGCCCGTGTTTGCGAATCAGCCGGTGGTAATCGTCCAGTCCCTGAGTGAACTCGGGGGCGAGGCAGACCACGTCCCAATTGTTCGCCAGCTTGAGCGGCTCATCCGGATCGAGTCGAAACGAACGGCCTCGCAACTGATTGACCGACATCGACGTAGTGACGGTCGTGAGGTCGATCAGCACGTTGATCTTGTGCGCGTCCCAACCTTCCCCAAGCAGTCCGCGCGTTCCGACCAGACATCGCGTGAGTCCCCGTTGAAACAACTCCGTGATAAGCGCGACATACACGCGCGGGCACCAATCCGCACCACGACCACTCAAGACCGAGAACGAGAGAGCGTCTCGATCTTCGTAGTCCGGACGCCCTCGTCCGGACGAAGACGTCCGGACTACGTTGGCTGTCAGCGGCATCGCCTCCAAGCTCAACTCCACCTCATATCGACCTGCTTTCAGCCACGTCTCCGCTTCAACCTTCAATCGCAGCGCGAGGTCTCCATCGACGAGGACACTCGATCCCGTCACCAACACGGGGTCGAGCAAGTTCGTCTCCGCATGACCGATCAGCACGCGAAACGCCGCCATCGCGCCGCCCGCTTCCTCATCGAGCAAGTGCGAAATCTCGGACGACACTGCGGAGGTCTTCTCGTAGTCGGTGACGATCACCGCTCGAATGCGATCCCCCAACACGGCTCGCTCGGCTCGCAGAATCTCAGGCAGCGCGAGCATCTTGCTCTTCGAGTACGCGATCACGCGCCCAGCGGGCGAGGCACACGCTTGGCAACCGGTCTCGGTGATCTGCACGCCGAGCAATCTCATGCGTCCAATCGCGGTCTCCGCCAGTTCGCGATCCGCCGGATGATGCGATCGCCGCAAGCCGTGCCTCACGTAACGATCAATCACCGGGACAAGCACCTCGGTCTCAAACTGTGTCTTGCCATCGTCATCGAGTTCGGTCGGAATGACATGCTTCGGCAACTTCAATCCGCGCTGAAGCAGGAACAGGCACGCCGCCTTCGCGAACGTCGCGTCTCGATTCTCAAAGGCGCTCCAATCCGCAGCCACTCCCGTCGGATGCTTCAGCCCGGTGAGGACGTTCATCACCCAGCCGGGCATCGGTGCGAGTCGCGCGGGCAAGCTCTCGATTCCACTCTCATCGTCCAATGTATTTGAACTCTGAGCGGGGTGGCGAAAGCCCCCCGGTTCCTGGGCGTCAGCCTTCTGCGGAAGAACCGGAGGGCTTACGCCCAATGGCACTCGCTTTGTGAGCGGCACGGCGCTAGCCGCCGGTAAATCGCCGGACAACGTCGATCGCGAATCACCGGTGGCTAGCGCCATTCCGCTCAAATCGAGCGTTAGGGAGCTGACGCCGCCCCGCTCAGAAGCTACTTCGGTCGCAACGTGAGTTTCACTCCGCTCGGCACACAGCTCCTGCACCAGCTCATGAAACTGGTCGTCGATGTTCGCGACGTAGTCGATCTCCGCCGCCGTCGGTCGGACGAAGTAGGCCAAGTCCTGATACGGCGCGAGGAACCCATCCTTCACGACGGCCGGGATCGGAACTTCAAAGTCGATCGGCCCGAAGAACTGGTCGTAGCGGTCGAGATCGACTTGATCCTTGCCGTCGCGATCGGGCGGCGTGGCGGTCAAACCCAAGATGATCGGGCCGTCGAGGAACTCGCTGGCGTCGGCGAGGACTCGTCCCCAGTGCCCGAGCAAATGGTGACACTCATCCAAAATGATCAGCCCGACGCCGCGTTCCTTCAGCCGTTGCAAGACCGCTCGCGACGAAGCGTGCAGCAGCGGCAACGCCTCGCCCGTCTGAGCCAACTCGTCCCGATGCTGTTTGCGGTACGAGGCAAGTCGCTCGGCGTGATAGTCCGCGTTGCGTCGCTGCAAGTCCTCGATCCACTGCCGCGCTTCGTCGCTGTCGTCCGCCTGCTCCTTCTGAATCAGGCTCTCGACCCAAAGCTCCACCGCCGCCGCATCGAGATCGTCATCACCGCGTCTCGGTAACGTGACCGCTTGATACGTGAGAGAGGTCAACCAACCAGGCTGCCCCGAATCAGTGCTCGTCAGCAACTCCTCTCCCCTCGCCCCGGCCCGGGCACCGCCGCTTCGGTGGTCGGGAGAGGGGCCGGGGGTGAGGGGTTCTTCGCTCGGCGCACCAATGCCACGGTCATCGCGAACCGCAAACCCCGCCGCCTTATTCGCCCACTGCGCCTG